>CBKZAG010000001.1:0-91222 GCA_966692625.1 uncultured Comamonadaceae bacterium
ACGAGTTCGTCACCTTCGACATGGACGGCAAGCGCATGGGCGGCAAGGCCGACCGCAACGGCTTCTTCTACGTCATCGACGCCGAGAATGGCAAGTTGCAGAACGCCTTCCCCTTCGTCAAGAAGATCACCTGGGCCACCGACATCGACCTCAAGACCGGCCGGCCCAACTTTGTGGCAGACAACCGCCCGGGCGACCCGACCGCTAGCGGCGACGGCAAGAAGGGCAATGTGGTGTTCTCGGCCCCCAGCTTCCTGGGCGGCAAGAACCAGATGCCCATGGCCTACAGCCCGAAGACGGGGCTGTTCTACGTGCCGTCCAACGAATGGGGCATGGAGATCTGGAACGAGCCGATCACCTACAAGAAGGGCGCCGCCTACCTGGGCGCGGGCTTCACCATCAAGCCGCTGAACGACGACTACATTGGCGCGTTGCGCGCGGTCAACCCCAAGACCGGCAAGATCGAATGGGAAGTAAAGAACAGCGCGCCGCTGTGGGGCGGGGTGCTGACCACGGACGATCTGGTGTTCTGGGGCACGCCTGAAGGCTACCTCAAGGCCGCCAACGCCAAGACGGGCAAGGTCGTCTGGCAGTTCCAGACTGGCTCCGGCATTGTGGCGCCCCCCATCACCTGGAAGCAGGACGGCGAGCAGTACGTGAGCGTGGTTTCCGGCTGGGGCGGCGCCGTGCCGCTGTGGGGCGGTGAAGTGGCCAAGAAGGTCAACTTCCTGGAGCAGGGCGGCTCCGTCTGGACATTCAAACTCGTGAAGTAAGCCACCGCGCCCGGTGGCTTTTGCCGGGCCGTCCCCAGGGTTGGCATTTGGCCTGCGGGACGGCCCTTTTTTTCATAGCCTTATTCGACATACCTCCCATGAAATCCGCCAGCCTTCTCCTCTTTGCCGCCCTTGCAGCGCCGGCCTTCGCCACCGACATGGCAGCCCTGGCCAAGGCGTCGGGCTGTTATTCGTGCCATTCCCCCACCGAGAAGATCGTGGGCCCGGCGTTTTCTTCGGTGGCCGAAAAATACCGGGGCGACAAGGACGCGGCCGCCAGCCTGGTTCAGTCGATCCAGTACGGCTCCAAAGGCAAGTGGGGCCGCGTGCCGATGCCTGCGCACCCCAGCCTGTCGGCCCAGGAGCTGCAGGCGCTGGCGGGGTGGGTGCTCAGCACCAAGCCTTGAGAGGGGATGGGCTGGCTCAGCCAGCCCGATGCAGATGCAGCGACTCGTTGTCGCTGCGGAACAGAATGGGCTTGTGCCGGTTGCGGGGGGCGTCCCGCACGATCTTGACGATCTTCTCGTGGTGGGGCGATTTGGAACAGACCGGGTCGGCGTTGCTCGCGTCACCCGTCAGCATGAAAGCCTGGCAGCGGCAGCCGCCGTGGTCCTTGTGGCGGTCATCGCAACTGCGGCAGGGCGGCCTCATCCAGGCGTCGCCCCTGTAGGCGTTGAAAGCCTGGCTGCGTTGCCAGATGTCGGCCACCGATGTGGTCTTTACGCTCGGCAGCGCCAGGCCGGGCAGGTCGCGCGCGTTGTGGCAAGGCATGGCCACGCCGTCGGGCGCCACCGACAGGAACACCGACCCCCAGCCGTTCATGCAGTCCTTGGGGCGTTCCTCAAAATAATCGGGCACCACGAACAGCACCCGGCAGTCGGTGCGTCCAGCCTGGGCCTGTTCTTCGCGGAAGCGCGTCACTTCGGCCTCAGCGGCCTGCAGTTCTTCGCGGGTGGGCATGAGGTGGTCGCGGTTGACCCAGGCCCAGCCGTAGTACTGCGTGTTGGCCAGTTCCAGGTATTCGGCCTGCAGGGCCACCGCCATGTCGATGATCTTGCGCACGTGCGGCAGGTTGTGCCGGTGCAGCACGCAGTTCATCACCATTGGCCAGTCGTGTTCCTTGATCAGCCTGGCCACGCGCTGCTTCAGCTCGAACGTGCGCGTGTGGCTGAGGAAGTCGTTGAGTTCCCGCGTGGAATCCTGGAACGAGAGCTGCACGTGGTCCAACCCTGCGTCCTTCAGCGCCCTGGCGCGCTCGGCCGTCAGGCCCACCCCCGAGGTGATGAGGTTGGTGTAGTAGCCCATGTCGTGTGCGGCCTGAACCAGCTCGACCAGGTCGTCGCGCAAAAGCGGCTCGCCACCGGAAAAACCGATCTGCGCGGCGCCCAGCGCGCGGGCCTGGCGCATCACGTCCACCCACTGCGCGGTGGTCAGCTCGTCCTTGATGCGCGTGTAGTTCGTGGGGTTGTAGCAGAACACACAATGCAGCGGGCAGCGGTAGGTCAGCTCGGCCAGCAGCCACAGCGGCGGCCCGGGTGGAGCCACGGGGGTTTCTTCAGATGATCCAGCCACGGCGTTGTCCCTCGCTCAGCAATGCACGCACGTCAGATTCAATGCCCTGGACCGAGAATGCCTGCTCCAGCTCCGCAACGATGCTGGCGATGGGCCGTTGCCCGTCGCAGCGGCGCAGTATCTCTGCAGCGCTGGGGTTGAGCTGCACCATTCCTTCAGGGTAGAGCAGCACCCAGCGGTCCTGCGCGGGTTCGAACTGCAGGCGGAACCTGCGGCTCAACGCCGGGCAGGCGGGCAGGGCGGCAGCGGTGTCGCTCATTGGCAGGCCTTTTCGATCGCGTCCAGCATGGTCCACAAGACGTCCAGCTTGAACTGCAGAATGTCCAGCGCCCGTTGCTGCCCTTCCCAGGTGGTGAAGTGGTCCAGCGTCACGGCCAGGCCGTGTTCCACGTCGCGGCTGGCCAGCGGTATGCGGCTGCGGAAGTAGGCCAGCCCTTCGGGTTCGATCCACGGGTAGTGCGTGGGCCAGGTGGCCAGCCGGTCCTTGTGGATCTGCGGCGCGAACATCTCGGTCAAAGACGAGCAGACGGCCTCCTGCCACGGCGCCTGGGCAGCGAAGTTCACGTAGGCGTCGCACGCAAAGCGCACCGCTGGCGCCACGCCCTTGAGCGACCACAGTTCTTCACGGGGAATGCCCACGGCCTCGCCCAGGCGCGTCCAGGCCTCGATGCCGCCGCAGGCCGACCCTTGGTAGTCACCGTAGCCGTCGTGGTCCAGAATCCGCTCGATCCACAGGCGGCGGTGGGCACGGTCGCTCATGTTGGCCAGAATGGCGGCGTCCTTGCGCGGAATGCAGATCTGGTAGTAGAAACGGTTGGCCACCCAGCAGCGAATCTCGTCTGGCGTGCAACCACCGCTGTTCATGCGAACGTTGAACGGGTGGTGGATGTGGTACGCGCGGCCCTTGGCGCGCAACTGTGCCTCGAACTCCTGGCGGCTCCACACGGATTGCCGGGGCAGGGGGGGGTGAACTTGTGCAATGTCCATGTTGTCTCCTCGCCTTCAGAATGCAAGCTCCATGCCGTCGAAGGCCACTTCAATGCCGTGCTGCGCCAGTTCCTCACGCTGCGGCGAGTCGTCGCGCAGAATGGGGTTGGTGTTGTTGATGTGGATGAGCACCTTGCGCACGGTGGCGGGCAGGCGGTCCAGCTGTTCGATCATGCCGCCCGGGCCGCTTTGCGGCAGGTGGCCCATGTCCAGTGCCGTTTTCTGTGAAATGCCGAGCGCCTTCATCTCGTCGTTGTGCCAGCAGGTGCCGTCCACCAGCACCAGTTCGCAGCCACTCATCAGCTCGATCAGTCGCTCATCGACCTCGGCCAGCCCGGGGGCGTAAAACGCCTTGGCCCCGGTCTGCGGGTCGGTCACGGTCAACCCGATGTTGTCGCCCGGGCGCGGCTGCCCGCGGAACGGCGAATAGGGCGGCGGCTTGGAGCTGAGCGCCACCGTTTCAAGCCGCATGCCTGGCACCTGCGGCACTTCAAATGCAGCACCCTCGACGCGCAAGGGCCGCACCTGTGTGCCACAGTAATGCGCGAGGATGCTCCTGATCGGGAAACCGCCGCCAATGTCGGAAAGCACTTCCGGCGTGGCCAGCAAAGGCAGTGGTGTGCCGCGCTCGCGCAGCATCAGCAGGCCCGTCACGTGGTCTATCTGCGCGTCCATCAGCAGCACGGCGGCAATGCCGCTGTCACGCAAGGCGCGCGCGGGTTGCAGCTCCGGCGTGCGGGCAATCTGGGTGAGGATGTCCGGCGAAGCATTGACCAATAGCCAGTCAGTGCGGTTGGCACTGACCGCGATGGACGACTGCGTGCGTGCACTCGCCCGGATGCTGCCTTGGCGCACACCTGCGCAGTTCGGGCAATTGCAGTTCCATTGCGGGAAGCCACCGCCGGCGGCCGAACCCAGGACCTTGATCAGCATGGGAGTCCTCTCCTCAAAAGACAAGGCGCGCGCAAAGGGGTTGCGGGCGCCTTGCGATGGGGGTTGAAATCACCCCTAGGGGTCAGCGGTTGGCGATGTACATCGTGATTTCAAAGCCAAAGCGCAGATCGGTGAAGCTCGGGGTCGTCCATTGCATGACTGTGTCTCCTGTGGAAAATGGGTTGGCACGAAAACTGACTGTGGACACCGCTTCAACGTCTTTTCGCCTCAACGCTGCCCACGCCCATGTTCCGCAAGATTGGTGCCAACAACCAAGCCCCCCTGGGCATACCCGAACGCTGGCCGCAACCCACGCGTGCAGGGGTGCTGCATGTGAATGGCCACCGGCTGGCTTGGCGCTGGTGCGGCCCGGCCCACGCGGAACACGTGTGGCTGGTGCTGCACGGCGGGCCGGGCAGCGGCTCGCACCCAGGTTTGCTGGCGCCGCTGACCATGCCAGGTTGCGCGGTGGTGGTGATGGACCAGCGGGGCAGCGGCGCCAGCCGCCCCAGGGGCCACCAGCAGGGGCAGCGCATGGCAGCGCTGGTGGACGATCTGGAACGCCTGCGCTCGCACCTGGGCATAGACCGCTGGGCGGTACTGGCAGGGTCCTGGGGTGGCACCTTGGCCCTGGCCTACGCGGCCCGGCACGCCAACCGGCTGGAGCGCGTGGTTTTGCGCGGCACCTTCCTGCTGCGCCGCCAAGACGTGTGGAACGTGCTGCAGCCACACACGGGCAGGCGGGCAGGGCGCGCCTGGCCACCAGGCTGGCCGCGCGCGTCCGTGACGACGCTGCCTGCGTTGTTCAAATCGGTGACACGGTTGCTACATTCTGGAACACTGTGTCACGCCACGCTCGCGGTGTTGCGGGCTTGGCAAGCCTGCGAGACATGGGCGGTGATGCACGGCGCGAAGCGCGCCTTGGTGGATGCCATGGCCCGCCAGGAACACACCTTGGCTGCCGAATGCCGAGCCAACCTGGCCAGCATGCAGCGCCAGGAGAGGCGCTTGCAGGCCCGCCGAGGTGCCGCCCCGGCACCTGCTGACCGCGCGCTCTGGCAGAAATTCCGCGTTCAGGCGCAACTGTTGCGCTGCCGCGCCGGTGTGGCGCCAGGCTCGCTGGCCGCGGCCTTGCCTGCGCTGGCGCGCGCGCTGGTGCCCGTGGATTGGGTGCACGGCCGTTTTGACGCCGTGTGCTCGGCAGACGGGCCCAGGCAGTGGCACCTGCGGCTCAGCCATCTGCCGGGAGGAAAGTCTTGCTGGCACTGGGCTGCGGCGGGGCATCTGGCGTCCGAGCCCGGCATGCAGCAGCGCTTGCGCGCCGTGTGCAGCCAACCCGGGGGAGGGCAGATTTGAAGCGTTTTTTGCCATGGGCGCTGTTCTGCTTACTGTTGTGGCAGGCCACTGCCCACGCGTGCCAGTGGCCTGGGCCGGGTGGCTGGCAGACGCTGGCCACTGGCGTGCATGTGTGGGCACCGGAACCGCAAGAAGTCACCACAGCCAACGGCGGGCGCGTCATGCCCGTCACCGTCATTGAAGACGGTGGCGAGGCCTGGGTAATCGACCCCGGCCCCAGCCTGCGCGCAGGCCAGCAACTGCTGCTGTGGGTCGCCTGCCGTTGGGGTGCACGGGTGCGGGCCGTTTTCAACACCCACGCCCATGCCGAAAACGTGCTGGCCAACGCGGCCTTCGCCGAGGCGCAGCAACGCGGCGAACTGCACATCCATGCCACGGCGGGCACGGCTCAAGTCATGGCCCGCCGCTGCCAGGCCTGCCTGGAAGACTTGCACGCTCACGCGGGCGACGAGGCCATGGCAGGCACAAACATCGTTCTGCCAGACCGCACCCTGCGCCCTGGTGACCAGTTCACCCTGGGGCGGCACACACTGGTGGTGGGCCCCAGTTGGGCCGCACACAGCGCCGATGACGTGCTGCTGTGGCACCCGGCGCACCGCATTGCCTGGGTGGGGGGCATGGCCTACCAGAACCGCTTGCCCGAACTGGCCCAGGGCAGCCTGCGTGGATGGCTGGCCGCATTGCGCGAGTTGCGCGCCTGGGCTCCAAGCTGGGTCGTGGGCACGTCGGTCAGCACCGCCACAGATGGCGGCGGCGTGGCTGCATCATTGCAACAAACAGAGTCTTACCTGCTGGACCTGCAAGCCGCCGTGCTCCAGGCCATGGAGACAGGCGGGCAGGGCGCCCTTGCCGAACGCATCAGTCTGCCCGCCTATGCCGGCTGGACCGGTTACGCCAGCCGTCAAGGGTTCAATGCGCAGCGCGCATGGCGCGAACTGGAGCCACTCTGGATGGACGGGGCACTGGCCCGTCAGCCCCACACATCGGCTGGCAACTGAGCCTTGCGCCGGTAGATGGTGTTGCGCGAAACCCCTAGCGCTTTCGCCGCTGCCGACACATTCCCCTTGTGCAGCCGGAGCATCTGCGCCATCGCGCTCAAAGCCACGTCCTGCAAGCGCCCGGCATCGGGGCCGTCCACCTCTGGCGCGCAGGTGCTGGGCAGGACACACGTAGGCGCTTCTTCAGGCAGCGAACGCACCAATTGGCTTGCGGCCCGGGAAGCAGCGGCTTCTTCCAGAAAGTCGTCCGGCAGATGTTCTACCTGGATTTCCCCGTGGCAGCCGACCATGGCCACCGCCGTGCGCAGCAGGTTGTGCAATTGACGGAAGTTGCCGGGCCAGGCGTAGGCGCGGAACATCCGCATCACCTCGCTGCTGATGCGCACATCGTCCGGCTGGTTGCACAGTGTGTGCAGAATCCGGTGAACCACGGTGTCGAAATCGCTGCGCTCACGCAGAGCAGGCAAACGCACCACCAGGCCATTGAGCCGGTAATACAGGTCTTCGCGAAACTCACCCTTGGCGATCATGTCCTTGAGGTTCTTGTGCGTCGCACAGACCACCGCAATATCGACGTCGATCTCCTTGCCCGCCCCCAACGGACTCACCTTGCGCTCCTGCAGCACACGCAGCAGGCGTGCCTGCAGGTGTTTGGGCATGTCGCCGATCTCATCCAGGAACAGTGTGCCGCCGTTGGCCTGCTGGATCTTGCCCGCAGCACCTTTCTTGCGCGCCCCGGTGAAGGCGCCTTCCTCGTAGCCGAACAACTCCGACTCGATGAGTGTTTCCGGTATTGACGCGCAGTTGACCGAGACGAACGGCTGGCCCCGGCGCTCCGAGTCCCCATGGATGGCTTGTGCCAACAGATCCTTGCCCGTGCCGGTCTCGCCCAGGATCATGATGGGAATGTCGCGGCCGCGGACCATGCGCAGCTTTTGTATGACCGCCGCCACCTGCGCATCGCCGGTGTCAAGGTAGCGCAGTGTCGACATGGGCGGGCGCCTGACCTCTGCTGGAGCAGGCGCTGGTGCGGGTGCCGCGGCGGGGCGTGTCACCGGGCTGTCCGCTGAGCCCTCCGCGTCACTGATGAAACCGGCGGGATGCGTCCAGGAGGGCGTTTTCTTGTACTTGACGCGGCACCACACCGACACGCCGTTGTGCAGGCACAGCTGCTTGGGTGTGGTCGAACCCGCTGCAAAAATCTCGTGCAGCCCGGAAACCGGCAGACCGAACAGCGACGAGAAGGTGTGCGCCCGCAAGGCATTGATCGAAAGCCCCAGCTGGAACTGCGCACTGCGGTTGGCCGACAGGAAGCGCCCCTCGGGCGAGAAAACCACGATGCCCTCCACCAGCGTGCCCAGAAACTCCGAGCGGGTGTGGAAGTGGATGCGGATGGCCTTGGCAAACACGTCCGCAAACATGTGGTTCTCGATCATCTGGGCCGACATGCGCACCAGAGCCAGCGTGTGTTGGTGGAAGCTGCGGTGGTCGCCCGTCACGTCCAGCGCACCGATCACCTGGCCATAAGGGTCAAAGATCGGCGTGCACGAGCAGGCCAGAATCTGGTTGGCCTGGATGTAGTGCTGATCGCCCAGCACGGTCACAGCCTCTTCTTCGGTGAGCGCGGTGCCAATGGCGTTGGTGCCCTTGCTGCGTTCAGACCAGTCCATGCCGGGCGTGAGCGCCACGCGGGAGGCCTTTTCAAGAAAGTCGTTGTCACCCAGGGAATGCAGCACCAGGCCCTTGGATGACGTCAACACCACCATGCTGTGCGTGTTGACGATCTGGTCGTACAGCGTCTCCATCACCGGCGCGGCGTGCTGGAACAGGAAGCGGTTCTCGTCCAGCGCCTGGCTCAGGTCACCGCGCTTGGGGCTGCTGAAGTCCGGCGCGTCCGTGGTGGCTATGCCAAAAGCCCGCGAACGGCGGTGTGACAGATCAATGATCTCTGCTGACGTTCCGGTGGAAACGCCACGCATCGCAGGGGAGGGGGCCCCGCGAGAGGCCTGGGAGGCCTGGGATGCTGCAGCCATGGTCTGTCCTTCTGGCTCCGGTGTCACCCCCATCCAAGGATCGCTGTTCCAAGCGGGAACAGTTTCATGGAAAGGGGCGGCGTTGTCTCCTGATTCTGGAATTTTTGTATCCATGCAATTCTCGCCGTTTGGCAAACCGGGTCAAGCTCTCGCAAACCCCGACTGGTCTGCTGAATGTGTCAGTGTCTTTAGCAAGCCCTATGCAAGGTTCGGGCCGTACTGGAACACCTGCTTGTCCCCTTGTAGAGCATGAATCAGCGCTCTGTTGCCACATCGTGCTGCAACAGGTGTTCCAAAACAGAACAACCTGTTTCCAGGCCAGATATGCCCGCGCAGCACGGCCCGCAGGTGGCCTGCATATTGCTAAACCAGGGTCATCTGCGATTTTTCAATAAGGAGACACCAGATGAAATTCCATCTGCCCCGCACCCGCAAGGCACTTGCTGCCGCCCTCATCGCAACCACGGCGCTGTCCAGCGCCTGGGCCCACGGAGACGTGACCCCGCAGGCCGTGGATACCAGCACCTTGCCGCAACTCGGCAGCAAATGGCACGAAAGCAACCCCTACAGCAGCGGCCCCGCCCGCAGCGAGGCATTGCGCATCGGCACCTCGGCCTACAACCAGAACTGCGCGCGTTGCCATGGCCTGGAAGCCATCTCTGGCGGCATAGCGCCGGACCTGCGCAAACTCGACAGCGAATGCATGGGCTACGCCGACGAAGCCAAGAAGAACGCGTGCTTCAAGGAGATGGACGACTTCTTCCTGGCAACGGTCCGGCGTGGGCGCACACGCGATGGACGCGTCTACATGCCCCCTTTCGAAGGAACGCTGAGCCAGGAAGCCATCTGGACCATCCGCACCTATCTTGAAACCCGCCGGGAACCCTGAACCCGGGCGCTGCCGCAGGAGCCATGCCGTGACGACCCAGCACGCACGCACCCTTCAGCCTGCCACGGCCCGCGGCTTGAGCCGCAGGGCCTGTCTGCTCGCCTTGACATCCGCCGTTGCTGCCCCAGCGTGGGCGCAGGCCGACGACGAAGGCGAGTTGTTCACCAAGATCAGGGAGACAGGCACCCTGAAAGTGGCCGTATACAAAGACAACCCGCCTTATTCGTTTGAAGCAGGCGGGCAGTTGCAGGGGCTGGACGTGGATGTCGCGCGAGCCTTGGCCGCGCAGATGGGCTTGAATGCCAGCTTCCTGCCTTTCAGCGCAGGCGAGGACATGGGCGCCGATCTGCGTTGGATGGTGGAACGCGGGCATTACCTCGGCTTCGGCCCCGCCGACATGATGATGCGCGTGCCCGTCGACCGCAACCTGATGTTCGGCAACCGCAAGGTGCTGATCCTCACGCCCTACATGTCGGAGCGGCCCGTTTTGATGTATGACAGCGGGCGCCTGGATGCGCCGCGCACCCCCGAGGACCTGCAAGGCCTGCCGCTGGCGGGCGAGATGGGCACCGGCCTGACCAGCGCCATGCTGGGTTATGGCGCCGGGCTGCTGCGCGAGCACGTGCGCATCCTGGCCTCAGCAAGCCAGGCCGCGCAGACCGTCATCCATGGCGAGGCCGCCGCAACCTACGTCACCCGGTCTGCGGCTGAAACAGCCATGAACAAGAGCACCGTGCCCACCCAGCATTTGCGGCTCATCGAGTTCGACATGGGGCACCGGGCCTCCCGGGGCTGGCCCATTGGGGTCGCCATCAAGTCGGCCAACCATGAACTGCGCAAAGCCCTGGAAGCGGCCATGGCAAGCTTGCAAGCTTCTGGGCAGATGCTGGAGATATTCCGCAAGCACAGGCTGACGTTGACAGCCCCCTGAAGAAACCGTCCATTGATCATGCGACGGTCGCTGTTGCTTTGTTGGTTTTTCGTTACAACTTGAACGTATATGCGAATCATTCGCATATACTTTACGATTTGTTATCACAACTGAAACAGCTGCAACATGCAAAAAGATCACATTCCTCGCTTTGCTCCTTCGCGCCTCGTCCTGGCGCTTGCCCCGGTCATCGGAGTGGCAGCTTGCATGCCCGCTTTTGGGCAGGACGCCAGCACGGCGACCCTGCCCAATGTGACGGTCACTTCAGACTGGCTGGGCACACCGACAGAAGCCACAGCACGCACACACCCCGGTGCACGCAATGTCGTCACCCAGGCCGATCTCACGGAGAGCGGCGCACGCAGCCTGGATGACGCCTTGCGCCAGGTGCCTGGCGTCACGATCACCGACGAAAGCGGGACTGGCGTCCTTCCCAACATCGGCGTGCGCGGCCTCAACCCGCTGCGCAGCGAGCAGGTGCTGCTTCTGCAGGACGGCATCCCGATGACGCTTGCGCCGTATGGACAGACAGGCGCTTCGCTCTTCCCGTTGACACTCCAGATGGTGGAAGCCGTGGACGTCGCCCGGGGCGGGGTCGCGGTCCACTACGGGCCCAACAACGTCGGCGGCGTCGTCAACTTCATCACCAAGCGCATTCCGGCCAAACCCGGTTTCAGCGCGAGCGAGACCCTGACCTTTTCCCGTACCGGCCGTTTGCTGACGGACACTTACGCGCGTGCAGGCGGCTTCATCAATGACCGGTTGGGGTTGCAGGTGCAGGCCAACGTGGTGGACGGCGAAGGCGAACGTGCCCATTCGAAGACGTCTGTGCAGAACCTGATGCTGGACGCCGAGTGGTTCCCGACCGACCGCAGTGAAGTGAGAGCTGGCCTGCAACGCTACATCACCCGCAACGACCTGCCCGGTGCCCTGACGCCGAGCTCCTATGCTGCGGACCGCACACAATCGACCCGCCCGCTGGACCGTTTCGACGGTGACACCACCCGTGGGCACGTCACCTACAAACACAGCTTCGGCAACGGCGTGGAGCTGAACTGGAAGAACTTCGGGCACCGCAGCACCCGGGTGTTCGAATTCGGCAACTCGACCAACGCCGACACCGCCTCCACACAGAAACGGAGCTCGCCGCGCGACTTCGTCGTCTACGGTACCGAGCCCAGCGTCGCCATCGACATTGATGGCGCCGTGCCGCAGAAGATCATCGTTGGTGCCCGCTACATGCGTGAAGAGGTCGATTACAAAGTTGACAGCCTCACCCTCTCCACCGGGGCGTACAGCGTCACCCGCGACTGGCGCTTGGAGAACGACGCTTACGCCGCTTACGTGAGCGACACCTTCTCGATGATGGACGGCAAACTCAAGGTGACGCCGGGCGTGCGGTACGAAGACGTGCGCCTGTATTACCGCAACAATGCCACCGGCGCGCAGACGCAAGACACCACCAATGACTGGCTTCCTGGCCTGGACGTGGGCTACCAGGCGGCGCCGGATGTCTTCGTCTTCGCCAACGCACACCGGTCACTGCGCCCTGTGCAGTTCACCCAGATCACCGTCGAGGGAGACCGCGCCGCCGAACGTGCGAAGAATTACGAGGCGGGTGCACGTTGGGCGGTCACGCCGTCGCTGGACCTGACCGGTACCTTGTTCCGCTTCAAGTTCGACAACAAGCTGGAGTTCGTCAACGCAACGACCGGTTTCCGCAACCTGGGCCAGGCACTCCACCAGGGCGCCGAACTGGAGGCGAAGTGGCGCCCACAGGCCGTGCGCGGCATGGAGTTCAGCGGCGGGTATACCCGTGTGAGCACCGAACAACTCTCAGGTACCAACCTCGGCAAGGAGCTGCCTTACGCACCCCGTCATCAGCTCAAACTGGCCACCACCTACCGGACGGCCGGCTGGACATGGAGCCTGAGCGGCCACTACCAAAGCGCCATGTACAGCGACAGCGCCAACACCATGGCGGAAAACGCCACCGGCTCCGTGGGCCGTATCCCGTCGTACTGGCTGTGGAATGCTCACGTCGGTTATGCCTTCAATTGGTCCGGCACCAAGATGAAGGCCGGTCTGGGCATCAACAACCTGTTCAACCGCGATTACTACTTCCGCGGCGTGGACTACAGCCAGGGGCGCACGCCGCAGCCCGGGCGCGCTGTGATGGCGACGCTGCAACTGGAGCTCTGATCAGAGGTGCGCGCATTCCTGCATCAGCGCAGGAATGCGCGGTTCAATCGGCAGCGGGATAGTGCGCCCTGTGCTGCTTCAACGCCCGGAAGGCGATACTTCTGTCGTCGCCCAGCAGGAAAGCGTTGATGCCTCGGGCCAGCCATTGCCCATGCTGGCCCGCCTGGCGCGGCATGGCGCAAAACGCCACCCCGTGGCGCAGGCAGCTTTGGGCCACCCGCTCGATGGCTGCTTGCACCTCGGGGTGTTGCACCTGGGTGGGCACCCCCAGGCTTTGCGACAGGTCCATCGCGCCTTCCAGCACCATGTCCAGGCCTGGCACGCTGGCGATCTCGTCGATGGCCTCCACCCCGGCACGGTCTTCGATCATGGCCACCACCATGATTTCACGGTTGGCCATCGCCATGTAGTCGGCCAGGGGCAGGGTGCCAAAGCCGGTGGTGCGCCCTCCGGCAACACCGCGGTTGCCCAGCGGGTGGTAGCGGCTCGCAGCCACAGCGAGTTCGGCTTCGCTGCGGCTTTGCACGTGCGGCACCACAATGCCCTGGGCGCCGGCATCCAGCACTTGCAGAATCACGTCGGGCGCAGCGCGCGGTACCCGTACCAGGGGCGTGATGTTGGCGCATTCCGCGGCGCGGATCAGGTTTTCCAGGGTCTGCGGGTTGGTGCTGCCGTGCTCCAGGTCCAGGATCACGAAGTCGTAGCCGGCATAACCAGCCATTTCCACCAGCAGCGGCGCCGGTATCGCGTTGATGAGGCCATGCACCTGTTGCCCAGCGGCCAGCCTCGCTTTGAGTTGATTGGTTTTCAGCATTCACAAGTACCACTGCGCCGGGTGGGGGTGGCGCAAAAAGTCATGGTGCGAGATGTGCCACGCATAGGCACCCGCGTAGGGGAACACCACCACATCGCCCGCCCGGACCAGCGTCACCGGGGTGTCGCTTGCCAGCACGTCTTTCGGCGTGCAGAGCTGGCCAACGACGCTGATCGGGCAGTCGCGTGCTTCGGGGCGGGGGTAGGGATGCGGCCAGGGGTCCACCGGCAGAATGCGAAAAGGATGGCTGTGGCCTTGCGCAGGCGGGGTTCGAAAGTGGTGGCTGCCGCCGCGTGCCACGGCGTAGTGGCGACCGAACGCCTGCTTCACGTCGATCACCTGCATCGCGTAATAGCCGCAGAAGGCGGTGACGTACCGCCCGCATTCAAAGCGCACGGTCAGGCCATCACGCAGTGGTGCCAGCGCGTTGAGCCCCTGGCAGAACAGGCTCCAGTCGAACTGTTGCTGCGGTTCCCGGTAGTTCACACCGATGCCCCCGCCAACGTTGACCTGTTCCAAGCCGTCCAACCGGTACTGCGCGCGCCACTGGCGTACTTGGTGCAAGTAGGCCGTCAACAGTTCAAGGTGAGCCGCCGCATCCAACTGGTGCGACATCAGGTGGAAGTGAAAACCCATCAGGCGTATGGAAGGCTGCCGGGCCAGCCAACCCAGCACCGCCGGGAGCTGATCGCCCGCTATCCCGAACGGTGTGGGCTTGCCACCCATCATCAGCGTGGTGGAGGGAATGCCTTCCAGCGCCAGATTGACGCGCAGCAGCACGGGTGCGCGCGTGCCGCGCTGCTTGGCCAGCCATGCCAGCCGCTCCAGTTCATGCAGGCTTTCGACGTGTATCGCCTCCAGGTTGGACGCCAGTGCCTGGGCCAGTTCCTCATCCGTCTTGCCTGGGCCGCTGCACACCACGGGCACGTCTGGGAACTGGCTGCGCACCCATTCGATTTCTCCACCCGATGAAACTTCGAAGCCGTGCACCAGCGGTGCCAAGGCCTGCAAGACCGGTCGCTCGGAGTTGGCCTTGATGGCGTAGAACAGCTCGAAGCCTTCGGGCAGTCCAGCCACCATGGATGTGACGTGGCGCTGCAGCGCCTGCAGGTCGTAGACGTAGGCGCACAGCGGCTGTGTGTGCTGTGCCAGTTCCTGTTGCAGCCGTGTGAACACGGCAGGCCATCTCAGTTCCATCGATCCTCCACGCCGAAAGTGGCCAGCGGATTGCTGACGGACAGATAGGCCGACGCGCGGTCTGCCCGTTGCCAGAACCGGTTGAGCAGGTTGGTCTTGGCCGGGAACGGTTCGCCGCAAAGCAGGGCATTGATGCGGGGTTCCGACGCGGGGGTGCCGAAGCGGGCCTGGTAGTCCAGCAACTGGTGGCGAACGGCACGCCACAGCCTGGGCTGCAGGCCTGGGTGCAACGCCGCCATCTGCGCAATCACCTCGCACAGGTTGTTCACGAACAGGCAGTAGCCGATGCGTTTCCAGCCCAGCTCGGCGTCGTACCAGAGCGACTCCCTCGCGCGCTGGCTGACATCGCTCAGGGCCGTGCCTGGATAGTGCTCGGGCAGCAGTTTCACGCCTTCGAAGTCGCGCAGGTACACCTGTACCGGCCAACCGTCCTTCAGGCCGAGCACGACGTTCTGCAAGTGGGGTTCAAACACCACGCCGTGCGCGAAGTACAGCTGCAAGACCGGCGGCAGCAGATGCTGCAGGTAGCTTTCAAACCATTGCGTGGCGACTTCGATGAGGGGACGCCCCTCGCGGTTGGCCAGCTCCTGCAGGATGTGCCGCACGCGGGCCTCGCCAAAGCAGTGGTTGCCAAACAGTGCACCGGCCAGCAGCGGGGTGCTGCCCGGCAACCGCAGAAGGTCCACGCTGCGGCGCAGGATCATGCCGAAGCCCTCGATGACCTCGCGGTTCTCCCTCTCGTCCGGCAGGCCCAGGTCCACCGACATGAAGGCGGGCTCTTCCATCACCGCCAGGGCCGGGAACTGCTGTTGCAGCACGGGCAGCAGCGGGCGCAAGAGGCGGTTCACGGCCATTGCGCTTTCCAGCTCGTACCAGGCGTTCTTGCGTACGCAGTTGGTGATGCGGATGTTCAGCGACAGCTTGTAGAAGTACGGATTGCCAGGCTGGTACAACGTGCGCACGGACGACGTTGGGTAGAAGGCCTCACCTTGTTCACCCAGGTACTGAAGGCGGCCCGCGTTCAACGCGGCGCGCACCTGCGGCAGGTTGCGCAAATACCCGGCCTGCCAGGGGTGCACCGGTACCGCGACCATCCCAGGCGGTACGGCCGGTGCGTGGCGGGCCACCAGCGCGCTGCAGGCTTCTTCCTGCAACGAGCGTTGGATCACATCCTGTTCGCGCACGGCAAACCAGTGCAACGCAAAGCGTGTGCGCAGCTCGGGGGAATAGCGCAACAGGTCGTCGGCATTGAATCCCTGCCGTGCCTTGGGGGTGGGGTGGAATGGATGGCCGAACGTCAACGACTGCTCGGACTCGATGTAAGCCGCTTGCGGGTCCGGCGGCAGCGCCACGGGCACCGGCTGCGCCAGCACGGCACGGGCCACGTCCACGCTGTTTTGCATCTGATCCAGCAGCTCGGTGTTGAGCGGGCTGCCTTGCTGCAGGGCAAGCTCATGCAGCAGCAGGGTGGCCAGGCTGTGCCAGTCCAGCAGCGCCCATGGCTTGCCCTGCGCCTTGTGGAACAGCGGCGACAGATAGCGGTAGTTGCCTGTCGGCGACGCCGACTCGACCACCACCAGGAGCCGGTCCCGCATGTGAGGCAGCTGGACATGCAGGACCTGGCCGCCCAGGCGCTGCAACGCCATGCGGACGGCGATCGGCCAGTCGCCGTGGCCGAAAGGCGGGCCTGCGCGCAACTGGCCTTGCGGCGCGGCAACCTCGCGGCAGTAACAGTTGAGCAGGGTTTCCAGGTGGCGTTGGCCTGCCATCAATTCGGCAACCGTTGCAGTTGGGCTATCTGTGATCAAAGGTGATGTGGACATGGTCGAACCGGTTCATCAGGAAGAGGAGGAAGCCTGTTGGCGCTGGCTGAGCCAGAGGGAAAGGCGGCTTTGCGGCTGGTGCTGACGGTGCGCGAGCAGGGCAGCCGCCAGCAGCAGAGGCAGCACCCCGAGCAAGAGCGGCGCGCGAATGCCGAGCCACTGGGCGCAGAGCCCGGCGCTCACGCCCGCCAGCACACCGCCCCATTTGCTGGCACTTTCCAGCCAGCCCAGCGTGCGTCCGGCGTGGCCGGCGCGCGCAACACAGGCCACCAATGCGTGCAGGCCGATGTAGCCCAGGGTCATGGCCAGCCCCATCAACAGGCGCCAGCCCAGCAGGAGCGTGAGGTTTTGCGTCAGCCATTGCCCCGCCAGGCTGAGCGCCAGCAGCGCGAAAGCAAAGGCTGGCAGTCGCAGCAAAGGCTGACGCCCCCAGCGCACCGACAGCACAGGTGCCAGCAGCAGGTAGGCCAGGTGAGGCAGGCCGAACAGCAGCCCCGCCATGGCTGCAGACAAGGTGGTAAAGCGCTCCTGCACATCGGCAATGAAGTAGGGAAAGGTGCTGACCGTGGCCAACACGAACACGGCCTGCAAACCGCAGATGCTCGCGGCATTCAGCGGCGCGGCGGCGCGGCCCCCATCGTTCTGGCTTTCGGGTACACCGGCGCGGCCTTGAGCGGGCAGCCAGAGCTGCAGCAGCGCCGCCAGAAGCGGCAGCAGCGCCAGCCAGCGGTAGAGCTGCAGGGGTGGCTGCGTTGCCAGCAGCCACCCGATACCCAGCGGCGCTGCCACCAGCGCTGCGCGCGCAGACCATTGCATGGCGGTCAGGCAACGGGTCAACGCCGCCCCCCGGTACAGGGTTGCGAGGTAGGCGTTGGAGGCGGCGAACGTACCCCCCAGCACCCCCTGGAGCACCAGCGCCATCAGGAAGGTGGCGGTGTTGCTGGCGTAACTCGCCAGCAGGAAGCTCAGCGCCAGCCCCAGCTGCGCGCGCAGCAAGAGCGGCTTGGCACCGTGGCGGTCCGCCAGGCGGCCCCACCACGGCGCGCTCAGTGCCGCCAGCAGCGTTGGCAGCACGTACAACGCACCGGCCAGCCAGGGCGTGTCGTTGTGCAGCTCGCGTTGCAGGATGTGTGCGAAGAAGGGCGGCATGCCCAGCGCGGCAAACGAGGCGGCGAAGTGGCAGGCCATCACCACGGCAACCACACGCTTGGTGTCGTCGAACGGTTTCATCGCGCGGCTTTGAGAAAGTTGGGTGAGGTCTGGCCGTAGAACTTGTTGACGTCTCTCGCCCCCGTTTCCCGTTTGTCCAGCAAGGTCGCGGCGCTCAGCAAGTACTTGATCGGCAGGGTCTCGTCCTCCAGCAGCATCCGGCGCGCCATGCCGGTGTCTTCACCGGCCGCGGCAAGGCTGCACAGCACCGAATCGATGGCTTGTGCAATACGCCGGTACCAGGGCGTGGCAGGCTGTCCAAGCCTTTCGGCCATCGCCGTCACTGGCGCAGCCAGATTCAGCTGCAGCGTGATGGTGATGAACATCTGGGCCAGCGGCAGCTCCGTGTCAACCGCAATGCGTTCGTCCTGCAAACCCGCAATCCGCGTGGCCAATTCGGGCCAGCGCCTGCCCAGCGCGTCGCGGTGGATGCGCGCCGCGTCGTTGTCCTTGAGCAGCAGGCGCAGCCCGCGCCCGGAAAACACCAGCACCGAGTTCTGCTGGTTCGACTCCAGCGCGATCCCGTACCGCAGCCACAGGGTCAGGTGCAGCCTCAGGGTGAGCGCCAGGTATTCGTCGAAGAAGCGCGACAGATCGCCCTGGTAGTGGCGCTCCACCAGTTTCTCCAGCACCGAGCCGCCCGCCGGGTCGTCGGCCAGCAGGCCGGCAATGGGCACGGGTGTGCCGTCCAGCAGATCCTGCGCCGGGTAGCGTCGGGCGATGAACCCGAGAAAGGTCTGGTGATCCACATGGGCGCCGACCTCTTCGTCCGTCAGCAGCACCCGTCCTGCCAGATCAGGCTCCTGCGCCACCACGGCCGCCAGCAAGGACTGGATGCGATGGCCGTCGCCAATCGTGGAGGGCTTGATGGTGCGGATGTTGCGGGCCCCCAGCGTCCGGATCGTCAGCGGCAGTTTGATGTGCCACTCCGGTGCGTCGCACAGAACCAGCGTGCGCACCGACAGCGTGGGCGTCACGGTCATCCAGGGCAGCGGCGCCCGAACGGTGTCGTGGGCAAATCCGGTGGCGGCGAGCATGCCGGTCAGCTGATTTGCCCAGACGAAGGGATGCACCGGCAGCAACGCGTGGGTATCGGCCAGGGCAGGGGGCAGACCGACATCGCTGAAGGCGGGCCAGCCCGGCAGTTCCCGGTTGCAACTGGGGTGGTAACGCGCTTGTGGCACGGCCAGCCAGTTGAGCTGGAAGCGCGGTGCAAACTCCGGACTGTAGCGGCTCAGGTCGGCCACGGCGAAACCCAGTTTTGCGCGCGCCGTGGGGTAGAAGGGGTGGTCAAGGAATGCCGCCAACCGGTCGTGGTGCAACAGGCGTTCTGGCCACTCAGCGGCGGCATTGTCTGGCACCGGCAGGCTGGCAAACCATCGGCGCTGTTCGCCTTCGCAAGCTTCCCAGTGGGCCAGCGCCAGCGCGCATTCCTGGCCGAAGTCATGGAAAGGGCGCGCAGCATCGGTGTCCAAGCCTTTGCTGAAGCAGGCCACCACCTCGTCCAGGCTGTGCAACGCCATCAGGCCGGCGGGGCCTTCAGCCAGCAAGGGGCCGTCGCCGGCGCGCCAGCGCTGCATGTAGCGGGCGGCCACGACTGGCGTCCACAAGCCGAGGTGGGCGCAGTGCAGCCAGCATTGCCCCGGCGGATGAAGTCCCGCCAGGCTGGCGGGCAGTGGCGCATCTTCCCGCACCTGAGCACGGCTGACGCATTCCCGCAGATCCTCGCGCAGCAAGGCATCGACGACTCGGCGGTAAAAATACACCTCGGCCGCCGTGGCCTGACGTGGTGTCCGGGTTACGGGCAGATCCGTCATTTCAACCGATCTCCCAATGCAGTTCGGCGCTGGCACGGTCCATGGCAATCGCCAGTTGCTCGTGGCTGGCTGCCGTTCCACGCAAAACCCCCAGATAGTCCTTGTTGGAGTGGCTCAGACGTATCTGCTCTCCCACGTTGCACAAGGGCTGAAACTGCAGACGGCTGCCGCCTTGTTCCTGGCGGCGGACTGGCGGCGCCGTTCGCAACACGCCTTCTTGTTGGGCGGTGAAGTACCGGATCCACGCCGCAGCATCCGGCACGGCGACATCCGGCAGGGGTTCACCCAAGGCCAGCCGCAACACCCATTCGAACAACGGCACCTGCAGCGCCTCGCACAGCAAGAACTCGCGGTAGTCCCCGATGCTGCGGTAATTGATCTCGATCAGGCGGGGCCCCGTCGCGCTCATCACGAACTCGGTGTGGCAGGCGCCAAAACCCACGCCGAAACGGCGGATGGTGTCGAGCACCTGCGCCTCGGTCGATGCGGGCAGCTGGGTTCCCCACACCGCCTCCAGTTCGATGAAGTGCGGCGGCGGCGACAGGGTGACTCGAAAGCCTCCCAGGCTGCGCAGCTCACGTCCATCGCCCAGGGTTTCCAGGGTATAGAGAGGTCCTTCTATGTATTCCTCCAGCAACAAGGGCTGGCCGGGCTGCAGCTGCCAAATCTGGCTGCAAAGCCTTTGCAGCTCGGCTGCGTCCCGGGCCAGGCCAACTTGCTGACTGGCGACGCCTTCACGGGGCTTCACCACGCAAGGCAGTGGCACTTGCGGCAAAAGCGGGGGCAGTTCGTCCTCGCGGCGCACCACGGCGTGCCAAAGCATGTCCATGCCAAGCGCAGCCAGATGGCGGCGCATCTCTGCCTTGTTCTTGGTACGGTAGGTGGTGCGCCAGTCCTTGGCGGGCAAGCCGAAATACGCCGCCACGACGGCGGCCTGTGTTTGCAGATGATCGCTGTTGGAGAACACCGCAGCGGGCCGCTGCGCCCGGCTGGTGACGGTGTCGATGACCGCCAGCGGGTTGAACACGTCGCAGGCGATGATCTCGTCAGGACAGGCCGCAAGACCCGCCTGCGAAAAGTGGCGGCGGTGGGCGTCGGCGGTGTCTGTCAGCAACACCACATGCAAGCCCATGGCCTTTGCGGCGGGCAGAAAACCCAGGTTCACCGCGTCGGTTGGAACGTGGCACAGCAGGATGAGTTGTCGAGGTAATGTTTTCATGCAAATGTTCCGTCATAGCTTTATGCAAACAAGAATCATTCGCATTGTAAGCCAAAAGATCGCCCGCAGAGTTGTATCGATCATATGAATGAGAGCCATTCGCATTACAATAGAAAACGCAAGTCGATCTCAAAAATGTCATGGATTTGCCATTTTTGAAACACATCACGCATACGCCAGGAGGATCCGTGCAGCGCTGGTTGAAGTTGGTTTTTGGTCTGTTGGCCACCATGGTGATGTTTGCCAGTCAGGCTCAAGCACCCATCAAAATACGCCACTCTCAAGGGGAGCTGGTATTGCCCCAGGCACCCAAGCGGGTGGTGGCGCTCGAATTCTCCTTCGTTGACGCCCTGGTCTCGGTCGGGGTGCCACCGGTCGGCATTGCAGACGACAAAACCCCCGACCGCATCATTGCGCCGCTGCGCGAAGCAGTGAAGGGGTACCAGTCGGTGGGCAGCCGTTACCAGCCCAGCCTTGAGGCCATCGCGTCCCTCAAACCGGACCTGATCCTTGCCGACCAGCGCCTGCATGGCGTCATCTGGCGCGAACTGACGGCGATCGCCCCCACTTTGCTGGTTGAATCCCGCACCAGTTACCAGGAGGAACTCGATGCCATGCGGCTGATTGGGCAGGCGGTTGGCCGCGAAACCCGCATGGCGCAGCGTCTTGCCGAGCACACCCGCACGATGAATCGCCTGGCTGAAGAGATCCGCAACGGCGGCAAGCTCAACGCTGCCTTGGCCATCAGCAGCGACAAGGGCACCTGGCTGCACACCGAAACCACCTACGCGGCAACCTTGCTGCAACGGCTGGGCTTTCCCTCACCGCTGAAAGGGCAGCGGTCCGCCGCCTGGGCGGAGCCCTACGCCAAGGTCGGGCTGGAACAGATGCTGAGCGTCAACCCCGATGTCGTGCTGCTGGGCAGATACAGCACGCCGTCGCAGGTCGACACCTGGTCCACCAGCCCGCTTTGGCAAGCGGTGAGCGCGGTCAAGCACCAGCGCGTCTACCCGGTGGACGGCAATCTTTGGGCGCGTGCTCGCGGCTTGATTTCAGCGGAGCTGATGGCTACGCAGTTGCGCGACGCTCTTCGCTGATGCGGCGCCCCGCGTTCATTTTTGCGCTCGGTGCCGTGCTGTTGGCAGGTGCTGCCTGGGCCTCGCTGTTTGCGCTGTCCGAGCACGCGCTGCACTGGAGCCATCTGTGGCAAGGCGACGGACTGCCTGCGCTCGTTCTGCGCGAAATCCGTCTTCCGCGCGCCCTGGCCTGTGCCTTGATCGGGTTTGCCTTGGCCATGGCCGGCTGCCTGCTGCAGGCGGTGACCCGCAACCCTCTGGCTTCGCCGCACGTGCTGGGGATCAATCAGGGGGCGGCGCTGTTTGTTGCGTGGTCGCTGACACTGCCAGCCCATGGGCCTTGGCTGCCACTGCCCATGGCCATGCTTGGCGCGGCCCTGGGGGGCGGCTTCGTCATGCTGCTCAGTGGCATGCTGCGCGGGCGCAGCAGCGGTGTGCGGCTTGTGCTCTCGGGTGTTGCAGTCTCCGCCCTGTGCGCCGCGCTGACGGATGGCATCGTCATCCTCAACAACGACCAGGCGATCAGCGTCGTTTCCTTTCTGGCCGGGTCGGTCGATGGCGTGACTTGGCAAAAGCTCGCGGGCCTGTGGCCTTGGCTTCTGGTGGCTGGCAGCGCCTGCATCTTGTTGGCACAGCGCCTGAACCTTTTGATGCTGGGGGAGGACGCCTCGCACAGCCTGGGCGTGAACGTGGTGCGGTTGCGTGCCGTGTGTGCGCTGCTGGTGGTGGTTCTGGCGGGTACCGTGGTCGCGTATGTGGGTGCCATAGCCTTCGTCGGACTCATCGTCCCTCACATCGCCCGAACCCTGCTGCAACGGCAGGATTTCCGCCTGCTGCTGCCGCTGTCGGCGTTGCTGGGCGCCAGCCTGATGCTGGCCGCCGATGCCTTGTCACGCCTGCCGCGCTACCCGTTTGAGACGCCTGTCGGCATCATCACGGCCCTGCTGGGCGCGCCCCTGTTTCTTTACCTGACGTGGAGGCACCGCCGATGAACGTCCTGCCGAGATTCATCTTGACAGGCGCCGCCGTGGCTACCGGCATGGTGCTGCTCACCTTGCTTTGTCTGAGCGTCGGCGCGGTGCCTGTGTCTGTCGGTCAAGCCTTTCAGGCCGTGTGGCAGGACAATGGGCCACACGCCCATCTGGTCCAGGAACTTCGACTGCCGCGCGCCTTGCTCGCTTGGCCGGTAGGTGCGGCGCTCGCTGTTGCCGGTGCCCTGATCCAGGGCGTGCTCCGCAACCCTCTGGCCGCGCCCGACGTGATCGGCATCACCGCTGGCGCTGGCCTGGCCGCCGCCTTTGTGGTGCTGGTGCTGGGTGTGGCGCCATTGTGGGCAGTACCCACCGCTGCCTTTGTTGGTGGACTGCTGGCCGCCTTGCTGGTTCACGGTCTGGCATGGCGGGGCGGTGTCAGCCCCATGCACCTGGCGCTGGTCGGCGTGGCGGCCACCCAATTGTTCGCGGCGGGTATCCAGTTCCTCTCAACGGCTCATGCCGACAACGTGGCGCAGGCCGTGATATGGCTGCGTGGCTCCCTGTGGGGCCGTACCTGGGACCAGTTGTGGCTGGCGTTGCCCCTGCTTCCCATGTTGCTGCCCGCATTCGCGCTCGGGCAGCAGCTCAATCTGCTGGCGCTGGGTGACGATGTGGCCACGGCCATGGGGGTGAGAGTAGGGCGGGTTCGCCTGCTGGCACTCCTGCTGGCCGTGCTGATGGCGAGCGCGGCCGTCGCCGTGGTCGGCACCGTCGCTTTCGTCGGGCTGGTGTCGCCGCACCTGGCTCGCCTCCTCGTCGGCGGCGACTATCGCCGCCTGATGCCAATGGCTGCGCTGCTTGGCGGGGGGCTGCTGTTGCTGGCAGACACCCTGGGCCGCGGCCTGCTGCCACCCATCGAGGTCCCGGCCGGAGTGATGACCGCTTTGCTGGGCGCGCCGTACTTTCTTTACTTGATGTCCCGCTATCGAAGATGGTAGTCACAACGAACACCGCACGCCTGCAAGCAGAACAGCTGGTGCTGGCCTATGGTCAACGCCGTGTGCTCGATGGCATTGACCTGAGCATTCCTGACGGAGCCTTCACGGCGATCATCGGACCGAACGGCTGCGGCAAGTCGTCGCTGCTCAAGTCCTTCGCCAGGGTGCTGAGCCCCCAGCAGGGCGGGATCCGGCTGGATGGCATTGACGTTGCCAGCCACGCCACCACCGCTTACGCCCGTCAGGTTTCCATGCTGCCGCAAGGCGTCGAGACGCCCGAGGGCATCACCGTGCGCGAGTTGGTGCAATACGGCCGCGCTCCATACCAGCGGCTTTGGGGAATGGCGTCCGCCTCCGACCGCGCAGCAGTCGCGCGCGCCATGTCGCGCACCCAGGTAGACGATCTGGCTGAACGGCCGCTGGCCTACCTCTCTGGCGGGCAGCGCCAGCGAGCGTGGCTGGCAATGGTGCTCGCCCAGGACACCCCCATCATCCTGCTGGATGAACCGACCACTTATCTGGACATCAACCACCAGCACGAGCTGCTGGAGCTGATCGCCAGCCTGCGTGACGAAGGTCGCACCCTGGTGGCCGTGCTGCACGACATCAACCAGGCTGCCCGCTACGCCGACCACATCGTCGCTCTTGGCAGCGGCGGCCGCATCTACCGGCAAGGCTCGCCATTTGAAGTGGTCAATCCGGAAATGATGCGTGCGCTGTTCGAATTGGAGTGTGTGGTCGATATCGATGACGTGACCGAAACACCTCGCGTGACGCCCTTGCCGGGCCGCTCCCGGGCCGACGGGAGCAGCGAAGACCGCATCACTTGACCATTCGGTTCATCCGGTGGTTTTCTGAGCCAGAAGTCGTCTCGCTGGCTCGCCCGGTCTGTCAGATCGGTTTGCATCAGGCGGAAATCGATGGCGGCACGGCGGCCGTTTCCCTAGGGAGTTTCCCTGTAGGTATTCCGCTATGTCCCATGACTGCGCGTCCATTTCTACAGTTGCACAAGGCCGGACGCAGGCCTTCCTTAAACAGCAGCAGGAGATGACGTCGTGCAAACTTTCCCGATCAAGATCCATGTAGACCAGCCACAGCCTACGCCGCAATCATCGGCATTGACCCGTCGCCACCTTCTCAAGGGGAGCGGCATTTTGATGGGTACCCTTGCTGTGGGCACTCCGCTGGCGTTGCTGGCGCCGTCACGCACATGGGCGGTCGAACTGAAAACACTTTCCAAGGCAGAGGGTGAGGCACTGCTCCAGATGGGCAAGGTATTGTTTCCTCACAAGAAACTGCCGGATGCCGTGTACGCCCTGCTGTCGAAAGACCTGGATGCCGATGCAGCCGCCAACCCCGAAAGCGCCAAGTTGCTGCGCTCGGGTATCGAGTCGCTCAATCACCTGGCTGGCGGGAATTTTGTGAAGGCCAGTGCCGAGCGCAAGTTGCAAGCGGTAAAAGCCATGGAGGGCCAAGCGTTCTTCAACACCGTGCGCGGCAAGTGCGTGGTGTCTTTGTACGACAACGAAATGGCCTACCAAGCCTTGGGCTACCCAGGTTCATCGTGGGAGAAGGGTGGTTACATCACCCGTGGCTTCCAGGATTTGAAGTGGTTGCCCAACCCGTCAGCTTCGGCCAGCCCTCCGCCCTACATGGGCTGAGCGGCGTCGATTTGTCAAGAGCAACACCACATATCCCTATCAGAGCCAAGGCCGGCTGCTACGTTTGCCGGCTCACAGGAGACACTCATGACAACATTCTCACACAGCGACGACTCGGTGGTCGTCATCATCGGTTCGGGTGCTGGCGGCGGTACCCTGGCCAACGAACTGTGCCAAAAAGGCATCAAGGTCGTTGTGCTGGAAGCCGGAGGAAAGCAGTCCAATGAAAGCTTCATCAACGACGAGTGGAAATCGTTCAGCCAACTCGCCTGGTTGGACAAGCGCACCACGTCGGGCAGTTGGCGAATTGCCAAGGATTTCGCAGGCCTGCCGGCCTGGATCTGCAAGACAGTGGGCGGGACCACCACCCATTGGGCGGGCGCCTCGCTGAGGTTCCAGGAACATGAGTTCAAGACCCGTACCGTCTATGGCGAGATCAAGGGTGCCAATCTGCTTGACTGGCCCATCACCTACAAGGACCTAGAGCCTTACTACGCCAAGGCAGAGAACAAGATGGGCGTGACACGCACCCATGGTATTCCTGGCCTGCCCGGCAACAACAACTTCAAGGTCATGTACCACGGCGCCACCAAGCTGGGCTACAAGGAGGTGCACACCGGCAACATGGCCATCAACAGCCAGCCGCGCGACGGGCGGGGTCGATGCATGCAGCTTGGCTTCTGTTTCCAGGGTTGCAAGAGCGGGGCCAAATGGTCTACGCTCTACACCGAGTTGCCCGCAGCAGACGCCACGGGCAACTTTGAACTCCGCACCCAGGCCCATGTCACCCGCATCGAGCACAACGCCGCAGGCAGGGTCACAGGTGTGCTCTACATGGACAAGGATGGCAAGGAGCAGCGTCAGAAGGCGCGAATCGTTTGTGTGGCGGGCAATGCGATCGAGACTCCGCGCCTGCTGCTGTTGTCGGCCTCGAACATGTTCAAGGACGGCCTGGCCAACTCGTCGGGCCAGGTGGGTCGCAACTACATGCGCCACATGACCGGCTCTGTCTACGCCGCGTTCAAAGACCCGGTGAACATGTACCGCGGGACTACGATGGCAGGCATCGTGCGCGACGAAGCAGGCCACGACACCCGCCGCGGCTTTGCCGGCGGCTACGAAATGGAGACCCTGTCGCTCGGGCTGCCTTTCATGGCGGCGTTCCTCAATCCGGGTGCCTGGGGCAGCGACTTCACCTGGTGGATGGAGCGCTACACACAACTGGCGGGCATGTGGCTGGTGGGTGAGGATATGCCGAGAGAGACCAACCGCATCACCCTCAACACCGGCGTGAAGGATCAGTACGGCAACTACGTGCCCAATGTCCATTTCGATGACCACGAAAACGACATTGCCATGCGCAACCACGCTTTTACACAGGCTGAGCGGATCTACCAGGCAGCCGGTGCGGTGCGCACTTTCCGCACGCCACCATACCCGTCAACCCACAACCTGGGCACGGCGCGGATGAGCGCCCGGGCGCAGGACGGTGTGTGCAATGGATTTGGCCAGACGCACGACATTCCCAACCTGTTCATCAGCGACGGCTGCCAGTTCACGACCGGCGGCGCTGAAAACCCGACACTGACGATCGTCACCCTGGCCATCCGTCAGGCCGACTACATTGCATCGCAGATGGCGCAACGCGCCCTTTGACCCGATCGCATCCACACAGGAGCCCGCCATGTGCGAATATTTTGTCAGCGCCGACCCGATCCATTACGAATCGCGCACGCGTACCGTGCGTATTCGGGGTGTGTCGACCAGCATACGGATGGAAAACTTCATCTGGGACATCCTGGCGCAGATGGCGGCCGAGGAGGGCGTGACCACGAATGCCCTCATTGTGCAGTTTCACGACGAAATCCTGCGGCACCGCGGGGACGTCCTCAACTTCACGTCGTTCCTGCGGGTTACCTGTTTGCGGTTTCTTAGTCGCAAATGCGAACAGCTTGAAGCGGTGGTTGAAAGCACGAAAGAGGCTCATGCCGCCTTTGGCGCGCTAGAACAGACCGCTTTGGTGCCGAACGCCGCTCGCAAGCCAGACTTGCCCCATTGAGATCTTTCGACAAGCAATCCATGGCAAAACTTATCCATACCATGATCCGTGTCCGCGATCTGGACGCGTCTTTGAAGTTTTACGACGAGGTCTTCAACCTCAAGCCGTCGCACCGCCTCGACTTCCCTGACTTCGCCTTGGTGTACCTGCGCAATGGGGAGAGCGAGTCCGAAATCGAGCTGACGTGGAACAAGGGCCGCGAGGAACCTTACACCCACGGCGACGGTTACGGGCATGTGGCGGTGGTGGTGCTGGATGTGCCAACGTGCCACGCGAAGCTGGTGGCTTCCGGGTACGCGCCGCTGCCAGTCAAGGAGTTCAAGTCTGGCGACACGCTGCTGGCCCGCTTTTTCTTCATCCAGGACCCCGACGGCTACAAGATCGAGGTGTTGGAGCGCCACGGACACTACCGTTGAGCACCCCGCTGGAATCGCTGATCAGGAGGTCCGCACCAGCGATCGAATCCTGGTTCCAACGCGAGTGGGCCGTTCTGGCGCCACCCGTGTACAGCTCGGTAGATGTCCGCCGCGCCGGCTTCAAGCTGGCGCCGGTGGACACCAACCTGTTCCCCGGAGGCTGGAACAACCTGACGCCGGACATGTGGTCTCTGGCGGCTCAGGCAGCCCGGGCCGTGGTGCAGCAAAGAGGAGCAGGGGTGAAGAACTTGCTGCTCATACCCGAAAACCACACCCGCAACCCCTTTTACCTGCAGAACGTAGCGCAGTTGTGCCGCGTCCTGCGTCTGGCGGGGTTGAAGGTGCGCTTGGGGTCGCTCGATCCTTCGGTTCAGAGCACGGTCACCCTGGCGCTGCCTGATGGAGAGCTGTTGACTCTGAAGCCAGTGATCCGCGAGGGGCAACGCTTGATGCTTGCAGGTTTTGAGCCGGATGCGGTGCTCCTCAACAACGATCTGTCGGCCGGTGTCCCTGCCGTGCTGCGCGGCCTGCAAGGGCAGCCGCTGTGGCCGCCTTTGAAGGCAGGCTGGCATGTGCGTCGCAAGTCTGCTCATTTCCGGCATTACGCCGCTGTGGCTCGCCGTTTTGCCAATGCGCTTGACATCGATCCCTGGTGCATCGATCCGCTGTTCGATCATTGCCAAGGTGTCGACTTTGCCAAGGGGCTTGGTCTGGATGAATTGCAGCACCGGGTGGATGCACTGTTGGCAAGTATCCGGTGCAAATACCGTCAGCATGGCGTCGAAGCTGCACCGTTCGTCATTGTGAAGGCCGACAACGGCACCTATGGCATGGGCGTCATGACGGTACGTGATGCAAGCGAATTGGAGCGCTTGAACCGCCGCACCCGCAACAAGATGGGGGTGATCAAGGAGGGCCAGGCGGTGACTCAGGTGCTGCTGCAGGAGGGGGTACCGACCATCGAACGCATGCACGGGGCGGTGGCGGAGCCGGTGGTGTACCTCATGGGTGCCGAGGCTGTGGGCGGTTTCTACCGGGTGCATGCTTCGCGTGGAGCAGACGAAAACCTGAACGCCCCCGGGGCGGCTTTCGTGCCTCTGGCGTTGGCACCAGATGGGTGTATGCCAGCGCATTTTTACCCCGACACCGTTCTCGCCAGGTTGGCCGCCCTGGCAGCCAGCCACGAACTGGCGCAGGCAGACTCGACGGCGGCTGTGCTCCCGAAGGAAGCATCGCGGATCTGTGAAGCATGACCGCTCACGCGGTGCTGAACTTTTTGAAATCTGAAATGAAATACCTGCACACCATGGTCCGCGTATCGGATCTGGAACAATCCTTGCACTTTTACCGTGACGCCCTAGGGCTGGAAGTGCTGCGCCGCCAAGACGTCCCCCACGGGCGCTTCACTCTGGTCTTTCTGGCTGCGCCGGGCGATGTCAGCGCGCAGATCGAGCTGACGCACAACTGGGATGAGCAGGGTTACACCGGGGGACGCAACTTCGGCCATGTGGCTTACGCCGTGGACGATATCTACGCTGCGTGTGAACGCCTGCAGGCCTATGGCGTGGCGCTGTCCCGTCCGCCACGCGACGGTTACATGGCATTTGTGCGCTCGCCTGATGGCATCTCCATCGAGCTGCTGCAGCGCGGCGCCCCACAGGCTCCGCGCGCGCCATGGTCGGACATGCCAAACATCGGTACCTGGTGAGGAACATGAACATGAACATGTCTTCCGCCATTGAACCCGCATCCCCAGTTGGCGCTGATACAACAAGGTGGCCAGAGCTTCGGACCGTGGCTGTGTTACCCGGCTCACTTCCCATGGGCGGAGTGGTGCCGGATACCCCCATCCATGCTTTTACCCAGACGCCGGATGTATTGAAGCTGCAACCCCAGCCAGCAGTGCAGTCGTGCCGCCGCGATATCGAACTTGGAGGCCTGCTGGCATTCGTTATCGACGGTGTGGTCACCGCGCAGGAGGCAGAACACATCATCGCAGCCAGTGAAGTGTGCGGCTACCGTGATGAGGCGCCAGGCATAGCCACTCCGCCTGGCATGCGCATGAACAAGTCCGTGCACTGGGTCGCAGACGAAGCCTTGCTGGGACCGCTCATGCAACGCATCCGTCCCTGGCTGCCTCAGCGCGTCTCAGGTCTCAGGTTGCATGAGCGGCTGAGCCACCGCATCAACATGTACCGGTACGAAGACAACGATGTTTTCAACCGGCACATCGACGGTGATTGGCCTGGCTACGGGCTGGACACAGAGCGCCGTGAGATGCAGGAGTGGCCCGGTATGCGCTCGGCGCTCACCATGCTGCTCTACCTGAACGACAGTGCCGACGGTGTGCGGGGTGGCAATACCCGACTGCTGACGCGCGGCGGCCGCTGGGTGGATGTCGAGCCGCGCAAAGGGAGCGCGTTGTTCTTCCGGCACGGATTCACGCCAGACTCTGTCGTTCATATCGGAGACCGCGTATTTGGGCGTGTGCCCAAATACGTGGCCCGGATCAACGTTCTGTATGGTCCAGACTAATATGGCGCTGTCGCAGGACGCGATGGAGGATTTTCCCCGTCGCCGTGCGCGGCATCTGCTCCTCGGCAATGAACTCGATCGTACTGGGGCACTTGAAGCCGGCCAGCCGTTGACGGCACCATTCGCGCAGCTCCGCCTCGGTGGCGTCCTGCCCCTGGTGCACCACCACCACCGCCTTGGCGGTCTCGCCCCACTTGTCGTGGGGCACGCCAATCACGGCAACGTCCCGGACCTTGGGGTGCTGGCCCAGCACGCCTTCCACTTCCGACGGATAGATGTTTTCCCCGCCGCTGATGATCATGTTGCTTTTGCGGTCCACCAGCCAGATGTAGCCGTCTTCGTCGCGGCGGGCCATGTCACCGACCGAACACCAGAGGCCGTCGAACGCCTCGGCCGTCTTCTCCGCGTTCTTCCAGTAGCCGTCAAAAACGTAGGCGGTGCGCGAGTACAGCTCCCCGACAGCGCCGTCGGGCACTTCCTGCCGGTTCTCGTCGAGCAGCCGTATCGGGCCGCTGCCCGCCCACTCGCGGCCAACGGAGCCCAGCTTGCTGAGCTGCTCGCCGGGCCGCAGCAACGTGACCCACCCCGCCTCGGTGGAACCGTAAAGTTCGTAGAGCTGGCCGTTGGGGAACAGCTCCAGGATGCCGCGCTTGGTTTCCTGCCGCGCCGGGGCAGACGAGATCATCAGCTTGCCCACCGCGCTCAGGTCGTAGCGCTGTTTGACGGCATCGGGCAGGGCCAGCAGCATGATGTAGTGCGTGGGCACCAGGGAGGTGAAGGTGACACGGTCGTCCGCCAGGGTTTTCAGCAGCGCCTCGGGGTCGAAGCTGCGGCGGTCGTCTATCACGCAGGTGCCCCCCATGTGCACGAAGGTGGTGCCGAAATAGAGTGAATTGGCGTGGCACAGAGGCATGACCAGCAAGGCCGTGTCACGCTCGGTGAACCCCATCTCCAGTGCCGTGGCCAATGCAATCAGGGTGCTGCCACCGTGGCTGCGGATGGCTCCCTTGGGCCGTCCGGTCGTGCCCGAGGTGTACATCAGGGCGCAGCAGTCGTCTGCGCCCACGGGTTCGAGCGGGGTGGAAAGGTCCGCCCCGGCCAGCAGGGTTTCGTAAGCCTGCCAGCCGGACGGCGGGGTGCTGTCCAACGCGAAGAATCGGTCTGGCGGGAGCGGGAGCTGCCCGCGGATGCTGTCGATCACCGGGCAGAACTCGGGTCCGCAGACCACCGCCCCCGCTTCGGCATGTTCCAGGATGTACGCCATTTCTGGGCCGCTCAGGCGGAAGTTCAGGGGCACCACCACCAGCCCCGCTCGCCCCAGTCCGGCGTAAAGCTCCATCCATTCCAGGCAGTTGTAGGCAACGATGCCAACACGGTCGCCCTTGACCAGGCCGCGGCCACGCAGCGCGCGGGCCAGGCGTGTGGCACGCTCGTCCCATTGCGCGTAGGTGAGGCGGCGCCGGGAGTCGCGCACGGCGAGTTTCTGCGGCCTGAGCCGGGCGTGCGTGGCAACGGCATCGGCGAAAGTGGGCAGGTGGATCATTTGGGGCTCCGGGGCGTTGTATGGAATGGAACTCTGGCTGCACTTGATTTTTCTGAATTCTGAATTCAGAATTCATAAAACGTCAATACCCGCAAACCCAGGAGAATCTCATGCCCCCCCCTCCCATCAGCGATCAGTCCACCGCCGCGGTCATTGCCCGCTTCCTCAAGGCCAGGGGCGTTCGCCGCGTCTATGCCCTGTGCGGGGGGCACATCATGCCAATCTGGATGCGGCTCGACGCGGAGGGCATACGCATCGTCGACGTGCGCGACGAACGTGCGGCCGTTTACATGGCGCATGCCGAGTCACAGCTCACCGGTGGGCTCGGGGTGGCGCTGGTCACCGCCGGGCCGGGTGTGACCAACGCGATGACGGGCATCGCGAATGCCCACGTGGCACGTGCCTCGGTGCTGGTGCTTTCCGGGCTGCCGCCCAGCGCGCAGGAGAACCGGGGTGCGCTCCAGGACATCGTGCACACGGACCTGGTGCGCAGCCTCACCCGCTACGCACGCACGGTGCGCCACCCCGATCTGGTGCCGCAGGAACTCGCCGAGGCTACGGCCCGGGCGATGGGCGAGGGGGGCGAGCCTGGCCCGGTGTACCTGGACTTCCCGGTCGACACGCTCAGGGCCGAGGTGTCGGCGGCAATGCAACTACCCGAGTCTTTCTCGCCCCCGGTGGTTCGGCCCATGGTTCCGCCTGCGGAGGCGGTGCAGGCCGCCGTGCAAAAGCTCTGGGCAGCCAAGCGCCCGCTGTTCATTTCGGGGCGTGGTGCACGCGGCGCCGGCCCCGCGCTGGAGGCGCTGTTGATCCGCCTGGGCGCGGCCTACCTGGACACCGGTGAGAGCCGGGGCCTGGTCAGTGATGACCATCCCAGCGTGGTAGCGGCCATGCGCGGCGCCGTCATGGGGCAGGCAGACCTGGTGGTCACGGTGGGCAGACGCCTGGACTTCCAGCTGGCGTACGGCTCGCCAGCCGTGTTTGGAAAGGCGGAGTTTCTGCGCATCGCCGACGGCACGGGTGAGCTTCGCGACAACCGGCGCGGCGCAGTGGAAATCTTCGCCAACCCGGCCTCGGCGGTGCAGGCTATTCTTGATGCCGCGCCATCAACCCCGCCGAGCAGCGACGCGGCCTGGCTGGCAGGTCTTCGCGAACAGCACCTCCAGCGGTCGGCCAAGTTGCAGCAAAGCATGAAAAGCGCTCCTCCCGGCAGCGATGGCCGCATGCACCCCAACCGCCTGCTGGCGGCGTTGCACGACGCGCTGCCCGATGACGCGGTCGTGGTGGCCGACGGCGGAGATTTCCTGAGCTTTGCCCGCGTCGGTCTGCCTGCCTCCACCTACCTGGACCCGGGGTCGCTGGGGTGCATTGGCGTGGGCACGCCATTCGGCATCGCAGCCAGCCTGGCCTGCCCCGGCCGCACGGTGGTGGTCGCCACGGGGGACGGCGCCTTCGGCTTCAATGCCATGGAGATCGACACCGCCGTACGCCACCAGGCACCCGTCCTGGTGGTGGTGGCCAACAACGGTTCCTGGGCAATCGAAGTCCGCGACCAGCAGGAAACCCACGGCAAGGTGGTGGGCACGCGCCTGCAGTTCGCCGACCATGCGGCGATGGCGAGGGCCTTTGGCATGTATGCCGAACGGGTAACATCCGCAGAAGATCTGCCCGCTGCCATTGAACGGGCCATGGCCCGGCGGCCGGCATTGCTCGACGTGGTCGTCACACCGGAGGCCGCTTCGTCCGACGCCAAATCGGGTTTGGCCTGGGTGCCGGACCTGCAAGCCCTGGCGGCGTGGGACGAGGTCGAGGCGCGCTGGCGCGCGAACCCCTGAAGGCCAGCGAGGCCGCAGGTTGGGCGGTGCCGCTGACAAGGTAGTATTGCCTGCATGAAGACGCTGCAAGTTGCCCCCAGCTTGGTGGAGCAGGTACACAAGACCATCCTCGCAGAGATCGCAGGTGGGCGTTTGCGCCCGGGCGCAAGAATCATCCAGGAACAGCTGGCGCAGGAGCTGGGCGTTTCGCGGCAACCTGTCCAGCAGGCCCTGACCCTGCTGCGCAAAGAGGGCGTGTTGTCAGACGCACCCGGCCGCGGGTTGCAGGTGGCGCCGCTCAACCTGGAACATGTGCTGCACATGTACGACGTGCGCGCCGTGATCGAGGGGCTCGCATTCCGCAAGGCCGCAGAAAACAACCCGGCGTTGGCGGCTGCCCGTGGCCCGGCCTTGATACGTGCTGGGCGCAAAGCCGTGGCCACCCAGTCCTTCAGCGCGATGATCGCCGCCGACATGGCGTTTCACAACTTCATCTATGCGCTGTCGGGCAACCCGCTGGTGGCGCCCGCCATGGAAACACACTGGACCCAGACTCAGCGCGTGATGGGCGAAGTGCTGATGCGGGACGACAAGCCCCGTGACATCTGGGACCAGCACGAGGCGCTGCTGGACGCCGTGTGCGCAGGCGACGGCCCGCGCGCGGAGGAACTGGCCCGCCAGCACATCCTGGACGCTGCTGCCTTCATGGTCCAGCGTCTTGAGGCAGAGCGCAACGCGAAGCCCTGACGGCAGGGGTTCAGCGCACGCTGTCGATCCGGCGCACTGGCGGGTCGCACATCTGCTCCTTGAGCCACTGCACGAACACGCGCAGCCCTGGGTAGTTCCGGTCTGCCTCCCTGTAGCACAGGAAGTGCAGCGGACGCGCAATGGCGACGAAGTCCGGCTCGGCGAGCGCCACAAGTTCGCCCCGCTGCAACTCGGCTTCGGCAAACCGGAGTGTCTCCAGCGCCAAGCCCAGGCCATCCACCGCGGCGGCCACCGCCAGAGAGCCACGGTCGAAGGAGGGGCGCGGCCGCTCAGAGGGCTTCACGCCGTTGCTTTTGCACCAGTCTGCCCACCGCACGGGGTTGAGCTGCGATTCGATCAACGTGGCATCGGCAAACCAGTCGCGCAGTGGCAGGCTTTCTGCCGGGAGCAGCCGGGGCGAACACAGCGGGGCCGTGATCTCGCTGCCCAGGTCTTCCACGGCAATGCCCAATGCGCCCGGACTTGCGCCATACGCGATGTGCACGTCCACGTCCATGTTCTTGTTCAGGTCGATGGGGTCAGGGCTGGACGACAGTCTGATGGTGACCGACGGATGTGCCTGCATAAACTGTGGCAGCCGCGGGCCGAGCCATTTGGAGGCAAAGCTGGGTGCACAGTGGACCGCCAGATGCTCGCGCCGATTGGGTGGGCGCAATGCCGAGCAGGCTTCGTGTATGGCGTCAAGCGCCGGGCCAAGTTCACTGAGCAAGCGGCGGCCGTCTTCGGTCAAAGCCAGGCTTCGCGTGGCGCGAATGAAGAGACGCCGCTTGCACCACGCCTCCAAGTTCTTGACCTGATGGCTCACGGCAGACGGTGTGATGTGCAGTTCTTGCGCCGCAGCCTGGAAGCTCACGTGACGCGCGGCCGCCTCAAAGGCGATCAGTGCAGACAGGGGCGGAAGATTGCGCATGTTGCCGATTATGGGTGAGTTCTATTCATCCTTACGCGAAAAAAGATCGTTTGTCCTTGATAAAACGCAAAGCGAGAATTTCCTCGTACCAATCACCTACGAGGAGACATTCATGTTGGACAGGACCAAGCGCATCTCGATTTACCAGCCGGAGCAGGCTGGGCTGATCTTCCCCGAAATCCCGGACTTTGCATCCTTGGCAGAAGAGCGGACCTACCGCAAGCAGCGCCTTGTGGCGGCTTGCCGCGCATTCGCACTTGAGGGTTTTGACTATGGCTTTGCAGGGCACCTGACCGTGCGCGACCCCGAGCACCCAGATCTGTACTGGACCAACCCGATGGCTGTTCATTTTGCAGATGTGAAGATGTCCAATCTGATTCTGGTCGATCACGACGGGCGGGTCCACCAAGGTGACCATGCCGTGAACCGGGCGGGCTTTGTGCTGCACGCGGCAGTGCATGAAGCGCACCCCGACATCGTGGCAATGTGCCACGCGCACACTGTGTATGGCACCGCGTTTGCGGCGCTGGGCCGCCCGCTGGAGCCGATTTCTCAAGATGCAGCAGCGTTCTTCGAAGACCATGTCGTCATCAAGAGCGAGGCTGGCCAGGTGGCTGTTGAGCAAAAGGCCGGACCCAAGGTCGCGGATTGGTTCAAGGGCGTGAAAGCCGCGATTCACCAGAACCATGGACTGCTGACGGCCAGCCGCCACAGTATCGAATCGGCCGCGTTCTGGTTCATCGCCCTTGAGCGTTGCTGCCGCCAACAGCTCTTGGTTGAGGCCACGGGGTCCATACCCGTGCACGTGCCGGTCGAGCGTTCGCGCTACAGCCGCGAGCACGTGGGCAGCGACTACATCGGATGGCTGCACTTCCAGCCCATCTGGAGCCGCCTCGCCAAGACACAACCCGACATGTTCGCCTGACGCTCATCCGCGTCAGATATCTGCGCAGTGGATCGTGGTGACTGGCGGCCTGACGGCCGCCAGGGCATGGCCTTGCCTGCGCCGACACACCCACAAGAGGAGACACGCATGAAAAGGGTTGTTGACAGCTATTTCCGGTTGTTGAAATTGGTTGTTGTACTGAGCCTCGCAGGCATGGTGGCGCTGGTTTTTGGCAACGTCGTTTTGCGCTACGCATTCAATTCGGGCATCACCATGGCCGAGGAAGTGTCGCGGCTGCTGTTTCTCTATTGCACCTTCCTGGGTGCCACGATCGCGATGCGCGAGCGGCTCCACCTGGGCGTCGATTCGTTGACACGGCGCCTGCCTGCGATCGGCCAGCGGCTGTGTCTTGTGACCAGTCTTGCGTTGATGTTGCTCTGCTGCGTGCTGGTGGTCCAGGGCAGCTGGGCTCAAGTGCTCATCAACATGGCAGTCAAGATGCCAGTAACGGGTCTGCCGGTTGGCGTGGTCTATGCGGCAGGGCTCGTTTTCAGTGTCTCGGCATCGCTGATCGTCCTGCACGACTTGGGACGCACGGTCTTGGGGAGTGGCGCAGCAGATTTGGCGACGCCGCAGCACGGGCAAGAACACGTCGTTGAAGACGATTCTGAATCTTCCGAACTGATCCTGGCCAGGAGGTCAACATGACATTCGCGGTATTTCTGTTCTCACTGGCCGGGTCAATTGGCATCGGCATGCCCATCGCGTTTGCGCTCATCTTGTGCGGCGTGGCGTTGATGGCCCATCTGGACATGTTCGATGCGCAGATCATCGCGCAGAACCTGACCAACGGCGCCGACAGCTTCCCTCTCATGGCTGTGCCATTCTTCCTTTTGGCCGGTGAAATCATGAACGTCGGTGGCCTTTCGCGCCGGATTGTCAATGTCGCCATGTCACTGGTCGGCCACTTCAAGGGCGGGCTTGGCTACGTTGCAATACTGGCGGGCTGCCTGCTTGCAGCGCTGTCGGGCTCTGCCGTTGCAGACGCTGCCGCGCTGGGGGCCCTGATGGTGCCCATGATGGTTCGCGCGGGCCACGACAAAAAACGGGCAGCCGGTCTGGTGGCCGCAGCGGGGTGTATCGGACCTGTGATACCGCCGTCCATCGGCTTCATCATCTTCGGCGTTGCTGGCGGTCTTTCGATCACAAAGCTCTTTCTGGCAGGTATCGTTCCAGGTCTTCTCATCGGCGCCGCACTGTGTGTGGCATGGTGGATCGTGATTCGCAAAGAGCCTGCCGCCACGGCGCCCAAACAAAGCGGGGCGCAACGCTTGAATGCGGTACTGGCAGGGCTTTGGGCGCTGCTGTTGCCCGTGATCATCGTGCTGGGACTGAAGATGGGGGTGTTCACGCCCACCGAGGCGGCCGTGGTCGCAGTGGTCTACTCTCTGTTCGTTGCCGTCGTTGTGTACAAGGAACTCAAGCTTTCCGACCTTTACGACGTCTTCCTTGCCACGGCAAAGACCTCTGCAGTCGTCATGCTCCTGATCGCAGCTGCGCTGGTAGCGGCCTGGTTGATCACCGTGGCCGATCTGCCAGGGGTGGTCGTCGATCTGCTGGAACCGTTGATGGACAACCAGTTGTTGCTGCTGGCGGCAATCATGTTGTTTGTCATTGCCGTCGGTACCGCGATGGATATGACGCCCTCCATCCTGATCCTGACCCCGGTGTTGTTGCCGGTTGTGAAAGCCGCAGGGATCGATCCGATCTACTTTGGCGTGCTTTTCATCATCAACTGTTCCATCGGACTCATCACACCCCCGGTGGGCAGTGTGCTCAACGTCGTGGCAGGTGTTTCCAAGCTGTCACTTGAAGACGTAGTGAAAGGCGTGCTGCCGTTCATCCTGGCAGAACTCGCCGTACTGGTTCTGCTGGTTCTTTTTCCCCCACTGGTGACTGTCCCCGCGCAATGGTTTGCCCGGTAAGGTCCCGCTTTCATCCCAACCCAAGGAGACATCATGAAGTCAATTTTTCACAAAGCTTTCGTCGGGGTGCTGGCATCTGTCGCCCTGGCGTGCTCGGCCCAATCCGCCGACATCAAGGAGCGGACCTTGAAGTTTTCGTTCGTTCAGCCGGCGGACAGCCACATGGGCTTTGGCGCCAAGGCTTTTGCTGACTTGGTCGCACAAAAGAGCGGCAACAAGATCAAGGTTCGGCTGTTCCCGAACGGTACCCTGGGGGGTGACCTGCAGACCGTGTCGGCACTGCAAGGCGGCACGATCGAACTGACGACCATGCCCCCCAGCTTGCTCGTCGGGCTGAACAAAGAGTATGGTGCTTTCGACCTTCCCTTCATGTTCAATGACTTCCGTGAGGCGGATGCCGTTCTTGACGGGCCGGTGGGTAAGCGCTTCCTGGAAAAGGCGCCTGTGGGGTTGGTCGGGCTGTCCTATTGGGACCATGGTTTCCGCAACGTGTCAAACAGCAAGCAGGCGATTGTCAAGGCTGAAGACTTCAAGGGCTTGAAGCTTCGCGTTGTGCAGACTCCGTTGATGATCGAGAGCTTCAATGCTTTGGGTGCCAATGCTGTTCCACTGTCGTTCACGGAACTATTCACAGCCATGGAAACCCGTGCGGTAGATGGTCAGGACAATCCCGTCGTGGCGTTCGAGACCAACAAGTTCAACGAAGTGCAGCGCCATCTTTCCTTGACGCGGCATGTCTACAACCCCTTGATTGTTCTTGTGAGCCAGAAGGCCTGGGACAGCATGACTCCGGCCGAGCGTGAGGTTCTGGCTTCGGCGGCGCGGGAAACGCGAATCGAGCAGCGGCGCATGTCCCGTGAGATGGAGCAAAAGTCAATAGCTTCAATCAAGTCCAAGGGGGTAACGGTTTCGGAAGTGTCTCCGGCCGAGCGCGCACGTATGCGTGAGATGGTCAAGCCGGTGATAGAAAAGTTCACCCGCGAGATCGGCGCGGAGGTGGTCAACGCCTTCGTCAGCGAGATCGGGAAGGTCCGCGCCGCTTCGCAGCCGGCTTCGGAACAAAAATCAGTCAGCCTCAAGTAAAAGAGAGATGGAGCGGTGACAACGCGGAGAACGGCTGAGGCTCAGAAGTCACGAGCGGCCAGACTTCGATGTACTCATCCGCTCTATCAACGTGCAGGACAGGGCTTCACTGAGCGGCTCCTGTCCTTCCGCAATCGACTCCAGGACGGCACGCGCCGTCACACGTCCAATCTCTGCGGTCGGAGGGCGCACGGTTGACAGCGAAGGATCAAGCTGACGGCCGATCGGAAAGTCCCCGAACCCAAGCAAGGCAAGACGGCCCGGCACTTCGATGCCCTGTGCATGGGCTTCCATCAGCGTTCCGCAGGCCAGGTGGTCATTGGCGAATGCCGCTGCAGTGATGGGCGATTTCGCTTCCGCCAGCAAGCTGGACAGCACTTGCCGGCCCGCGTCAAACGCGTCACCAGTATGGGCACGCAGGCGCTGCACCCGCGCGCCCAAGCTCCGCGCCTCTGCCTCGAAACCGTCGCCGCGCTCGTGGGCGCGAAAGTCCTCGGTCACGCCGCTGTCCACGTAGGCCAGACTGTCGTGCCCGAGTTCGACGAGGCGCGCAGCCATCTGGCGGCCCGTCTGGAAGTGGTCAAAGCCTATCTGCGCGAAGTCCTCTGGGTCCGTGTTTTGGCTGTGATGGTCCCAGATTTCGACGACGGGCGTTCCCGCGTCCCGGGCTTCGCGCAGCAGCCGCAAGGCGCCAGGCGTGTGCTGCCGCCCAGTGACCACGATGGCCCCCGGGGTCCAGCCGGTCAGGGCACGCAACTGGGTTTCCTCGCGCTCCAGTGAATAGCCGGTCGACAACAGCAAAAGCTCGTAACCGCTGCCGTGAAGCCCCTCGGTCAGGCTCTGTATGGTTTCGGCAAAGATCGAGTGACCCACATTCGGGATCAGCGCTGCGACCAGGCGCGAAGCCCCACTGGCCAGGTGACCGGCCAGTTGGTTGGGGACATAGCCTGTGCGCTCGATCGCTTCACGAATCTTGGCCGCCGTGGCTTCCGCAACACGCTCGGGCTGGCGTATGTACCGCGAGACGGTGATGCGTGTCACGCCTGCGGCTTCCGCCACGTCGTGGAGGGTAGGGCGACCATGACCGCGCCTGGGACGGCGGCTGAATTCCGGAGTGGATGACATCAATCTAGGGTAATTACTGATGCGTAAAGTTTGCACCGCCGTTAATGTTACCGGTAACACGAGATGACTTCAATCCCGTATTCAGAGCCCAAGGAAATCTGATGACCTTAACTCTCGACAATCTCCGCAGCCGCCGTTGGTTTGCCGCCAACGACATGCGGGGCTTCGCACACCGCCAGCGCATTCAGCAAATGGGTCTGCGCCGGGAAGACGTGCTGGAGCGGCCCATCGTCGGCATCATCAACACCTGGAGCGACCTTTCCCCGTGCCACGCGCACTTGCGCGAAAGGGCGGAAAGCGTCAAGCGCGGGGTGTTGATGGCTGGCGGAATGCCCTTCGAGTTGCCTGCAATGAGCCTGGGGGAGGTGATGGTCAAGCCCACCACCATGCTCTACAGAAACTTCCTGGCCATGGAAGCCGAAGAGCTGCTGCGCTCACTGCCGCTGGACGGCGTGGTGTTGCTCGCCGGGTGCGACAAGACGACACCCGGTACGCTGATGGGCGCGATAAGCGCGAACCTGCCAACACTGTTTTGTGCTGCGGGCCCGATGTTGAGTGACCGGTACCTCAGACCAGGCGAACCAGCACGGCTCATTGGCGCCGGTACCCACACACGCATGTTCTGGGACGAATACCAGGCGGGCAGCATTGATGACGCCGAGTGGGTTCGCCTGGAGGCCAAGATGACACGCTCCCCGGGCACGTGCAACACGATGGGGACGGCCAGCACCATGACGGCCATCGTCGAGGCCTTGGGCCTTGCGTTGCCGGGTTCCACCACGATACCGGCGATGGATGCCGGCCACTCCCGGATGGCGGCAGACTGCGGCGAACGCATTGTGCAGATGATCTGGGACGACCTGACTCCCTCACGCATCCTGACCCGGGGCGCTTTCGTCAACGCCGCCACCATACAGATGGCTCTGGGCGGTTCAACCAACGCCGCAGTGCATGTGATTGCCATGGCGCGGCGCGCCGGTGTCGATTTGAGCCTGGACGATCTGGATGAACTGGGGCGCCGCATTCCGGTGTTGGCCAACCTGTTTCCCAGCGGCGACCGCCTGATGGAGGATTTCCATTACGCAGGTGGCGTGCCCGCCTTGATGAACCGCATGCGCGAGCATCTGTCTCTGGCGGAACTGACGGTCACGGGGCGCACGGTGGCAGAGAACATCGCTGGCCGCGAGTCGCTCGACGACGAGGTGATTCGCCCCCTGGACCGGCCGGTGAGCACCGCGGGGGCATTGGCCGTGCTGCGCGGCAACCTCGCGCCCGCTGGCGCGGTGATGAAGGCCAGTGCAGCGAGCCCGCAGTTCCTGCATCACAGGGGCACGGCGCTCGTGTTTGACAACCCGCAAGAGATGGTGGAGCGTTGCGCCGACCCGGAACTGGACTGTGATGAGAACACCGTGCTCGTCCTGCGCAACGCTGGGCCGGTGGGAGCGCCCGGCATGCCTGAATGGGGCGGACTGCCGATTCCGAAGAAATTGCTCGCGCGCGGTGTGCGTGACATGGTTCGCATTTCAGACGCACGCATGAGCGGCACGCATTACGGCAGCTGTGTACTGCACGTGAGCCCCGAGAGCGCTGTGGGCGGGCCGCTCGCACTTGTCAAGAACGGGGACGAGATCGCCATAGACGTGTCGGCGGGCCGTATCGACCTGCTTGTCGAGGACGCGGAGCTCGAGCGCCGCCGTGCCGCCTGGACGCCACCGGCACGCCCTCACCAAAGGGGCTACATCCGCCTGTACCAGGAGCATGTGACCCAGGCCCACGAAGGCTGCGATTTCGACTTTTTGCAGGGCGACACCCCGGCGCCCGAGTACCCGATATTTTGAAAGCACGCTGATGAACGCATTTCAAGAACTGATGGCCCATGCCGCAACGCGGCCGCCGGTGGGCACCTGGCTGATGTCGGCCAGCCCGATCGTCTGCGAGGCGATGGGCTGCGCGGGCTTTGACTGGGGCGTGGTGGACATGGAGCACACGCCGCTGGACATGATGGAGGTCGTCCACATGCTGCAGGCTTTGGCAGCAACGCCAATGAAGCCTGTGGTGCGGGTGCCCTGGAACGATCGCGTGACCATCAAGCGCGTGCTCGATGCAGGCGCCGCCACATTGCTCGTGCCGTTCGTGCAGGACGCCGAAGAGGCGCGGGCAGCGGTGGCCGCCACCCGGTACCCGCCTGAAGGATGCCGTGGGGTCGCGGGGATGAGCCGGGCATCGCGCTTTGGCACGGCCCAGGCTTACGTGGCCACGGCCAACCGCAGCATCGGCGTGATCGTTCAGCTGGAAACAGCCGAGGCCATCGGCAAGCTGGACGAGATTGCCCAGGTCGAGGGAGTGGATGCCTTGTTCATCGGCCCTGGCGACCTTTCGGCCACCATGGGATTGCCGGGCCAGCTCACTCACCCGCGCGTGCTTGCGTTGACGGCAGACGCCGTGCGCCGAGCCAAGGCGCTGGGCAAACCGATCGGAACGGTGGGTGGAACACCGGAAGTGGTGCGGGAATACCTCGCCATGGGATTTGATTTCGTCGCCATTGCATCGGATCTTGGTTTGCTGATGCGCAGTGCGCAGAGCGCGTTGTCCGCGCTGCGCGGAACTGGCACCTCCGAAACCCCGCAAACCTCTCAAGGAGCTTACTGATGGCAGCCGTAGAACTGCGCCAGGTCGTGAAGAACTACGACGGCAAAAACAATGTGATCCACGGTATCGACCTGGAAATTCGCCAGGGCGAATTCGTGGTCTTCGTGGGCCCTTCCGGTTGCGGCAAGAGCACGCTGCTGCGGATGATCGCAGGCCTGGAGTCGATCTCGGGCGGGGAAGTGCGCATCGGCGGGCAGGTCGTCAACGACAGGCCGCCACGTTCGCGCGACATCGCCATGGTGTTCCAGGACTATGCGCTGTACCCCCACAAGTCGCTCTACGACAACATGGCGTTTGGTCTGCGCCTGCGCAAGACGCCTGAAGACGAGATCAAACGGCGGGTGATGGACGCCGCGCGCCTGCTGCGGATCGACCACATGCTGGACCGCAAGCCGGCCGCACTTTCCGGCGGCCAGCGCCAGCGGGTTGCCATCGGGCGAGCCATCGTGCGGCAGCCAGCCGTGTTCCTGTTCGACGAACCCCTGTCCAACCTCGATGCCCAGCTGCGGCACGAGATGCGTACCGAGATCAAGCGCCTGCACCAACGCCTTGGCGCAACGATGATTTACGTGACCCACGACCAGGTGGAGGCGATGACGCTGGCCGACCGCATCGCCGTTTTGAGTGCCGGGCACAAGATGCAGTACGACACGCCCGACGCCATCTACAACCGGCCAGCCGCCTTGTTCGTCGCAGGGTTCACCGGTGCGCCGCCCATGAACCTGGTGGACGCCATGGTGGCCGACGGGCACGCGGAACTGGGCGCTGGCGTGCGCCTGCCGCTGCCGTCCCGCCTTGCTGGCCGTGGCGGCCCGGCCAAGCTTGGGATACGTCCCGAGAACCTGCGCCTGACACCCGAGCAAGGCGACGTGAATCTGGCTGCGACCGTGTCCCTGCTCGAACCGCTGGGGGCCGAAACGCTGGTGACGCTCAAGGCCGGAGCCACTGAAATGATCGCTCGCTTGCCAGCTTCTTTCCGCGAGGCACCGGGCACCCAGTTGGCGCTCAACCTCAACCCCGAGCACTTGCATCTGTTCCACCCGGACAGCGGCGAGGCACTAGTCTGACCAACCACCACCGAAGGAGACGATGATGCAAAGACGACACAAGCTTCTGGCGCTGTTGAGTGCCACACTTCTGACCGCAGTGCTGCCCCCGGCCGTCGCGCAGGGCGAGACCCGGCTGCGAGCCTTCGCTGGCGGTTCGGGCCAGCGGCCTGACCTGATGCGCAAGCTGTTCGATCAGTACCAGGCAAAAAACCCCGGCGTCAAGATTGACGTGGAGACAGGGGGCGCCACCTCGGAACTGCAGCGCCAGTACCTGAGCACGGTGCTCAACGCCAAAGACTCCGCGATTGACCTGTTCATGATCGACATCGTGAACCCGGCCCAATACGTGGGTGCTGGCTGGATCGAGCCGCTCAACGCCTACCTGGGCGATCCGGCCGTCGCCATGAAACCGTACCTGCCAGCCTATGCGGCCGCAAACGTCATCGACGGCAAGATTGCCGCCATGCCGGCATTTGCCGATGCAATGTTCATGTACTACCGGCGCGACCTGCTTGAGAAATACAAGCTGCCTGAGCCGAAGACATGGGACGAACTGGCCGTTTCGGCGCGCAAGATCCAGCAAGGGGAGGGCGATCCCAATCTGCAGGGGCTGTCCATCCAGGGCGCGCCGATCGAAGGGGCCGTCTGCACCTTCATGCTTCCCTATTGGAGCCTGGGCAAGGAGCTGAACGACGCGGCCGGCAAGCTGACCCTGGACAAGGCCGCAGCCGCCAAGGGGCTGAACCAGTGGCTGACGCTGGTTGACCAAGGCGTCATCAAGAAGAACGTCGCCGAGGTCAAGACCCCCGACACGGTCAACGAGTTCAAGGCGGGCCAGGTGGTATTCGCCATCAACTGGGGCTTTGCGTGGGACCGCTTCAAGGACGACACCGACAGCAAGGTCTCTGGCAAGGTTGGGGTGATGGCTTTGCCCGCCATGACCGGTGGCAAGAGCGCGACCTGCGTGGGCGGGTGGCAATGGGCGGTGAGCGCCTTTAGCAAGAACAAGGCCGAAGCGGCCAAGCTGGTGAAGTTCCTGGCCAGCCCGGAGGCGAGCAAGTTCCTGGCCATTGAGGGCTCGCTGCTGCCAACCGCGATTCCGGTATATGAAGACCCCGAAGTCCAGAAGGCCGTGCCCTGGTTCAAAGATGCAGCCCCCGTTGTGGTGGCGGGCCGCAGCCGCCCGCAGTCGCGTGATTACGGCCAGGTCAGCGATGTGATACGGACCACGACCAGCGCGGTGCTGGCACGCACGAAGAAGCCGGACGAAGGTGTGGCTGAAATCGAGGGGCGCCTGCGGCGCGTGATGCGGTGAAGATGAACGACAGCGGTTTGGCTGGGCACGAGGCACGCATGAGCACATTCGAACGGCTGAAGGACCCGAGCGACAAGGCCCTGGCCTTCATGCTGCTCGCGCCTGCCTTCGTGCTGCTGGCCCTGATTGTGGTCTACCCGATAGGGCGGCTGATCTGGAACAGCTTCTTCGATCTGCGCCTGTCGGGGGGAACTGGCGCACAGTTCGTCGGCCTGGAAAACTACGTGATGGTGCTGCAGGACCATGACTTCTGGAATGCGACCTGGAACACGGTTCTCATCACGCTGATCACCGTGCCTGGCGCACTGGTGGCCGGGCTGGGTCTGGCCCTGCTGGCCAACCTGCCGTTCAGGCGCCAGTGGCCGGTGCGCCTGGCGCTGTTGCTGCCGTGGGCCCTGCCGCTGGCGTTTGCGGGTCTGATCTTCGCGTGGTTCTTTCACTCCGAATATGGCGTGGTCAACGACGTCGCTCGCCGCCTGGGCCAGTCGGAGCCTCGGATGTGGCTGCTGGAACCCGATTGGGCATTCGCGGCGATCTGCCTGACGATCATCTGGAAGACCAGCTCCTTCATGGCGTTGATCCTGCTGGCGGGCCTGCAGATGATCCCGAAGTCTCTGTACGAAGCAGCAGAGGTGGACGGCGCATCCAAATGGCAACAGTTCTGGCAGATCACGATCCCGATGCTGATGCCATCGATCATCGTCGCGCTGATCTTCCGCACCATCACGGCGCTGCAGACTTTTGACATCCCGTACACGATGACCAAGGGCGGTCCGGGCAACGCAACCGAAACCCTGGCCATGCTGATCCACAAGACAACGATCGACTACCTCGACGTTGGCTACGGCTCGACGCTGGCGGTGTTCATGTTTGTGCTGTCGCTGTTCGTGACCGGCTTTTACCTCAAGCGCATAGGACGCAACGCATGAACAAGCTCTTCGAGGGGCGCTCGCTGCGCCTGATCGCTGCCGGGATCGTCGTGGTCAACGGCTTCTTCCCGGCCGTGTGGATCCTGCTGACTTCGCTCAAGACCGAGGCGGAGCTGGTGAGCAAGCCCATCACCTACCTGCCGCACCAGTTGGTGCTGTCGAACTACGTGCAGGCGTTCACCGACCAGCCGCTGCTCAAGTACCTGGGCAACAGCTTGATCGTCGCTGTGCTGTCCACCCTGGTGGCACTCACGGTTGCTGCGTTTGCGGCCTACGCCATTGCCCGGCTGAACCTCCGGCACCGGCAGCTGATCCTGACCTGCATCGTTGCATCCAGCATGTTCCCGCTGGTGACGCTGCTGGTGCCGATCTTCGAGACCATGCGCAACCTCAACCTGCTCAACACCTACACCGCCCTGGTCTTGCCTTACACGGTGTTGAGCTTGCCCGTCTGCACCTTGGTCTTGGTGAGCTTCTTTCAAAGCATCCCGAAAGACCTTGAGAACGCAGCCATGATCGACGGCTGCACCCGCATCGGCGCGTTGTGGCGCGTGGTCGTGCCGCTGGCAGCGCCTGGGGTGTTCACGGCAGGCATTCTGGCTTTCGTCAATGCATGGGACGAATTCCTGCTCGCGCTCTCGCTGAACGCCAGCGCCGGAATGCGCACGCTCCCGGTGGGCATCTCACTGTACCAGGGGGAATTCACCTTCCCATGGCCAGTCATTTCGGCGGCGCTCGTGGTGGCCATCGTGCCCATCGCGGTGCTGATCGCCTTGTTCCAGGAACGCGTGGTAGGCGGGCTGACCCAGGGCGGCCTCAAAGGCTGAGCCCACACCTACCCAATTCATCAACACGGTAAGAGACAGAGGAAAACCATGTCGCAAACACTTCGTTACGGCATCATTGGCTGCGGCAGCATGGGCCGCGAACATATCGAGAACCTGCGTGCCATGGGGGGTGCGGAAGTCACAGCCATTGCCGACCCCCACGGCCCCAGCCGCGAGGCAGCGCTGGCCATACTGCCCCCTGGCGTACAGGTGTTCGAACACTACCAGCCACTGCTCGACAGCGGTCTGTGCGACGCTGTAGTGATTGCGACACCCAACTTCACGCACATCGAAATCATGCGCGCCGCGCTGCAGACGGAGCTGCACATTCTGGTCGAGAAGCCATTGGTGACGCGCATTGAGGATGGGCTGGAGATGATGTCCCTGGCCAGCCGCCGCAAGGCCATGGTGTGGGTGGCGCAGGAATACCGCTACATGCCGCCAGTGGCCGAGATGATTCGCATGGCACACGAAGGCGCCATTGGGCGGCTCCACCAGGTTGCGATCCGCGAGCACCGCGAGCCCTTTTACCCCAAGGTGGGCGACTGGAACCGGTTCAGCGCCAACACCGGCGGCACCCTGGTCGAGAAATGCTGCCACTACTTCAACCTCATGGACCTGATCCTGCGCGAAAAACCCGTGCGCGTGTTCGCATCGGGCGGTCAGCGTGTCAACCACCTGAACGAAGAGTACGGCGGCCGCAGACCCGACATCCTGGACAGCGCCTACGTGATCGTGGAATACGGCAGCGGTGCGCGCGCCATGCTGGACCTGTGCATGTTCGCCGAGAACTCGATCGACAACGAACACATCGTGGTGGTCGGCGATGAGGGCAAGCTGGAGTCACTGCTGCCTTCTCTGACGCTGCGCTACGGCCGCCGCGAAGACTGGGGCCGTCGTGAAGTGTGGGGGCAGCCTTCAGGCACTGGCAAGGGCGTGGCAGTGCGCCGCGTCTGGGACACCAACATCAAGTACCCCGGTCAGCATTTCGGTGCTTCGTATATCGAACACCAGCATTTCTCGGACGCAATACGCCACGGCAGGCCAGCGGAAGTCACCTTGGAGGAGGGCTTGCGCAGCGTCGCAACAGGACTGGCTGCCCACCGCAGCATCGAGCTCGGCCGAGCTGTCGAACTCAGCGAAGTCCTGCCGGCCGGTTGGTGAGCCCGGCAGACGTTTGCGCGATGGACAGCATCAACCAGGGGCACACGCTCATTGCAGGGGATCTGCGTGCCGTGGTGCGGGCGGACCTGGGTGGCAGCCTGGCCGGTCTGTGGCACGGCCAAACCCCTGTGTTGCGCTCCGTCGAGGCCGCCGCGCTGCAGGGGCCGCGTCAGTCGGCCTGTTTTCCGCTCATACCCTATTCGAACCGGCTGGGCTGGCGCCGCTTCATGTGGCAGGGGCATGAATACACCACGGCGCCGAATTTTGAAGGCAGCCCGCATTCATTGCATGGTGTGGGCTGGCAACGGCCATGGCAGGCGGTGGTCTGCACCAGCAGTGCCATGACCCTGCGCATGCGACACCTGCCTGACGCCGATTGGCCATTTGCGTTCGATGCCGAACAGCGCCTGGTGCTCACGCCCCGGTCGTTGCGCATGGAACTCGACATGACCAACACGGACAAGGTGCCTCAACCGGCAGGGCTGGGCTGGCACCCTTACTTCCCCAAGCGAGCCGCGAGCTGCGTGGACATACGCGTCAACAGCCGCTGGGAAGCCGATGCCACGTTGCTGCCGACGCACGCCGTCGATCAACCGGCGTTGCGGGGCAGGGTGGACGCGATGAACTTCGACCACTGCTTTGGCGGCTGGAATGGCACGGCGCTGATCGAGGACGCGGAACTGATGGTTCGGCTGTCGGCCAGTGTGCCGTGGCTGGTCGTCTTCACCCCGCCCGCCCAGCCTCACTTCTGCGTCGAGCCAGTCAGCCACGTGAACGACGCCATCCACGCGCCGGATCCGGCCGCGCACGGGCTGGTGACCTTGCCCCCGGGCAAAACGCTGAGTGCCTGGATGACCCTGGACATCGAACCCCAAGCAAGGAGCGCGTCTTGAACATCGAACCCCTGCCGGTTGCAGCCAGCCTGCTTGGCGAGTCGCCGCTGTGGCATCCACTGGAAAAAACGCTTTACTGGTGCGACATACCCGGCCGCCGGCTGCACCGCTACGACCCGGCCAACGGCCAGCACACCGAGTGGGACTTTGAGCACGACCTGGGGTGTTGCGCCGCGTGCGACGACGGCACCCTCATCGTCGCCCAGCGTGACGGGCTGATTCGGCTCAACCCTGCTGACGGGACGCGCTCATTGCTGGCACGTGCTCCCTACGACACGGCGGTAGAACGCTTCAACGACGGCAAGACCGACGCCCAAGGGCGTTTTTGGGTAGGCACCATCTACGAGCCGCGCGACGCTGCCCGGGCATCACTCTACCGGCTGGACGCCGGTGGGCTGCAGCAGGTGGCGGACGGCATCACCACCAGCAACGGCCTGGCCTGGAGCCCGGACGGGCGCACCATGTACTGGGCCGATACCAAGGCCCATCAAATCACCGCCTGGGACTTCGACCCCGGCACAGGTATGCCGTCAAACCGCCGTCTTTACGCGGCATTCGCCACACCCGAGGCAGATGCGTCCCCAGACAACTACGGGGGGCGGCCCGACGGCGCCGCAGTTGATGCCGAGGGCTGCTACTGGGTGGCGATGTTCGAGGGCGCCCGGATCTTGCGGCTGTCGCCCCAGGGTGAAGTTCTGCAGACCGTCAGACTGCCCGTGCACTGCCCGACGATGCCGTGCTTCGGCGGCCCGGACTTGCGCACCCTCTACATCACCACCGCGCGCGACAAGCGGCCTGCGGCGGAACTGGCAGCCATGCCCCTGTCCGGCCGCGTGCTTCAGATGCGCGTGGACGTTCCCGGATTGCCTGCAAACCTTGTGAGAACATCATGACCATCACACTTTATCCATCGCTCAAGGACCGCGTCGTCTTCATTTCCGGCGGCAGTTCGGGCATCGGCGCCGAACTCGTGCGGGCTTTTGCCGCACAGGGCGCAAAGGTGGCCTTCTGCGGCCTGCGCGCCGACGGGGGCCAGGCGCTCGTCGAGGAAGTCACAGCGGCGGGGCACGCCGAACCGTGGTTCGCCCCTTGCGACGTGCGCGACGTGGCGGCCTACCAGGCACTGCTGGCCGACGTGGCCAAGCGCCTCGGGCCGGTACGCGTTCTCGTCAACAACGCCGGCCGCGACGACCGCCACACGATGGAGGAGGTCACACCAGAATACTGGGACGAGCGGCTGGCGCTGAACCTCAAGCACTACTTCTTTGCGATCCAGGCGGTCGCCCCTGGAATGGCCGAGGCCGGCGGTGGATCGATCATCAACATGGGATCGGTTTCGTGGATGCGCGGGCGGCCCAACCTTGTGGGATACACCACCGCGAAGGCGGGCATTCTCGGCCTCACCCGGACCTTGGCGCGTGAACTGGGCGGGCGAAACATCCGTGTCAACGCCATCGTGCCGGGCGCCATCGTCACGGAACGCCAGACGACGCTGCACCGCGATCCAGACGCCGACCGCGCTTTTCTGGATGCGCAGTGCCTCAAGGTCCGGCTGTATCCCGAGCATGTTGCGCGGCCCACGCTGTTCCTGGCAGCCGACGACAGCGACGGCATGACCGGGCAGCACGTGCTGGTGGACGCCGGCATTGCGCAGCAGTCCATCGTGTCGTGAGCGGGGGAGCCATGAACCAACGTACAGATTCACCGCTGGCGCAGCTGGCCGACGCTACGCTGCTGCGCTTCGACGCATTGATCGGAGGCACGTGGACAGCGGGCGGCGCACGCTTTCCCGTCGTGGACCCGGCCACCGGCATCACACTGGCCGAAGTGGCCAACCTGGGGCATGAGGAGGCGCAGGAGGCCATTGCGGCCGCCGATCGCGCCGGGCCCGCCTGGCGTGCCCAGACCGCCAAGCAGCGGGCAGCCGTCTTGCAGCGCTGGGCGGCGCTCTTGCATGCGCACGCCGATGACCTTGCCCGCATCATGACGGCCGAGCAAGGCAAGCCGCTGGCCGAAGCCCGGGCCGAGATCGGCTTTGGGGCCAGTTTCATTGAATGGTTTGCCGAGGAGTCCCGGCGGGTCTACGGCGAGACGATCCCGACCACCGACACGGACAAACGCTACCTCGTGATCCGCCAGCCCATCGGCGTATGCGCGGCGATCACCCCCTGGAACTTCCCGGTCGCAATGATCACCCGCAAGGTTGCACCGGCTCTTGCCGCGGGGTGCACGGTGGTTGTCAAACCTGCGGAGCAGACCCCCTTGTGCGCCCTGGCCGTGGCAGAACTGGGACGCCGCGCCGGTTTGCCGGACGGGGTGCTCAACGTCGTGACGGGGGACGGCGAACACTCCATCGCCATTGGCCGTGCCCTGTGTGAACACGACATGGTTCGACACCTCTCCTTCACCGGAAGCACCGAGGTTGGCCGAATCCTGATGCAGCAATGCGCACCCACGATCAAGAAGCTGTCGCTGGAGCTGGGCGGAAATGCACCGTTCATCGTGTTTGACGATGCCGACCTTGACGCGGCCGTCGAAGGAGCTTTGATCAGCAAGTTCCGCAACGCTGGGCAAACCTGTGTCTGTGCAAACCGCCTGTACGTACAAGCCGGTGTGTACGACCGTTTCGTACAGAAGCTGGCGGCCAGAGCGGGCGAGATCCGGGTTGGCAACGGGTTTGACGATGGGGTGCAGCAGGGGCCGCTGATCGATGCAGATGCGCTGACCAAGGTTGAGATGCACGTTGCCGACGCCACAGCCAAAGGTGCGCGCGTGGTTGTGGGCGGCGAGCGCACCGGCGTGAACAGCTACGCGCCCACCGTGCTGGCGGAGGCGAACGACGCCATGTTGTGCGCCCGCGAGGAGACTTTCGGCCCCGTCGCGCCGGTGTTCCGCTTCGATACGGAGGCCGAGGTCATCGCGCTCGCGAACGCGACCGAGTTCGGCTTGGCCAGCTACTTTTTCAGCCGCGACCTTGGCCGCATCTTCCGTGTCGGCGAAGCGCTGGAATACGGCATGGTGGGGGTCAACACGGGCTTGATCTCGACGGCGGAGGTACCGTTCGGGGGCGTCAAACAGTCGGGACTTGGGCGTGAAGGCTCCCGCCACGGCATGGACGAGTACCTGGAGACCAAGTACCTGTGCCTTGCAGGCATCGCCGCCTGAGCGTGACATGGCATGTCATCCATGACACTGCTGCAGCATGCAGCTTACCTGGCTTGCGTGGCCGCCGCCTGTTATGTACAGAACCTGACGGGTTTTGCGTTTGGCCTCGTCTTGCTGGGTCTGGCGGGGCTGACCGAGGTGGCGGCCCTGCCTGACGTGACCAACGTCGTCAGTGTTCTGGTTCTGGTCAACGCGATCGGGCTGTTCCGCTCGTCCCGCCCTCAATTCGACCGCGACGCCATGGTCCCGGTCATGGCGACTTCCTTGCCGGGCGTGCTGGGCGGTGTCTTGCTGCTCGGCTGGCTGGGCGACAACGTGGTGGTGGTCCTCGAACTGCTCCTGGGGCTGACGATCTTTGTCTGCGCCGGTGTGCTGCTGTTCGAGGCGAAAGCGCGGCCTGCGCGGTCGTCGCGGGCCAGCTTCGCGGGCGTCGGCCTGGTGTCCGGGGTGCTGGGCGGTCTGTTTTCCACGGCCGGCCCTCCGCTGGTATTCCACTTCTACCGGCAACCGCTTCCTTTTCGCGTGATTCGCGACACGCTGGTGGCCATCTTTGCCGTGAACGCGGTGGTGCGGCTGGCCCTGATGGCAGGCACAGGTCGTTTCGGCAGCGACGCTCTGTGGCTCAGCATCGAGGCCGTGCCCTTGGTGTTGCTGCAGACGCGCTTGATGGCCCGCTGGCCGCCGCGGTGGCAGCCCCGGACGATCAAGCTTGTGGTCTGCGTGCTCCTGGTGTTCGTTGCTGCAGGGCTTGTGGTTCCTGCACTGCAGACGGTTTGGGCGCGGAGCCTTTGAGCTGCGCCAATGATGTGACCCCGGCACAGACCAGCAACACCGGGCCCAGCCACAGGCCCGCTTCAAGGCGGCCCGAAGCATCTGCAATCCAACCCGCCAGCACCGGCCCGATGGACTGCCCCAGGGAGAAAGCGGCCGTCAGGGCGCCCAGGGCGCCTGCCAGTTGAGGCGCTGGCAGCATTCGCTGGGCGACCAGGCTCACCGCGGCAGGCCCGGCCATGAAGCTGGCACCGAAGACAAGCGCCGAAAACGCGAGCGAAGGCAGAAGAGGGGAGAGCAGCACCGGAACCGATCCGATGGCCACACAGACAGAGACGACGGCAAAGCCGTGGCCGTTGCGCAGCCTTGCCAGGCCCCGACCCCATGCGGGCGTGGCAAGCAGCGAGGCCAGTCCGAGGGCACAGAAGAAAATGGACGTAGCCGTTGTGCTGTATCCCTGCTGACGCAGCAACGCGATGACGAAGGTCGTGTAGCCGACATAACCCGCGCCAAAGAGGGCATTGGCCGCCAGGCTGGGCCACAAAGGCCTGAGGCCGCTTCCATCTTGCGCGCGCGGCTGGTGGGCGTTGCCGCCGGGCAGCGCCTTGGCCGCCGCGGTGCTGACGAAGGCCGCCAGAACGGCCGCAGCCCCCATCAGCAGCCAGGCGGCCTGCCAGCCGTTCGCACTGGCTTCCACCCAATGCGGCAGCACGCTGCCCGCCAGCACCATGCCCATGCCAGAGCCGCCAAAGTAGCAGGCAAGGGCGGTGGCAGGCCGCTGTGGCATGGCACGTGCGGCCAAGGCCGTGCCCAGCACAAAGGTCACGGCCGTGCTCACGCCGCCGAAAAAGCGCACGGTCATGAACGTGTGCCAATCATCCACCAGGCCGCTGAGCAGCAGTGCAAGAGCACTGAGCAGCATGCTGGCGCCAAAGCCTTTGCTTTCGCCCCAGCGGCGCCCGATGAACGCCGAAGCGGCGGCGCCGATCAGGTAGCCCAGGCCGTTGGCCGTGTTCAAAGCGCCCGCTTGCGACAGGCTCCAGCCCAGGTCGCTTTGCATGGCCGGCAGCAGGAGCGCGTAGGAAAAACGCGAAAAACCCAGCGCCACCAGCGGCGCCAACGCCAGCGCCAGGACTTTTGACAAGCCGTTGAACCGGGTACTGATGCTTGTGCCGTCCGCGGTGTCGCTCGCGGTATTCATGACCGCTGACCGAACAGTTTCAAAAGGTCGACGTCTGTGGAGGGTGGTTCGAGCCGCAGCTTGCGTTCGGCACTTTGCAGGTGTTCGTCCATCAGTTGGCAGGCACGCTCGGCGTCGCCTGCGGCAATGGCGTCGAGAATGGCCGTGTGCTCTTCGAACGAGCACACATTGCGCCCGGGCGCAATGTAGAGCGCCTTCATCAGCGTCGTGCGCGCCACCAGGGCGTTCATGATTTCTTCCAGCTCGTGGTTGCCCAGGATGCGTGCTGCCGCCAAGTGGTACTCGCCAGACAGGCGAATCCAGTTGGTGCGGTCACCCTTCTGGTAAGCCTGTGTCTCGTCATCGACCAGGCGGCGAAGGCCGGTGATGTCGCCAGGCCGTGCGCAGGCACACAGGCGACGCATCAGCCCCCCTTCAATCAGGCGGCGCACCTCGAAAACCTCGTGCATCTCGGTCTGGGTGGGTTGCGCCACCGCAGCGCCCTTGTTGTGCTGCAGCTCCACGACCTTTTCGTTTGCCAGGCGAACCAGCACCCGCCGCAACAGAGAGCGGTTTACCCCAAAGGCTTCGCACAGCGGCGTTTCCACCAGACGCGTGCCAGGAGGGAGTTTTTGTGACAAAACGGCATCGACGATCGCTTTGTGAACACGCGTTTCGTCCGCCAGTTCCTGAGACTGGCCAGCGTCGTCAGCGTCCGCTGCGGGCGCGATCTGGAGGGGTTTGTTCCTGGGGCGTGCCATGTTGATCCCTGTAAGAAAGGCTGAATTGTGCCATGCGGGTTTCTATGGTAACAAACGCCTGAATAATTGTTGCAAAACTTTTTATTTATGTGACAATAATCCCACGAATCGACACAAGACGTCGATCGAGCTGACCAACCCAAGAGGAGACATCGTGAAGCAGCAACTTTTTTCCCGCGCCCTGGTGGCACTGATCGCTGGCCTGGGCCTGCAAACCGGCATGGCGCAGGCGCCAGCCCAATCGCTGACCTGGTCTGCCAACCTGGACGCGCTGTCCATGGACCCGCACTCGACCAACAACAGCTTCACCAACGCATTCGTGAGCAACATCTACGAAGCGCTGGTCCGTTTCAATGACAAGCTGCAGATCGAGCCCGCGCTGGCAACCTCCTGGAAGGTGGTCAGCCCCACGGTCTGGCGCTTCACGTTGCGCCAAGGGGTGAAGTTCCACAACGGCGAGACGTTCGATGCCGATGACGTGGTGTTTTCCTGGCAACGGGTGAACACCCCAGGTTCACTGGTCAAGGGCAACCTCAGCGACATCAAAGACGTGCGCAAGGTTGACGCCAACACGGTGGACGTGGAAACGCACAACCCCATGCCCATCCTGACCAATGAACTGGTGCAGCTTCTGGTCATGGACAAGGGGTGGTCTGAAGCAAACCGCTCCACCGAAGCCAGCGACCTGCAGAAACAGAAGGAAAACCACGCCAACCGCAACACCAACGGCACCGGCCCCTTCATGCTGAAGCAGCGTGACGTTGACACCCGCACGGTGCTGACGGCCTTTGCAGGCTGGTGGGACAAGCCCAGGCACAACCTGGGCGAGGTGACGTTCATGCCCATCAAGTCGGATGCGACCCGCACCTCGGCCCTGATCAGCGGCAGCATCGACGTTTCCGTCAGCGTCCCGCTGCAGGACGTCCCACGCCTGCAATCCAGCGGTGTAGACGTGGTCCAAGGCCCTGAGCTGCGCACCATCTTCCTGGGCATGGACCAGGAGCGCGACGAGTTGCTCTACAGCGATGTCAAGGGCAAGAACCCCTTCAAGGACAAACGTGTCCGCCAGGCGGTCTACCATGCCATCGACATCGAAGCGATCAAGCGCTCGGTGATGCGCAACGCCTCGTGGCCTGCTGGCACTCTGTTGTCGCCATACCTCAATGGCTCGCCCAACTCGCTCAACAAGCGCTTGCTGTCCTACGACCAGGCCGCCGCGAAGAAACTGCTGGCCGACGCGGGCTACCCCAACGGTTTCACCGTGGGCATGCAATGCCCGAACGACCGCTACGTCTACGACGAGGCGATCTGCCTGGCCATCTCTTCCATGCTGGCGCGCGTGGGCATCAAGACCAACTTGACGATCGAACCGACGGCGCGCTGGAGCGTCCGGCTCAACACCAATGACGTGTCCTTCTACATCGTTGGCCACGCCGGGCTGCCCATGGCAGACTCTTACGGTTTGCTCAAAGACGTGGTGCACACCCGCACCCAGAGGGAAGGCTCCCTGAATGCCGGCCGCTACAGCAACCCCAAGTTTGACGCCTACCTGCCCCGTATCGCAGCCGAAATCGATACGGCCAGACGCAACAAGCTGATCGAGGAAGCCGTTGCACTTGAGCGGGAGGACATTTCGCATGTGCCACTGCACCAGCAGCCCATCACCTGGGCTGCGCGCAAGGGTATCCAACTGGCCCAGGCGCCCGACAACCAGATGCGGCTGTGGCTGGTACGCGCACCGGCCAAGTAACAGAAGCATCAAGCGCAGTTAAGCAAAATGATCCGCTTCATCACTGCCCGGCTGGCCAATGGCTTGCTGGTGATGGCTGTCGTCTCTCTGCTGGCCTTTGGCCTGTTCAACTTCATCGGTGACCCGGTCAACAACCTCGCGGGAGAGAACGCGACCGCCGAAGAAAAAGCAGCCCTGCGCGAAAGCCTGGGGCTGGACCAGCCGCTGCCCCTGCAGTACCTGCGCTTCGTGGGCAGGGCACTGCAGGGCGAGTTCGGTGTTTCGTACCGCAACCTCGAACCGGTGGCGCAGGTCATCGCCTCGCGCCTGCCCGCAACGCTGGAGCTCGCTCTGGTGGCTGCCGTGCTGGCGCTGGCGGTGGGCATTCCCCTTGGGGTGTACAGCGGCATACGGCCACGCTCGGCTGGCGCCCGCGCACTGCAGGTGGCGTCGCTGGTCGGGATTTCGGTGCCATCCTTCGTCACCGGTATCCTGCTCATACTCGTGTTTTCGGTCGGCCTGAACTGGCTGCCCGCGTTCGGGCGCGGGGAACTGACTCAGGTGGGTGGCTGGAACACCGGGTTGCTGACCGCCAGCGGCTGGGCGTCGCTGGTGATGCCCGCCATCACACTGGCCTTGTTCCAGCTCACGCTGTTCATGCGGCTGACCCGCACGCAGATGATGGAAGTCATGCGCACCGAGTACATCAAGTTCGCCCGGGCACGTGGCCTGCGGGAGCGCTCGGTGCACTTCAAGCACGCGTTGCGCAACACGCTGATCCCCATCATCACCGTGGCAGGCTTGCAGATCGGCGCCATGATCGCTTTCTCGATCATCACCGAGACCGTGTTCCAGTGGCCAGGACTCGGGCTGCTCATCATCCAGGCCATCACCTTCAGCGACGTGCCCGTCATCGCAGCCTACCTCCTGCTGATTGCACTGCTGTTTGTCGTCATCAACACCGTGGTCGACCTGCTGTATTTCGCCGTCGATCCGCGCCTGCGCACCTCGCGCTGAGAGGAGCCCCCCCATCATGAACACACTCGTTTCGGGCTGGCGCCGTGTGCGCAATGCCGATCTGGTCTGGCAATTGCGCCGTTCCCCCGAGGCCATGATCGCGGCCTTCCTGCTGGTGGTTTACGCGGTGATGGCTTTGGCCGCGCCCTGGCTGGCACCGCAGAACCCCTTCGACCCCGCTGCGCTCGACATCCTCGACGCCCGCATGCCTCCCGTCTGGATGGAAGGCGGTCAATGGCGCTTTCTGCTGGGCACCGACGGCCAGGGCCGTGACCTGGTCTCGGTCATGCTTTACGGCTTGCGCATTTCGCTGCTGGTCGGTCTGGCGTCCACAGCGGTGGCCATGGCACTGGGTGTGGCGCTTGGCCTGCTGGCGGGTTACAGCGGCGGCCGGCTGGATGCGCTCATCATGCGCGCTGCCGACGTCCAGCTGAGCTTTCCCGCCATCCTCGTGGCGCTGCTGATCGACGGTCTGTCTCGCACGGTGATGCCGCGCGAGATCTACGAAGAGATGTCGCTGTACATCGTGGTGCTGGCCATCGCGCTTGCCAACTGGGTGCAATACGCCCGCACGGTGCGCGGCTTGACGCTCGTCGAAAAAGACAAGGACTACGTCAATGCCGCACGTCTGATTGGCATGGGCCGCATTCGCATCCTGTGGCGGCACGTGCTGCCCAATGTGCTGAGCCCTGTGATGGTGATCGCAACACTGTCCATCGGCTTGGCCATCCTCACCGAGGCCACGCTGAGCTTTCTGGGGCTGGGCGTTCCCGCCAGCTCACCTTCTCTGGGCACCCTGATCCGCATCGGCAATGAAGTGCTGTTCTCCGGCGAGTGGTGGATCACCGTCATGCCCGGTCTGCTGCTGGTGGGCCTGGTGCTGGGGGTCAACCTGTTTGGCGACTGGCTGCGTGACGTCCTCAACCCCCGGCTGAAATGAGATGAAGGAACCACACATGAATGCTTCCCCATTGCTGTCGGTGCGCCACCTGCGCGTGGAGATTCCGACGCGCCACAGTCCGCTGATTGCGCTTGACGACGTGAGTTTCGACATCGCCCGCGGTGAGATTCTCGGGTTCGTTGGAGAGTCCGGCGCTGGCAAGTCCCTCACCGGCATGGCCGTTCTGGGCTTGCTGGACCCGCCAGCGCACGTTGCCTCTGGCCAGATCATCTTCGACGGCGAAGCCATCCAGGCCTTGCCGCCAGCGCGCATGCGAGCCTTGCGCGGCCGCCGCATCGCGGCAGTTTTTCAGGACCCGCTGCTCAGCCTCAACCCGCTGCTCACCGTGGGCGATCAGCTGATCGAAACGCTGTGCACCCACCTGCCGCTTACCGCCGCAGAGGCCCGGGAGAGGGCGGTTGATTGGCTTCGCCGCGTCGGCATTCCGTCGCCTGCAGAGCGGGTCGACGCCTACCCGCACCAGTTCTCCGGCGGCATGCGCCAGCGCATCGTGATTGCGCTGGCACTCTGCGCCGAACCCGATCTGGTAGTGGCCGACGAGCCGACCACTGCGCTGGATGTATCGGTACAGGCTCAGGTGCTGGAGCTGTTGCGCCGCCTGTGCCAGGAACGCGGCACGGCGGTGCTGCTGGTAACGCACGACATGGGCGTGATATCGGAAAACGCCGATCGCGTGGCGGTGATGTACGCCGGACGCATTGCCGAAATTGGCCGGGTCGAGGACGTTGTCGGACGCCCCGCACACCCCTACACACACGGCCTGATGCGCTCCATTCCACCGCTGGACCACACGCCCAGTCAGCTCAAGCAGATCGATGGGGCGATGCCGCGCCTGTCAGCCCGCCCTGATGGTTGCGCATTTCACCCACGCTGCGAGCGTGCCACCGACATCTGCCGCCAGCAGCGCCCCAAACTGGTGGAACACCGCTGCGTCTCCTTGGCCTGCTGGTCCCCCGTTCTTGAACTGCCCCCCGTGGCGGAGGCCGCCTGATGAATGCCAAACCTCAACCTTTGCTGAAGGTTTCCGACTTGACCCGCCAGTTCCAGGCGCAGGGCCGAACGGTGCGGGCGCTGTCTGGTGTGAGCCTGGACGTGCCGCGCGGCACCACCTTCAGCCTCGTCGGTGAATCGGGCTGCGGAAAGACGACCCTCGCACGCATCGTCGCCGGGCTTGATCGGGCCTCGTCGGGCGGCGTGCAATTCGCTGCCGAGTCGGGCAAACGGGCGCCGCGCGTGCAAATGGTCTTCCAGGACCCCTACGCGTCGCTCAACCCCCGCTGGCGCATCGGCCGCACCATTGCCGAACCCCTGGTGTTTCAGCGCTTGCGCCCGGTCGATCAGGTGCCGGCCCGCGTGGCCGAGTTGCTCCAGCGGGTGGGGCTGTCGGCCGCCGACGCCGAAAAGTACCCGCACGAGTTTTCCGGGGGCCAGCGCCAGCGCATCTCCATTGCCCGTGCACTGGCGGGTGAACCCGATTTTCTGGTGTGCGACGAGCCCACGTCAGCATTGGACGTGTCCGTGCAGGCCCAGATTCTCAATCTGCTCAAGCGCCTGGAGGCGGAGGACGGCCTGACCAGCCTCTTCATCAGCCACAACCTGGCAGTGGTGCGGTTTGTCTCCACCACCGTCGGGGTGATGTACCTGGGGCGTCTGGTGGAAGTCGCGTCAACGGAAACCTTGTTCGACAACCCCAGGCACCCCTACACCCAGCTGCTGCTGGCTGCCATTCCCAGGGTAGGGCAGGGGCGCCGTGCAGCTGCCGTTCCCGCGGGGGACCTCCCCAGCCCGCTGGCGCCGCCGCCTGGCTGTGCCTTCCACCCGCGTTGTGCGATGGCGGCCGACATCTGCCGGCGCGAAACCCCCGAGTTGCGCCGCCTGCCCGACGGTGCGTCCGTCGCCTGCCACGCCGTTGCAATCACCCAGCCAGTGCGCTTCATGCCGCGCGCAGCCGCAGCCATACCCGTGGCCGCCTAGGCTGACCGCGTACACCTCAGGACCATAGAACCCATGACACCCACCACCATCGACCTGTTGATTGACAACGGCACGGTTTTCACACTTGACCCTCAGCGCCGCATCCTCGCAAACGCCTCCGTGGCGGTCAATGGTGACCGCATCGTCGCCGTGGGCGACGCAGCCGACCTGCGTGCGCGTTACCAGCCACGCCAAGTCCTGGACGCCCGCCGCAAAGCGGTGCTGCCAGGCCTGATCGACAGCCACGCCCACGCCGGGCACGGCATGCTGCGCACCATGGGCACGGGAGCAGGCCCGGGAGCATGGATGCAGGCCGCAGCCAAGATCTACACCGCCGCGTCCGACGAACATTTCTGGCATGCCGAGGCGGCCTTGGCGTCGCTGGAGAAACTCAAGGCTGGCGTCACCACCGGCGTTTCACTGTTCGGTGGAGGCGACTCCATCATGCGCGTGGACGATCCAAAGTACGCACGCGCCCATGGCGATGCCATCGAGGCCGCCGGAACGCGTGCCGTTCTGGCCGTCGGACCGTCGCGTCCGCCCGCGCCGCGTACCTATACCGACTGGGCGGCGCAACCGCCAACCGAGCACGAGATCGATGCCGAAACCATGATGGCCGTGTGCGAGCAGATCGTGCGAGAGAACCACGGCCGCGCCAGCGGCCGTCTGCAGATGGCGGTGAACCTTGCCGTTTTCGCGCCAATGCACGAGCCCGCCCACGAAGCCTTGCGCGCCCAGTTCGAGCGCCAGGCCACCGACGGTGTGGCACTGGCCAAGCGGCATGGCCTGGGCCTGACCCAGGACGGTCACCGCGCAGGGACCATTGCGCTGGCTCGCGAACTGGGCTTGCTCGGGCCGCGTTCGTTCATGTCGCACAGCATCGATTTGACCGCGGCCGACATGACGGCCGCGCTGGAGACCGGCACGCATATCGTGCACAACCCCAGCGCGATCATGTCGATCCTGGGGCGCTGCCCGGTGCCCGAGCTGATCGAGCGCGGTGTCAACGTGGTACTCGGCTCGGACGGGTCGGCACCAGACCGTGGCTACGACATGTTCCGCCACATGTTCCAGGCCATGCACTACCACCGCCGCCATTTCCGCGACCCTGACGTGCTGCCGCACGGCAAGGTGCTCGAAATGTGCACCATCGACGCGGCGCGTGCGCTGGGGCTGGCAGACGAAATCGGGTCGCTGGAGACCGGCAAGAAGGCCGACATCATTCTGGTCGACCTGTTCAAGCCGCACATGATGCCGCTGAACATGCCGCTGATGCGCGTCACATGCTTCGCCAACGCCGCCGATGTGGACACCACCATTGTCGACGGGCGCGTGCTGATGCAAGGGCGCCAGGTGCTCAGCGTCAATGAAACAGAAGTGATGGAGCAGGCCCAAGAAGCTTGCGAGCGGATGCTGGACCGCAGCGGTCTGCGGCACCTCACTGACATGCCTGCGCATCTTTGGGGCGCTGCGCATTACTGAGGTCTAAGACCAGCCTTCTTGTCGTTGTTCCATACAGCCGGGGCCCAGCCAGTGATGCGCTGGGCCCCGAGTCCTTTGGGCGTTCGGTAGAAGTTCGCCCGCTCGTCAAACTTTGACGTGATGCCGAGCCAAGGCGTTGTATATGACACCGCCAAGCACGGCCCCGATCACCCAGTTGTAGCCCGAGAGAAATTCGAACCAGGGAACCCAGACCGTGGCCACCGAGAAGATCGCGGCGGACCCGAATGCCTTGACTGCAACACGGTTCCAGCCTTCGGCATAGTGGTAGCGCCCGCCGTCCATGTTGTAGAGGTCGTCGAGGTCAAGCCGCTGCTTGCGATGCAGGTAGTAGTCCACGATCATGATCCCGAAAATCGGCGCCAGGGTCGCACCCAGGGTGTTCACGAAGCCGCTGATGCCGAACTCGCTGATGAAGCTGTTCCAGAAGCCGCCGATGACCAGCGCGAACAATGACGTGATGATCCCGGCCTTGCGGAAGGTGATCTTTTCGGGGGCCAAGTTGGCTATACCGTTGACCGCGGGTATGAAGTTGGCCACCAGGTTGATGCCCACCGTGGCCGCAAAGAAGGTAATCGCAGCAATCACGCTGAGCAGCACGCTGTCGGTGCGCTCCACGATCTCTGTGGGGTTGATGATCGCCTCACCAAACACCACCGCTGCACCCCCCGTTGTCAGCAACGCCAGTGCCGAGAACAGAATCATGTTGAAGGGCAGACCGGTGAGGTTGCCGATCTTCATCGTCCGCTTGTCCTTGGCATAGCGTGAAAAGTCGCTGAAGTTGATCATCACCGCAGCAAAGTACGCAACCATGGTGCCGACGATGGCGATGAAGCCCTTGAACTCCGTGGCCCAGGTGCCTTCCGGGTTGGCAAAGATGGTCGCTGTGGCCTCAAGAAGGCGGCCGTCGGACCGTTGCCACAGCACGATCACCAGGCCGATCATCACCACGTAGACGAACGGGCCTGCGATGTTCAGAAAGGTCTCCACCCAGCTCATGCCTCGCCAGAAGATGAGGATGTGGAATACCCAGACAAGGAAGAAGGACAGCCAGTCGATTCCGGTCAATCCCAGGAACTCGGCGCCGCCGCTGGCACCGGTCACCGAGCGGATCAACAAGGCGAGGGCGGTGGAAGCGAAATACACCTGCACCCCGTACCAGAACACGGCAACGGTGGAGCGCAGCACGGCCGGCAACTTGGCACCTTGGGTGCCCAGGCTGGCCCGTGCCAGCACCGGGTACGGAATTCCGTACTTTTCGCCTGCGGCCCCCGACAAGTTGACCATCCACATGACGAACAGCCCTGCCGCTATCAACGCGGCAAAGGCGGTCCAACCTCCAACGCCGTAGGAAATGAAGAGCGACGCCACCAAGGTATAGCCAAAGAGCGACTGCACATCGTTTGCCCAGATGTTGAAGATGGCGAACCATCCCCAGTTCTTTTCGGACGCGCCGACCGGGTTGAGCACGTTGCTTTCAGGATCGAGGGTGTTGCCTCGGTCAACGTGAGAGGGTTCTGCAGGTTTCATGGTTGTCTCCAGTGTTTGCATACATTGCATGTATATTTTGTATACAACTATAGAATGCAGCAATGGGTGCAGAGTCGGTGTTTACCCTCGGTTGACCAGCAACAGGCACGCATATGAACGGAATGCACAAAAAAACGAGGTGGGAGTGAATCCATTCGTTACCTGACTGCGTATTGCAGGTATCGGGCCGACATGGTGTCGTGCCCGATACCCAAGAAAGGACCAGTCATGAATACCACGACCATCCATCGTCCCGGCCTTGAGCGCCGTGGGTTTTTGGCCAACAGCGGCAAGCTGTCTGCCGTCGCCATTGCCATGCTGGCCGGGCGGGAGGCCCTGGCTCAGGGCATGCCAGGCAATGCGGCGCAAGACGTCGGGATCTTGAACGTTGCACTGGGGCTTGAGCACGAGGCCATCAACGCCTACCAGCTGGGTGCGGGCAGCGGTTTGCTGGACAAGGGCGTGCTGGCGGTGGCGTTGCAGTTCCAAGGGCACCACAAAGCCCACCGCGATGCGCTGGTGGCCACCATTCGCAAGCTCGGCGGCCAGCCAGCGGCGGAACAGCGGCTGGACGAATACGCCAAGGCACTCGGTGCGTCAGGTCTCAAGAGCCAGAACGACGTCCTCGATCTGGCCGCGCGTCTGGAACTGGGTGCTGCCAACGCATACATCGGCGTCATACCGTCTTTTGCCGACCGGCAGCTCTCCAAGGTTGCCGCCCGCCTGGCAGCCGATGAAACCTTGCACTACACCGTGCTGACCCAGGTGCTCGGCCGTCCCCTGCCGGCGAATGCACTGTCTTTCGGCGGCTGAGGTCAAAGGTGGAGAGAGCGGATCAGGCGCCCGCTGAAAAGCACCGGGCCGGTCGGTCCGCTCTCGTCAGAAACACCGCCTTTGGGTTCCAGGCTGATAGCGAGTGCAGGAATTTCCTTGACCGCTTCCGCCCGCGCAGCCAACTGCAACAGCCGATCGGTGCCAAGGACGCCGAGCGACCGGGGTTTGCCACCCGGGGGGAGCGCCCAGAGTTGCAGTGACTTGTCGGGGGCCTCCTGGTAAGTCCCCACCCGTTGCAGCGTCAGGCGTTGCCGGCTGGTGTCGAACGTCACCAGCACCTCTGCGCCGCCAGTCTGTGATGCGGCGCCGCTGAGCACAGCCACGTATTCGATGCGCGACTGGTTGCTGGCAAGAACCGCCATCTCGGCCTGAAGCTGGGCAACGTCTTCCCCGGCCTGGCGCTGCACGCCAACAGTGACCCACGCCAGCACCGCCAAGGCCAAACTGGCCGCGCCCGTGGCGCCGCGCCAGAAACCCAGGCCCGCCCACCAGGCAGCGCGTTCAGCGGGGGCAGAGGAGGGGGACGCACGCTGCCGCAAGAGCGCGGCCTGTTGCGTCTCGATATCGATCTGGTTGCGGATGCGGGTCCAGACCGCAGCGTCGGGCTGAAGCCCGGGCTCAAGTTCGGTGAGACCGGAGATGCGAGTCTGCCAGACCATTGCCGCTGCACGCACGGCTGGGTGCTGCCTGGCCAACGACTCAAACCGGCGCCTGGCGCCTCCACGCAAGGTCCCCAGGGCATAGGCTGACGCCAGGCGGTCGATCAGTTCCGGGCGACGAACAAGGTTCATGAGGTCTCCGCTTCAGGCAAATTGGGCCATGCAGCCGCGCAGTCTGTCCAAGCCGCGGCGAATCCAGCTTTTGACGGTGCCCAGGGGCAGACGCAGCTGTTCCGCCAGTTCGCCATGGCTCAAGTCACGCAGGTAGGCCAGCGTCACCACCTCGCGCTGTTTGTGATCCAGCTGCGACAAACATCTGTGCAGCGCCTGGGCTTGCTGGCTCGCATAGAGTAGATCGAGAGACGTTGTGTCTTCGCTCGCCAGCTGTCCGGCCAGGACGTCATCCAACTCCTGGGTCATGTTCGAGCGTTCGGCATGGTGGCGCCGCAGCATGTCCAGGCTGCGGCTGCGAACGATCAAGCCCATCCAGGCCATGGGCGGGCTGAGGCTGGAACGGTAACCGGGCGCAGAACGCCAGATGTAGAGGAAACTCTCCTGCAATGCATCCTCCGCCCATTCGGTCTTGCCCAACACCCGCATGGCCACGCCGTACAGCCGGGCGGACACGGCGTCGTACAACGCCTTCAGCGCCGATTCGTCACGTAACGCGATGCGATCGATGAGTTCCATCAGAGCGGTTTCCGAATCCATGGGGTTCATGTGTGGGTCTTTGGAGTGTGTACGGATGGAAACGGCATTTGGATGCGCTTGTGTGGAGGCAACGGGCGATTCCACCCGTTGCGCGCCCTGCCAGGAAAGCAGAGCGGGCCGTCAGCGGGCACCCAGGGTGCTGGCTGTGGCCTCACTCGAGATGGGTGTGTTCCACGAATGGACGAATTGCTCGAACTCTGCGGCGGTCATGGGTTTGCCAATCAGGTATCCCTGAATCATGTCACAGCCATGGCTGTGCAGGAACGACTGCTGCGCCTCGGTCTCGACGCCTTCGGCCAGAACTTCCATGCGCAGATGGTGTGCCATCGAGATGACGCTGAGCGCTATACCCGCCGAGCCACTGTCGTGGATGATGTCCCTGATGAAACACTTGTCGATCTTGAGTTTGCTGACGGGCAGCTGTTTCAGATAACCCAGGCTCGAAAAGCCGGTGCCGAAATCGTCGATAGAGAAGTGGATCCCGAGGTGGCGCAGTCCCTCCAGCTTTTCCAGCGTACCTTCGACACGGTCCATCATCACGGACTCGGTCAGCTCCAACTCCAGGCGGCTGGCGGGAAGTCCGGTTCGGCCCAGCACGCCCTGCACCATTTCAACGAAGTTGGGCCGCTGGACTTGCACGCCGGAAACGTTCACCGCCACCGGGCAGTCAAGCAGCCCTTGTTCAACCCAGAGCCGGTGTTGTTCACATGCGTTTTCCAGCACCCATTCACCAACGGGAACGATCATTCCCGTTTCTTCAGCCAGGGGAATGAATATGTCGGGGCTGACAAAGCCATGTGCGGGTATTTGCCAGCGCAGCAAAACCTCCAGGCCGCAGATTCGTCTGGTCTGGAGATCGAGTTGTGGCTGAAAGCGCAAGGAAAGCTGCTCTCTCGTCAACGCCTGACGAAATGCTGTGCGCAGCGAGAAGAGGTCCCTGTCACCCGCATGCAACTCGTCCAGTTCAAAACAGCCGCGGCCTGCGTATTTGGCTTTCTTCAAGGCCGCCTCGGCCCGGCGCAAGCACATGTCGGCGTCCTCATGCCCTGGGGCAACGAGTACCGCACCGAGGCTGGCCTTGCAGTCCACCGCCTGTCCTTCGATCACCACAGACTCCTGCAGGGTCGTCAGGATGTTTGCGGCCAACTGCCTCAACGTCGGCATGTCGGCCGCCTGGCTCTTGAGCAGGGCGAAATTGTCGCCCCCGATGCGGCCAACCGTGTCCGAAACATCGGCGTACTGCAGGAGGCGGCGGCCTGTCTCCGTCAACACGAGGTCTCCAACCTTGTGTCCATACGCCTCGTTCACATCCCTGAAGTGGTCCAGGTTCACCACCAATACGGCAGCGGGGCGCTGAAGGTCCCGCCCGCGCTCAAGCGCCTCGCCAAACCGGTCAAGAAACAGTTTGCGGTTGGGCAACTGGGTCAGGCTGTCTTGCACGGCACTTTTCAGTTGGCGCCGCTCCAGCTGAACGCGATCAGTGACGTCGCGCAAAACGCCGAGGACGTGGGTAATGATGCCGTTGGCGTTTTGCACGGGAACGATATTCAGCTCGTTCCAGAAAAGCCGCCCATCCTTGCGGTAATTGCGTATCACCACCTTGCACGGCACGCCCTGCCGAATGGCCTCACGCAATACGGTGCGCTCGGGCTGGTCGCGGTCGGCTTCCTGGAGCATGCGGCAGTTGCGGCCGAGAATTTCCTCGGCTTTGTACCCGGTCATCTGTTCGAAACCGGGGTTGACAAAAATGACGGGTTGATCTTTGGCCTGTGCGTCCACCACCACGACGCTGTCGCTGGCGGCCAGCAAGAACGAGCGCCCGAGGTCATGCCAGGGCAGGGGAGGTAGACCGCTCGGGTTGGATTGCGCGCTGCTCATTGTTGTCTGTCCCGTTTCAATGATCCGCCGCGGTGCCTGTGCTCTCGTCTTGAGGTGCAGCAGCCGTTGGTGTCCGCAAACCATTGTCTGACAGAAGTGATCCGCTTGAAAGCCCTGGCGCGACAGTGCCAGAGGGCAGGCAGAGTTGCACGAGGGTGCCCTTGCCCGGCTCGCTGTGGATCTCCAGACTGCCACCGCACTGTTCGGCAAACGCCTGCACGATGGCCAGTCCCAGGCCAGAACCGCGTGCGTCCTTGGTCGAGAAGAACGGCTCACGGCACAGGCGCAATGTATTGCGGTCCATACCCAACCCGCTGTCGCGTATCTCGATGCACACGCGCTGCGGCTCCCATTGGACACCCACGCGCAGTTCCCCCCCTTTGGGCATGGCCTCGCAAGCATTGTCCAGCAACTGCGCCAGACTCTTCTCAAGCGCTTCAGGGTCGACATGGACGAAGGCTGGCGAAGCCGGAGCGTCCCACTGCAACTGGACTGCGCCGTGCTGGTGCGCGGCACGTTCGGTGGCCAGCCGTTGAAGCGTCGCCACGACGTTGACCTTTTGGGCCCGCACAGGCAGATCGGGACTGCTGTAGCTGTTGCGCATGCGCTCTACGGTGATGGCCACATCTTCCAGGGCACTTTGAATCTGGCGCAGCCGTTGGCGGCCTTTCTCGCTGAGGCCTTGCTCTGCTTCGATCAAGCGTTCCACGTACAGCGCCACAGGTGACAAGGCATTGTTGATGTCATGCGCGACCTCGCGGGCCAGCCGCCCCAAGCTGCGCAGGTGCTGGTTTTCCAGATCACGCTCCTGCCGCCGCCGCAGGTCCTTGAACGCATCTTCCAATGCCTCGCGCAATTGGGCCTGCCGCAGGCCCACACCAAGTTGCTGGGCCAGACGGATCAGGAAACTCTCCTCGCCGTGATCGAAGGGCGCCGCACTGCGCGCAACCAGCAGGAAACTCTCGCCCTGAGCATCCCGGAACACGGGACAACGGAACTGATGAGTCAGTCCACGCATCCTCAGAGAGGCTTCCAGGCCCTCCCAGTCGATTGCTTCTGTGCGCTCGTCTTGGATCGGCAAGGCCGAACCACCTACGTGCGCCAGGCCTTGCTCCCCCTCCAACAACACCTCGCAGTGGTCGGCAAAACCAATTCGGCGCGCGTTTTCTCCCAACAGGTCGGTGAGTTCCTGCGGCGCCAGCTGCTCCGCTATACCCGAACACAGCGCCAGCAGGAACTCCGTTTGGCGAAATTGGCTCTCGCGGGCGAACTCGGCCAGCTTGCGCTCCGTGATGAGCTTGCCGTAAATGTTGGCCATACCGGTGTCGGCGGCTGGCGCCACGTGCAGGCGGTACCACTCATCGCCCAACTGCATTTCCCACGCAGCTGCGCTGCCGTCAACCTCGGCGATCCGCTGCAGCGCTGCCCGCCAGTGGCCTTGGCCCCGGCCCTCGTCGCATTCCAGTGACTGACGCAACCGCGTCGCAGCAGGGTTGGCGTCATGCAGGCGGCCGTCCTTGTCCAGCCGCCACATGGGAAGCGGACTTTCAATCACCAGACCGGCCAGGTCTTTCAGGTCCGCCAGCGTTTGCGCAAGCAAGCGTTGGACACGCCCCCGGCTTGTGGCCAGCCAGACGGCAACACCGGTACCGGCCGCCCAGCACAGCAAGGCCAGCGCCAGAGTCAGGTTCCAGATTTTGATATGAATGGATGCGCTGCGCGTCAGGTCCAGCTTCAAGCCAGGCAGCGCTTCCGATGTGTAGCGGGCTCTCAATATTGGTCCCCTCAACGCCCCGCCGGGAATGATGAGAATGCTGTGCCCGGTTTCGCTTTTCCATTCGAGCGTGCCTGCTTCTGGCAGACTGCGCCACAGCTTTTCAATCAGCTCAAGTGCAAGCGGGGTATAGGCATAGGCGCCCGTCAGCGCCAGTCCCGGCGGGCGGTAGGCCAGCACTGACCGCTGCGGGGCGTCAGGCATTTCCAGCAAAGCTGTCCAGACATGACTGTGAGGGTCGAGGGGCATGAGCCAACGAAGGTTTTCGGCAGCAGTTGTCTGAGCCTTGCCCTGCGCTATCGATGTCAACAGCTCTTCTCGCTGCTCAAACACGGCCTGCTCCAGGGTAATGCCGGCCGCGGCAATGAAACCATCGGTGACTTTCTCGCCCAAGGCGACACGCTCGTTCCACGCCCATGCCAAGGCAACTGCGATGACAACCAGCAGCAGTGCGCTGCCAGCCAGCACCCGGCGCCACAGGTATCGAAGCGTGTCTGCGTAGGACATCGGCGCCATGTCGCGTTCATGCAGCTTCGCCGGGTTGGCATAAGGCCCGGCACCCTTGGGCTGTCCGGCGTGCGCGGTAACTGCCGCTTCAGCCTGTGATCGCGCTTCAGCATTCATTTGCATGATTCCCATCAGATGCAGGCCGCGGTTCGACGCAGCGCCGCAAGACAGCGCTGAGTTCCTGAAGGCGAGGGGGTTTGTTCAACAGGTAGTCCACGCAGTCGGGGGGCGTACCCTGTTTGCTCAGGGCGTTGCCCCAGCCGCTCAGCATCACGATCCACATCTCTGGAGCAAGATCGCGGGCTGCCTTGGCCAGCTCTCCACCGTCCAGCCCTGGCATCCCCATGTCGGTGATCAGCACTTTGGGCAGGCTGTTGCTCGCCTTGGCTTGCCGCAACTGGGTCAACGCGGCGCCACCGCCCAAGGCCGTGCTGACCGTGTGCCCAGCTTCGCCGAGCACTTCGGCAAGGGAGCTCAGCAGCGCGGGCTCATCATCAACCAGCAATAACGACAAAGGCTGCCCTTCGGCCTGGTCAAGCGGCAAGGGGGCGGCAGCTTCCGAAACCGGGGGAGGCTCCCCGCAGGGGAGCCAAATGGTCATTGTGGTGCCAGCGTCAGGCGCACTCTTGATGTCAAGGCGCCCTCGGTGCCGCTTCACTGTGCCATCAACCATGGCCAAACCGAGCCCTGTGCCGCGCTCGCCTTTGGTGGTGAAGAAAGGGGCCAGACAGCGGGAAACGGTGTCCTCGTCCATGCCGCAGCCGTTGTCCTGTATTTCAACGCAGACCCCGTCCAGTCCGCCATCAGACTGGCGGCGGGTGCGCACATGCAAGCGGCCTTTGGCCGGCATGGCATCACAGGCGTTGACGACCAGGTTGGTCAGCGCATCCCGGATCTCGGCCTCAAAACCCATGAACGCCGGCAGGGCAGGCTCCAGTTCCATGTCAACCAGCACATCCCGTCCCTCCACTGCTGCCTGCTCTTGCCAGCGGGCCTCCATCAAGCCCAGTACCTGCTGCACAACGCTGTTGAGCCGCACAGCTTGGCGGGGCACATCCTCCTCAACGCCACGTTGAAGTTGCCGCAGGCGGGTCACCGTGCCGGTGATGTCTTGGAGTGCTTTTTCCATGACCTTGAGCCGTTCGGCGCCACGCGTGCTCAAGGCCGGCTCGCTCTCGCTCAAGAGCCGCGTATGCAGCAACAAGGGCGACAAGCTGTTGTTGATGTCGTGGGCAATGCCGCTGGCCAGTTCGGCGCTCGCGCGCATGCGCTCCTGTTGCACCATTTGCCGCTGGCTGCGCTGCAGACTCATGTACGCCGACGTGAGTTCGTTTTGCAATTGGGCCTGACGTGCCGCCAGGGCTACGTGTTCACCCAGCTGGATGAGGAATTCGCTGTCCGGGCTGCTGAAGGCGTCAGGCACATGGTGCGCCACGACCAGCAGACCATGCACTTGCTGGTCTACCCGCAGGGGCACCACGATCGCACATTGGCAGCCGCAGTGCTCGATCAGGCCCAGAAAGTCATTTCTGGGGCGCAACTGTGCAACGTGACGTGGATGGCCATCCAGAAATGGTGTGAGCAAGTCCACTGGCGGCACCGTGCCGATCATCAGTTGTTCACCGGCCACCTCCCCATGGGAGCCAACGACCCGCCACTCATCCGGTTGCGGCCCCCCCGCGAGCAGCAGGCACAAATCGGCTGGAAGATCGCGCCGCAGTGCACTGCAAACGGTTTGACCGAGTGCCCGCAGGCTCGACTGTATGCCTATCGAACGCGTGATCTCGTTGAGCAACTGCAGGCGCGCGTTGTGCGCGGCTATCCGGGTGGCCGCCAGCTTCTGGCTGGTGATGTCTTGCAATGCGCCTTGCACTCTGACGATGCGTCCCTGGCCGTCCCGCTCGGCCAAACCGATGCTTCGCACCCAGCGAAGCTGGTCCCCCGAACCGGTCAACCGCACCTCCAGATCGTAGGGGGTACCTGTGGTCATGCAATCGCGCACGGCGCTGCGCACCCGGTCGCGATGGTCTGGGTGGTAGAGCGCAAGTGCCGTGTCCGGGTCAATCTGCTGGCCCGCCTGCAAACCCAAGATCCGCGCGGCCTCTGCCGACAGATCGATCCGAAGATCCTGGATCTCCATGCTCCAGCCGCCCATCTGCGCGCAACGTCCTGCCATCTGGAGTTGCGCCTCGCTGCGCCGAAGGAGGTCCAGCGTGCTGCGCAACTCCAGCGACCTTTGCACCAATTCCGCTTCGATCCGGTAGTTTCCATCCTGAAAGTCCACACCAGGTGGCGGATTGCCGCCAAAACGCTGCTGCACGTAGCCTGTCACGTCTTCGACCCGGTGCAGGATCAGCGCGATCTGCCCCTCGGCGTTGCGCACAGGCACGTTCAGCGGTGACCACCAGCGTTCCTCGAATACGCCGGAAGGCGTGCGAATCGGATAACGCTGCAGACCCATCGGATCGGATTGGCCGCTTTCCATGAGACGGCGGAAGGACGCGCGCAGCGCTGCCACACCTTCTGCTTTCGGATCGTCCGGGTCGTCCGGCAAGACATCGAAAATCGACCGTCCCACTATTGCAGCACGCTCGGTATACGTGGCCACCAGATAGGCTTGGCTTGCGCCCACGACGGTCAGGTCGTTCGCATCCAGCACCACGTAAAGACCTGGCGCTGCCTCAAAAAGGGCACGAAACTGCGCGCGCGCGGCCTCCGCTTCGGCCCTGGCCTGGCGCTCTTTGTCAAGCAGCAACAACCGCTCCTGCTCGATTCGGCGGCGTTCCGCCAGCTCCTGGCGCAGCGACTCCGTCCGCTCGGCGACCTGGCTTTCCAGGCTGTCGTTGAGTTGACGAAGTTCGTCCTGGGTGCGTTCAAGTTGCCCATTTCGTTGCACTGCCGCCTCGTAGGTTGCAAGCAACAGGTTGAGGATCTGCAGCCGGTCCGAGGTGATGAAAAACCGGCGGCCGGAGAACTGGATTTCCACGCCCATGCGGCCGTCTTCCTGCCCCAGCGGGTTGGCCAGCAGGAAGCGAACCCGTCCGATCAGGTAGTTTTCGTCAAAGGGTTTGAAGACAAAACAGTCGGCGCCCACCTCCAGGCTGCGCAGCACATGGGCAGGGTCGTTGATGGACGTCAGCAGCAACACCGGCAGCCTGTTCAGCCCGGCAGAAGCCTTGAGCTGCTGACACAGCGTGAACCCGTCCATGCGCGGCATCACGATGTCGCTGATGACGAGCGCAGGCCGGTGCTCCTTGAGCATGGACAGCGCCTCCAGCCCGTCGGTCGCGTGAAGCACGCGGTAGCCCGCATCCATGAGCATGACTTTGAGGTATTCGGCCTGGGTCAGGCTGTCCTCTACCACAAGGATTTCTGTTGACATGGTGCGATCGGTGTTCATGCACCGTCTCCCGTTCGGTTGAGTGATGCACCGATCTCTGCCGGCTTGAGGCTGAACTTGGCGGCACCAAGGGCCAACGCGGCCCGTGGCATTCCGTCGACGACACAGGTGTGCGGCGCCTGAACGATGGTCAGGCACCCCCGTTCCCGCAGGACCTTGAGCTCTTGCGCGCCGTCCTGCCCCATCCCGCTGAGCAGGACCGCGACAATCGACGAGGGCTCATGTTCAAACAGAGAGCGGAACAGCACCGACACCGCCGGGCGCTGTCCATGCTCGGGTGGCGCATGGTTCAATTCCACGCGGTGGCCTTTGCTCAACCGCATGTGACACCCCTGGGGTGCCACGAGCACGAGGCCGGGAACCGGCACGTCGCCACGGCAGGCAACACGCACCTGCATCGCGCAGCTAGAGGCCAGCCAGTCAGCAAATCCTTGCACAAAGCCTTCACTCATGTGCTGGACCAGCAGCACGGCAAAGGGCAATGGTTTGCGGAGCTGAAGGAACATTTCCTGTATCGCTTGCGGGCCGCCAGTGGACGCGCCTATGGCCAAAAGCTGGAGCCGTTGCGGTGATGCGCCGATGCCCTCCTGCGGGGTGCGGCCGCTGAGGGGGAAGGTGGCCAACCGGTTCAGAATGACGCCCAGGCGGCGCCACTCCGCCGGGTGTTGCGATGGCTCAGGCAGCGGGTGGCATATCAACGCCCCGGATCGCTCAAGAAAGCCAAGAGGCTGTTCAGAGCGGGGTGTCGGGCAGAGAAGCACCGCAGCCATCGGGTTCGCCTTGAGGTGCAACCCCAGCGTCGCCAATTCCGGGTGATCCACGCCGTCGATCAGCAGGACTTGCGCTTCCACCCGCTTGCGCAAGGCCTGCAGTTGGTCAACGGACGTTGCATGCCCCAGCAGGCGCAACGTCGTGTGTGCGCGCAGCCCGTTCGCCACGGACACGCCGTCACCGCTGCCAAAGGTGAGCAGGGCGGCGCCTTCCGCCATGTTCTTCACAACAGCCTCCGGATGGTCTGCAGCAACAACTCATTGTCGAACTCGCTTTTCATCAGGTAGGCATCGGCTCCAACCCGCAATCCATGATCCCGGTCCCGTTCGGTTTCCAGTGCCGTGACCAACACCACGGGCATGCCCGACCAGCGTTCGTCCTCGCGCACCTTGCTGGTGAGGCTGAACCCATCCAGCCGAGGCATGTCAACGTCGGACACGATCAGGTCAAAGCGGCCGCTTTGCAATGCCTGCACGGCTTCCAGCCCGTCGCAAACAGCATGGACGCGGTAGCCCGCGGCCTCCAGCAGCGTCGTCAGCAACATGCGTGAAGTGATCGAGTCCTCCGCCAACAGTATGCGAGGGCGCACACCGGCGCTTTCGTCCGGCTGTACCGGTGCGAGCCGGGTGCGAGTACGAGCGGCCTTTGCCAGCAGATCGGGCATGTGGAGAATGGGTAAAACCCCCCCTGTCACGGGCAGAGCAACGCCAGCAATACCGCGCAGCCGCTTCAATGGGTGCCCCAGCGGGCGCTGAATCAACTCCTCCTCGCCTTCGATCGCATCCACAACCAAAAGAATGCGCCTCTCCTGGGTGCCTGCCAGCAGCGCCGGGCGGGTTTGCTCTGGCGGATGCGGTCTTGCCGGACTGCCCAAGAGAACCGCCAAATCGATCACCGGCAAGGCAATGCCATCCATGGGCAAAACCGCTTGCCCATCTGCCTCGACCAGATCACCGCCGCGTACCGGGATGGCTCTTTGCGCCTGGTTGCTGGGCAGGCCCAATTGCATGGAACCCGCTGTCACACGAAGAACCCGGACACGGCTGCTGGTGACCGGGAATTGCAGCTCCCAGCGGCAGCCCCCCCCCGTTGGCTTGGTGTACCGGAGGCGGCCGCCGACGCGCTCGACACCATCACGGACCGCAGCCATGCCCAGTCCTCTGCCCGACAGCAGATCGGCCTGCTGGCGTGTGGACAAGCCCGGGGCACAGACCAATGCCAGCACCTCAGCTTCAGGGTCGTCGCCAATGCCGAGCGGCGAGCCGGGGAGGGCGGCAGCTCGCAGGGCATCAACTTGCACCCCCCGTCCGTCATCCTCCACGGTCATGCTGACCCACCCTGCGGACATGCGGGCCGCACGCACGCACAAGCGCCCACGCTCCGGTTTTCCTTGTGCGCGCCGCTCGCCTGGTGTCTCAATGCCATGATCCACCGCATTGCGCAACAGGTGCATCAAAGGGTCCGCCATCGCTTCAATGAGCCGGCGGTCAACCTGCAGATCCTGTCCCTCGAACACCAGTTCAAGCTGTTTTCCACACGCCTGCGCGAGGTCGCGCACTTGGGCTGGCAACTGCTCGAACAGGTTGCTGACCGGCTGCAGCACGATCCGCTGTGTCTGGCCCAGCAAGCTTGCAACATGGCGCCGCAGACCGTCGTGCCGTTCCGCTTCCGCTCTGCTGTACCGTACCAGGCGGCGCTCCAGGTCTGCGACCTGCAGTTGAACCGCCTCCACTGCATCGCTTGCCCGGCCGGCTTGCAGCGCCTGGCGCAGCGAGGTGAGTTCCTGGCCTGCTTGGGCCAGTTCCGAGCGGGCGCCATGCCAAGCCTCGCTGAATGTATAGAGACTTTCGGCCTCGTCCAGCAGAAGCTGCGCCTGGTCGGTATCGAGCCGCAAATGGTCACGCCTTCGCATGGGCGGTTCTGCGATCAGCGGCGCAACGCCCTCTGGTTTGCCTGCGGTGCCGGTGGCAAGCGCCGCCGTCAACTGCCCGCGCAGCGACTGGATTTCGTCACTGAGCGAAGCGCTGGCAGCCTCGTCGGTCAACAAGCGCTCAAGCATGCGCACGCTGGTGCGCAGCAAGTCGGCGCTCTCCGCCAAGCGCATGGGGGCGTCGCGCAGCCGACCCAGGCGGTCCTCCAGCGCATGGCACAGGGCTTCAATATCGCGCCGCGCTGCGGCCCGTGCCGCGCCCTTGAGGCTGTGTGCAGCGGAGTAGGCACGCAAAACGGCTTCACCAGCCTGCTCCGTGGTCGGGCTGGATTCAGCCACCAGGAGTTGGGCTGAAAGCTCCTCAGCACGCTCCCGCGCCTCGCTGCGGAAGATTTCCTGCAGGCGTGCCAAGGTGGCCGGATTGATGGAGGGCATGAGGCGGCCTTCAGATGCGGTACCGCTTGATCATGGTTTCGATGTCGCGGCCGAGCTCGTCGAGCTGGCGTGCGGCTTCCTCCGCTCGGCGCGCCACGGCAACGTTCTGCGTGCTGGCTTCGCGGATGTTCTGCATGGCCAGCGCCACCTGGTCGCTGCCAACCAGCTGCTGCTCACTGGACTGCGCAATCTGCGCGGCCGCGTCCGCAGCCTCCGCGATGGTCTGCGTCAGCCGCGCAATCACCTCGCCAGCCTCGGCCGACTGCTGCATTCCGCGCTCCACCGCCTTGCCCCCTTGTTCGCTGGCAAGCACCGCTGCCTGCGTCGCCTTGTGCATCTCCTGCAACAGGCCACGCACCTGTGCCGTCGCCTGGCGTGACTGCTCCGCCAGGCTGCGCACCTCCTGCGCCACCACCGCAAACCCCTTGCCTTGTTCACCCGCCTTGGCAGCCTCGATCGCCGCATTGACAGCCAACAGGTTGGACTGGTCGGCCAGACCATTGACCAGTGTCGTGATCTCACCAATGGCCAGACCGTGCTGGCTCAGCCGGCTGACGCTGTCACTGATGTGCAGCATCTGGGCCTGGATCTGGCGCATGCCTTCGACGCTGGCCTCCACCGCGGCACGCCCGCCGTGGGCCACAGCCGTCGCCTGCTGCGAGTCCTGCGCAACGCGGCGGGCACGCTGGCTGGCCAGTTCCGCCGTGCGTTTGACTTCTTCCACGGTCGAGGTCGTCTCCACGATCGCACTGCTCGTCTCGGACGCACCGGCCGCCACCTGGGAGGCGGAGGCCAGCATGTCCGCTCCGACCTCGCTGAGCTGGTTGACCCCGTCACTCAACGCCCGCGTCGAGCGCCTCAGCTCGTCGACCATGGACACGAACGCCTTGCCCAGCTGGTCACGTTCGGACAAGGGTTTGACCTCCTTGCTGAGGTCCCCTTCGGCAATACGCTGGGCAACCTCTGCCATGCGGCGCATGCCGTCCTGCACACCTTTGAACGCATTCAGAAGTTTCCCAATCTCGTCCCGTCTCGGCCTGATGTCCAGTTCGGTGCGGTCTTGCGTGTCCCCTTCGGCCAGCCGGTTGGCGACCTGGGTGAGTGCAACAAGTGGCTGAGCCGTGATGCGGGTGATCCACGCCGCCGCCATGGCGGCCACTGCAACGGCAGCCACCGTCAGGATGATCAAGCCGTCGCGAGCGTTTTCAGAAAGTTGTTGCGCCTGTTCTTTCGCCTGATCGTCGAGCCGCTGGTACGCCCCCCGGAGCTGCTGGTAAATCTGCATCTGCGGGCCGAACAAAAGCTGTCTGGCTTCTTCAGCCCGTCCCGCCACCAGCGCAGGCAGCACCCCCTCTCGCCGGATCTGGCGCCATTCTTGAGTGCCCCGTTTGATTTCGACGAGTTGTGTTTTGAGCGAGGGAAACTCCTGCAATATCTGCTCCAGTTGCACTCGCAACTCATCGTGGGAACCCTCAAGTGCTGAAATTTCTGCAGGCAGTCCGGTTCGGGCAAAGTCAGAGTCCTCCAGTCCGGTGAGCGTAAGTGCCCGCCCCAGGTGCAGGGTGCCATCCAGGTTTGCCACCAGAGTGCTGATCTCTCCCACTTGCTGAACCTTGCCCAGATTGCGCCATGCATTGACAGCCAGCACCCCCATCAAGACCAGGACCAGTCCAAAACCCAGCATCAAACGTGGGCCTGTTCGTAAGTCACCAAGATAGTTGAGCATGGGAGCCTTTCAGATGAGAGAACTAAAACTGGTACCGCTTGATCATGGTTTCGATGCTGCGGCCGAGCTCGTCGAGCTGGCGTGCGGCTTCCTCCGCTCGGCGCGCCACGGCAACGTTCTGCGTGCTGGCTTCGCGGATGTTCTGCATGGCCAGCGCCACCTGGTCGCTGCCAACCAGCTGCTGCTCACTGGACTGCGCAATCTGCGCGGCCGCGTCCGCAGCCTCCGCGATGGTCTGCGTCAGCCGCGCAATCACCTCGCCAGCCTCGGCCGACTGCTGCATTCCGCGCTCCACCGCCTTGCCCCCTTGTTCGCTGGCAAGCACCGCTGCCTGCGTCGCCTTGTGCATCTCCTGCAACAGGCCACGCACCTGTGCCGTCGCCTGGCGTGACTGCTCCGCCAGGCTGCGCACCTCCTGCGCCACCACCGCAAACCCCTTGCCTTGTTCACCCGCCTTGGCAGCCTCGATCGCCGCATTGACAGCCAACAGGTTGGACTGGTCGGCCAGACCATTGACCAGTGTCGTGATCTCACCAATGGCCAGACCGTGCTGGCTCAGCCGGCTGACGCTGTCACTGATGTGCAGCATCTGGGCCTGGATCTGGCGCATGCCTTCGACGCTGGCCTCCACCGCGGCACGCCCGCCGTGGGCCACAGCCGTCGCCTGCTGCGAGTCCTGCGCAACGCGGCGGGCACGCTGGCTGGCCAGTTCCGCCGTGCGTTTGACTTCTTCCACGGTCGAGGTCGTCTCCACGATCGCACTGCTCGTCTCGGACGCACCGGCCGCCACCTGGGAGGCGGAGGCCAGCATGTCCGCTCCGACCTCGCTGAGCTGGTTGACCCCGTCACTCAACGCCCGCGTCGAGCGCCTCAGCTCGTCCGCCAGGTGTGCAAAAGCGCGCGCCAGCTCACCCATTTCGTCATACCGCTGCGTAAGTGTTTCTGGCACGGCAACACCCAGCTCCCCGCGTCCGAGCCGAACCGCTACCGCCCCGAGGTGCGCCAGTGGCACAGTCGTCTGGCGAGTCAGACCCAGACTGACCAGCACGGCAAGAACTACCGCGCCAGAGGTGAATGTCAACAGGTGTGTGCGTATGTCCGATGTGAGCCGGTCCGCAGATTCCTCCGCAACCCGGTCGAGACGTAAAAAAGCTTCTCGCAAATCCATGTAGCGCTGCTGCAGCGCACCCGTGATGAGCTGTCCAGCTTCCTCCTGCCGTCCGCTGCTCAACGCGGGTATCACCTGCTGACCCCGGATGCGCCGCAAGTCCGCCAATTTGCTTTCCAGCTGGCCCAACTCGGTGCGCAATTCAGGCCAGTCCACCGTAAGGTCCCGCACCCTCGCGACTCGCTGGTCGTTCAACTCTTGTAGCTGTGCAAGCTCGTCCGGCAGGGCCTGGCGCTCGGAAGAATTTCCATTGAAAGCTGTCAGCACAAGCGTTCGGCTCTGATGCAGGTTGCTGTCCATGGCCGCCACCAGGCGGCGTACGTCACCAACCGCCTGTATCGCGCTCACGTCTCGATAACTGGCCAGGACCTGGGTGATCATGAGAACGAGCAGCAAGCCAAAACCGAGCAGAAGCCGGTGAGCGATGCGCAAGTGAAGCAACGGGTTTGTCACTGGGCTTCTCCGGTGGACTCCTGCCATTCGCCCAACGCCGGGTCGGACAGAAGCTGGTTCACGTCTATGTGCAGCAGTTCCCCCTCGATGACTCCGAGCAGCCACGGAGGAGGGGGCCGATGGGCGGGCCATTCGAGGGCCTGTGCCGGGTCAAGCAGGCGCAGCCCTTCCACCTTGGTTGCCAGCAAGGCGCAAACTTGCTTGCCTTCTCCAACCACGAGCAGCAAAGGGCTTTCAGCCAGTCCGCTCTGGGGGAGGTCCAGCAGCGGGCGCAGGTCCAGCACCACCAGCACACGCCCCCCCACCGCAGCCAGCCCGTTCAAATGAGGCGGGAGCATCGGCAACGCGGCGATGTCCCGCAGCGGGCGAACCTCCTTGAGGCTTTCAACCGACACGGCAAAACGGGAAGCGCCCACACTGAACACTGTCATGGGTACCCGCCCGGTGGAGGCATCCTCCTTCGCCAGGGGTTGTGCGAGGAGGTCGGCCCGGCGTTGCAGCAAGGCCTGTGTGCCGGTGTCGAGGGCACTGGTCGCAGTCATGACGCGGTCTCCTTGGCCTGCGGGCCGGGCAGCCCCAACGCCTGCCGCAGCTTGCGCTGCGCCCGGCTGTCACCTGCGGCGCTTTCCAACTGCCAACGCGCCACTTGAGCCATATGCAGGTGGGGGTCCAGAAACAGCGCCCGGCGAAAAGCCTGCAAAGCGGCCGCAGACCTCTGCTGGCTCTGCAAGATCATTCCTTCAAGCAAATAACGTTCAGCGGTGGGTGACGCACTCGACAGCCGCCGCAACGCCCCCTCATAGTCGCCTCGATCAGCCAACGCCCGGACCTCTGCGAGAGGATCGTTCACCGCTTGTGATGCGGGCGCGACAGCGGCTGGCCGAAGTGGCAAGGCCGCAGTGCCCCGCAAGGGCCGCGAAAGCGGTGGCAAAGCCGCCTTCGGCGTCGCCACTGCTTCCAGCGCCCTGGCGGTGCCCGCCGCCTTGCGGTGCAACAGCCAGGGGTCCAACCCGTCACTGGCGAAAGGGTGCCCGCCCATTGCGGCGCAACCCAGTTCAGCCGCGCCCAATGCCAAGCGCCCATCAGAGGCGAGTGCCTTCGCCGCTCGATCCAACACCAAAGCCAGCTTGTCCTCGTTGAGGTAAATCAGAACGTTGCGGCACAGAATGAAGTCCCAGTGCGGCTCCTGGCGCTCGGGACCGGGCCACTTGTCGTCGATCAGATTGACCAGCTCAAAACGTACCAGTTCGCGTATGGCAGGGAGCACCTCGAAACGTCCATCGCCTTGCAGACGGAGACAGTCCTGGAGCAGCCACTGTGGAGGTGTGCGAAGAGACCACGCGCCGTAGCTGGCGCGCCGTGCCTGCGCGATGAAACGTGCGTTGACATCCACTCCCAGAACCTGCGCCCGCGGCCCCAACCCCACCCGGTGCAACAGCGCGGCCACAGAGTAGGCCTCTTCACCCGTGGCGCATCCCACACTGAGGATGCGAAGCACCTGTTGGGGTGCGGCACGCTCCAGCCAGCGCGGCAGCAGATCATCCTTCAGCACGTCAAAAGCTCGCGGTTCGCGCATGAAGTAGGTTTCACCAATGGTCAGTTCGTCGAGCACACATTGCTTCTCGCCGTCGCTCAGCCGCTCCAACAGCAAAGCACTGGCGGACTCTGCAATGGACGCGCCCCTGTGCTCTGCCAAGGCAGCAAGTCCACGGTGCAAAGCGCTGTCACTGAGCTGGCCAGCGGCAAAGCCCAGCCAGCGTTCGCAGCTTTCACGCACCTGGGCCATCAACTCCGCGGACAACCGGGTCATGCGCCCCTCCCGCCACGTTCTGCCAGAACGGCATCCAGCTGAGACAACTCCTGCGTATCCAGCAAGCACCCGGGGTTTCGCAGAAGCATCACCCCTTGAGACCTGGAGGTGACTCCCAGCCAGCCTGGCGCGTCAACCGTCAGAGGCAGCCAGGCCTCGGGAGGGCACTCAAACACATCCCCGACTTCTTCCACCCAGATGGCCAGCCTGCGCTGGCCCTGAACGCAAACCAGACGGTGCTCCGGACAGGGCGTCAGGCTCCCAGGCTCCTCGTGGAGGGAAATCACGGGCAGGGCTTCACCATGAAGGTTGAGCAAACCGCGAACTCGAGGAGGGGCGCCAGGCAAGGGGATCAGCGCAACAAAGTGCAACACACGTTCCACCTGTTCAACGGGGATGGCCCATTGCAGCGGCGGGCAGCGCAGAGTGAGCCATCCAATTGACCCTGGAGGATTCATTCGGCCAGCCTTTCTCCCGTCCCTTGAACAGGGAGCTTGACAGCAAACACGGCACCCACGCCCTGTTTCGCGCGTGCGCTCACCGACCCGCCGTGCCGCTCAACAATGCGCCGAACCGTTGCCAGGCCCATGCCTATGCCCTCGTAAGGTCTCTCGACAGGCAAGCGGTGAAAGGGTACGAACAACTGGGCACCTTGTGTCTCGTCAAAGCCAATACCGTTGTCTCTCACTTCTATCTGCAGCCACTCGCCGTGACGTGCGCCTTCCACTTCGACGTGAGCGGTCTCGCAGCCATCGGTGAACTTGACCGCGTTTGTCAGCAAGTGCGTGAAGGCATGACGCAGCAATTCTCTGTCGCACTCCACAACAGGCAGGCTTGCGAAGACCCAACGTATTTCCCTCACGCCCTGGACCTTCCGCAAGGTATCGCTACCGCGAATCTCGTGCATCAATGACAAAAGATCCACGGGTTCTGTCTGCAAAGGCTGGTTCGAGATGAGCTCATAGGCCTTGACATCAGAGAGGACGTCTTCGATGTGCCCCAGCGTCGACACAAGCGTGGCGCTCCATTGCACAGGGGATGCACCGCTATCGGTCCCTCCTATGTCACCAGCGAGATTCAGCAGACGCTGCAGCGGCCCCTGCAGCACCTGGAAGATCCCCGAGAGAAAGTTCTTCAACTCCCCGTGCTTCTCGTCCAGTCCACGAGCCTGTTGCTCCAGCTGTTGGCGCAGTTCACGATTCGTCATGCGCAGCCGCCGCAACTCCAGGGCACGACGGATCACGGGAGTGATGGCGCTCAGGCGAAACGGCTTCAGCACATAATCGACCGCGCCCGCACGCATGGCGGTGATGGCCGTCTCCAGGCTGCCATGCCCCGTCATGAGTACCGGGGCGATGTCGGCATCAATACGCAGCGCCTCGGTCATGAGTTCGATGCCGCTGAGCTCCGGCATCATCAGGTCACACAACAGCACATCAAAACGCTGCGCTTCCAACTGCTCCAGCGCCTTGCGAGGATGCTCGTGGCCTACCACCTCAAAACCCGACTCTTCAAGCAACTCGCACAACGCCTGAAGCTGTGGCAATTCATCGTCCACCACAAGCAGCCGCGCACTCAAAGGATCAGCCAGACGGTCCCATGCGTTACTGGCAACAGCGGGGGAGAGCAAGGAGTTCATGGGTTGAGCGTAGCCCCGCCCTGGTTCGCACACCACCATGGTTCACCGGACGCCCTTGTCAGGTTACCCCCTACAAATCGGCAAAGGTGAAACGTTCAATCGCCGATCAGGTTGTGGCGCACCGCGAAACGCACGAGCCCGGCCAGGTCATGGATGTCCAGCTTCTCCATCAGGCGGCTGCGGTAAGTTTCGACCGTCTTGACCGAGAGCCCCAGCCGGCTGGCAATATCGTTCGACGTCAGACTGGAGGCGAGCATGCGCAGCACCTCCACTTCCCTGGGGCTGAGGCTTTCCAGAGGGTCGTCGGGCGTTCCCTCCGCGAGCCGCCTGGCCAACTCCGCGGCCAGCGTGGGGGCCAGGAAGCGGCCACCCCGCGCGACTGTGCGTATGGCACTGATCGTGTCGCGCGCAGCACAGGACTTGTGCACATATCCCCCGGCACCGGCCTTGAAGGCGCGGTGGACATGCTCCACATCGTCCAGCATCGACAGCACCAGGATCCGGCATTGACGGTCCACCTCCCGGATGCGGGCCGTCAGTTCGATCCCGCTGAGGCCGGGCATGAGGATGTCCACCAACACGAGATCGGGTTGCATATCCCGGGCCATCTGGAGCGCTGACACCCCATCGGTTGCCACGCCCAGCACCTCGATATCGGGCTGTTCGGCGAGAAGGGCGCACAACGCCGCCGCGACCACCTCGTGGTCATCTGCGATCAGGACTCTGACGGGCGCCATCACCATGGGACCCTTACAGTCAAGCAACACCCCTTGTCCGGGCCAGAGTGCACCTCAAGCTCGCCGCGCACTGCCATGGCGCGTTCACGCATCGTGCGCATGCCCAGGCGCCCTTTGGCGCTGGAGTCGGAAGTTGGGGCAAAACCCCTGCCGTCGTCCAAGATCACCATGGTCATTCCCTCCGGTTCTCGCCCGAGCTGTATGTCGATCCGGTTGGCCCGAGCGTGCTTGAGTACATTGTTCAGAGCCTCCTGGGCAATGCGAAAGAGTGCGAGATCGCGCTCGGGAGCAGGGGGAATCGCCGTGCCCGCCAGGCGCACCTGGACCAGCAGCCCCGTGCGGCGCTCGAAGATAGCGCCATACCATTCAAGGGCTGCAAGCAATCCGTAGTCGTCCAGCATGGGCGGACGCAACTCCGCCATCACGTTGCTGATGATGGCTGACGTCTGGTCCACCATGCCATGGGCGTCGACGAGGCGCCGCTCCAGTTCGCGCGGCTTGAAATCTCGCGAAGCAATGCCGCGGCGCACCAGCTCCAGTGATATGCCAAGCGCGGTCAGGTTCTGACCGACCTTGTCGTGCAGTTCAACGGCGAGTCGCCGGCGTTCAGCCTCCTGGATATGGACCAGCCGCTTTCCCATGGCCCGCAATTCTTCGGAATTCCGTTGCAGAGCCTCCGCATGCTGAGATTTCTCTGTCACATCACATGCCACGCCCATAACGTTGAATTCACCTGTCTCTGGATGCAACGCTACACCTGTCAGTCGCAGGCGGCGCACCTCTTGCCCCAGAGGGCGCACCGAGCATTCGATATCAACGTGATTGCAGACATCGCCGCATCCCCTGATCGCGGCATGAACCGCTGCACGGTCAAGTGAGCAGACGTTGGCCAGGCCGGCCGCGAGATCTGCCTGGCCCAGCACCGGCAGACCCAGCAAATTGGCGCCTCGAGACGTCGCCTGGAAGCGGTCGGCTGCCGAGTCATAAAACCACGATCCTGCGCCAGCAAGCTCCAGAGCCTTCTCGACACTGCTGCACCATTCGCGTTGTTGCAACGCCTGGGAATGCCGCGTCAGAGATTCGGACCATAGGCAACATGCACCACGAAATTCGTCCCATGCCTCAGAGGTGAATTCTTCAGCCGCCTGCCCCAGAAGCACGCCAAATGCCTGTCCCTCCACCCCGAGCAGCAAACGAAATGAACCATCAGAAGTAACTGCGGAACTGGCCCAATCTACCGCATCCTCCGGCCGAAGCCCCGTTTGCATCAGCGGTACCCAGCCCCGGGACGGCAGTTGCCGGAGCAATGCCAGCCTACGCCACGATCTGGTTGAGCACAAGAATTCCCAGCCACCCCTGCACACGGCTTCCAGATTCCGGCATTCGCTCAATAGAAACGCAAATTGGACAATGCCACTTGACACACAGCCTCCAGTGCAGGAACGTCACTTCTGTGGTGAATCTTTTTGTTTTCAGGGCACCAGTTTTTCTTGCATGATCTGGCGCGGGGTTGAGCATACATCACGAACTTGTCGTGTGATCTGCAGGGGCTTTGTTTCGGGGCCCGGGTTGGATGCTGCTTCCCGGACGACCCAGCTGGGGGCAACGAATGAGGCGCAAAAATGGACACACCTGAAAAACACGGCATGTCGTTCGAGGGACTTTGTCGATGACGGCGCGTTCACAGCGCAGGGATGCGCCATTGCCGGGCTTGGACCCGTTGGTTTCGCTGTTTTCGAGTTTCTCCTTGCAGGCGGGGGTGTTCTACACCGGGAACATCTGCGGTATCCACGACTTCGACCGAGACACCCAACGAGGGCACTTGCACTTGGTCAGACGTGGCGTGGTCAGGCTGGAGGGAAAAGGCCGGCTGGAGTACAACATCACCGAGCCCACCCTGGTGTTTCTTCCACGCCCTGAATTCCACCGTCTGATTGCCGACAACGGTAGCGGCGCGGACGTGGTGTGTGGCACGGTTCACTTCGGTGGTGGACGAAACCCGGTCACCGACTCTCTGCCCGATATCGTGATGATCCAACTGTGCCAGCTCCAGGGAGTCGAGATGATCCTGGACCTGATGTTTCAAGAGGCCTTTGCCGATCAAACTGGGCGGCAGGCGGTGCTGGATCGGCTGTGCGAAGTGCTGGTGGTCATGTTGCTGAGACACTGCATAGAGCACGGGGTGACCCGTGGCGGGGCACTCGCCGGTTTGGCCGATACCCGCATTGCGCCCGCACTGCAGGCCATGCACGACGCGCCGGCCTGCGCATGGAGCCTGGAAGCCCTTGCCAAGGTCGCGCACATGTCCCGCGCCCGGTTCGCCGCGCGTTTCAAGTCGGTCACCGGCACAACGGTGGCCGATTACCTGGCATCGTGGCGGCTCATGTCGGCGCAACGCCTCCTGGTCAGTGGCATGGCCCCCAAGGCCGTGGCCCACGAGGTGGGGTACGCCAATGCCAGTGCACTGGCGCGCGCGTTCACGCGCCAGTTGGGGGTGACGCCCCTGGCGTGGCGTCGAGCCCAGGCCACGTCAGTTGAAGAGGGTACGCTTGGTGCCTGATTTGATACTTTAAGTGCCCATTGAGGCCGGGGAAGGACCTAGCATGGATTCCAGGCTTATCGCTGACCCAACCTGGTCAGCACGCCCGAACTGGAGAAACCCGATGCCAGCACCCTACATCCGCAAACTCAAAACCATCGCACCCGCCGCTGCACAAGGCGAGCAAAAGGAGATTCTCGACAAGGCACTCAAGCAAGTGGGGTTCATCCCCAACATGTACGCCAACATGGCGAACGTCCCGGGTGTCCTGAGCACTTATCTGCACGGCTACGACCTGTTTCGCAAGCAGTCCGGCTTGAAGCCGCCAGAGCAGGAAGTCGTGTTCCTGGCGATCAGCCAGACCAACGGCTGCAAATACTGCACAGCAGCCCACAGCATGATTGCCGACAAGGTCTCTGGTGTACCGGCCCATGTTTTGCATGCAATCCGCGCCGGACAGGCGATTCCGGACGCACGTCTGGCTGCATTGTTCGCACTGACGCAGGATCTGGTGAAGAACCTGGGGCAGCCCTCAGCGGCAAAGGTTCAGGCCTTCCTCGATGCCGGTTTTGAAGAAAGCCATATGCTCAACATCATTCTGGCCATTGCGGTCAAGGTATTGAGCAACTATTCGAACCACGCCTTCGGCACCGAAGTGGACGAGAGATTCGCCATTTACAAGGTGGTTTGACGAGGAAACTCTACGAGGAGGTGAATGATGACGAACATTCGAGGTGTGGTGTTTGATGCCTATGGCACGCTGTTCGACGTTTATTCCATTGGGCGCAAAGCCGAGGGGCTTTTTCCCGGAATGGGAGCGGCGATATCAACGGTCTGGCGCGACAAGCAAATCGAGTATTCACGCCTGGTGTCGTTGTCCGACCCATCGCTGCAGGGCAGTCGCCATTACCAGTCGTTCTGGGCACTGACCCGGTCCGCGCTTGAGTACAGTCTGGCCCGGCTGGGCCTGGTGTATGGCCAGCAACAAGTCGACGGATTGATGAGCGCTTACGCCACGCTGGAGGCTTACCCCGAGTGCGAAGAGGTGCTGCGTACCGTCAAGGCCATGGGGTTGCCGACGGCCATTCTTTCCAACGGGTCTCCAGAGATGTTGCACTCGGCTGCAGACAGCTCGGGGTTGATGCCTTATCTGGATCACCTCATCTCGGTCGATGGAGTCAGACAGTTCAAGACCAGTCCCGTTTGCTACGAATTGGCACCCCGTACCTTGAAGGCCCCGGTGGAAAAGCTGTTGTTCGTGTCATCCAACGCGTGGGACGCGTTGGGGGCAACGTGGTTCGGGTTTCAAACGTGCTGGGTCAATCGACAAGGCTTGCCCGGCGAGAGACTGGGGCCGCCGCCTCACCACGCATGTACCGACCTCAAAGGCATTGTGGCGGTGATCCACAACCAAACGCGTTAGAGATCGTTGCCAGACTGGGCCGAACCATGTTGTTGGTTCGAGTGCATGCCGCCAATATTTAACATAATATACATTGTGGAAATAAAAGGGGCCATCACCAGCTTCCTTTCGGCGCCGCCGCCCGGATCACGTTGGCAATCGCATCCACCACCTTGGGCCTGTCCGCAGACTGGGCAAAATCCATGGCACTCAAGCCTTGCTGATTGCGCAGTGTTGCATCGGCACCGGCATCCAGCAGCACCTGCACCGAACGCTGGTCGCCATAACGCGCGGCCATCATCAAAGGCGTGCTGCCATTGGGCGACGCTGCATCAATGTACGCATGGTGTTCCAGCATCAAAGCCACCAGTTCGGGCCCCGTAGGTCCTGCGTTGGTTGCTGCGTAGTGCAAAGGCGTCCAGCCCGGTTTGTTCACCTGCGCCTTGCGATCGATGAGAATGCCCGCAATCTGGCGGTGCCCACGCAAGGCAGCGATCATCAGCGCAGTTTCACCGGCGGGGTTCTGTGCGTTCACATCCACCGAAGACTCACTGGCCAGAAATTCCGCCGCCTTCAAAGCATCCAGCTTGAGCGCCATCACAAGAGGAATTTCGCCAGACTCGTCGCGTGTGTTCATGTCGAAACCACGCAACGCCAGTTCGATCAGCTTTGACGCGTCGTCACGCCGAATGGCCTTGAAAAAGTCTTCGAACGAACCGGCCCAAACAGCCCCTGTACAGCAAAGAAGCAAAAAGAAAAAGACCCGGCGCAAGCCGGGTCCGAGAGAAAAAGTACCCACGCGCATCATGGCGCGTAGGATAGCCGAAGCCGTGCCGTCACTCTTCGACGAACGCTTCCTCACGCTTTTTCTTGATCGAGGGCATCAGCACCACGATCAGCAGCAGCGCGGCCATGGCCAGCAGCACGGCCGACAGCGGACGCGTCACAAACACGCTCCAGTCACCGCGCGACAGCAGCAGCGCACGGCGCAGGTTTTCTTCCATCATCGGCCCCAGGATCAGTCCCAGCAGCAGCGGCGCAGGCTCGCAACCCAGCTTGATGAAGGCATAACCGATCACACCGAACAGGCCCACCATCCAGATGTCCCAGGTGTTGTTGTTCGTGGAGTACACGCCAATCGCGCAGAACAGCACAATCGCCGGGAACAGCCAGCGGTAAGGCACCGTCAGCAGCTTGATCCAGATGCCGATGAGCGGCAGGTTCAGGATCACCAGGATCGCGTTGCCGATCCACATCGAAGCGATCAGACCCCAGAACAGGTCCGGGTTGCTGGTCATCACCATCGGGCCGGGCTGGATGTTGTGGATGGTCATCGCACCCACCATCAGCGCCATCACCGCGTTGGGCGGGATGCCCAGCGTCAACAGCGGGATGAAGGAGGTCTGCGAACCCGCGTTGTTGGCCGATTCGGGAGCCGCCACGCCACGGATGTTGCCTTGGCCGAAAGGCACCTCACCCGGCTTGAGCTTGGTCTTCTTTTCGATCGTGTAGGCAGCAAAGGAAGCCAACAGTGCACCGCCACCGGGCAGAATGCCCAGCGCCGAGCCCAGGGTGGTGCCGCGCAGCACGGCAGGCACCATGTTCTTGAAGTCCTGCTTCGACGGGAACAGCCCCTTGATCTTGCTGGTGAAGACCTCGCGCTTCTCCTCCGAATGCGACAGGTTCTGGATGATCTCGCCGTAGCCGAAGATACCCATGGCGATGGCGATGAAGCCGATGCCGTCGGTCAACTCAGGAATCTCGAAGCTGAAGCGCGCCACCCCGGAGTTGATGTCGGTGCCGATCATGCCGATGAGCAAGCCCAGGATGATCATGGCAATCGCCTTGACCACGGAGCCCGAGGCCAGCACCACCGCACCAATGAGACCCAGCACCATGAGCGAGAAGTATTCGGCGGGGCCGAACTTGAAGGCCACTTCAGTCAGCGGCACCGCAAACGCGGCCAGCACCAGCGTGCCCACGGTACCGGCAAAGAAGGAGCCGATACCTGCGGCGGCCAGCGCCGGGCCTGCCCTGCCCTTGCGGGCCATCTGGTAGCCGTCCAGCGCCGTCACCACCGACGACGCCTCGCCCGGCAGGTTCACCAGAATGGCCGTGGTGGAGCCCCCGTACTGCGCCCCGTAGTAGATACCCGCGAGCATGATGAGCGCGGCCACGGGCGGCAGCGCGTAGGTGGCGGGCAGCAGCATGGCGATGGTAGCCACCGGGCCCAGGCCGGGCAGCACGCCAATCAGGGTACCCAGCACGCAGCCAATCAGCGCGTACAGCAGGTTCTGCGCCGTAAAGGCAACCGAGAAACCCAGGGACAGATGTTCAATCAGTTCAGTCATGGGTTGCTCCTCAACCAGCGATGAAGGAAGGCCAGACCTGGAACGGCAGGCTCAGCAGCTTGATGAAGATCACGTAGCTGCCTGCGGCCAGGATGACGGAGAGGATGAGCGACTCGACCAGGCGGAACTCATCGCCAGCCATGGAAGCCACCACCACCAGCACGATCACGGAGAGCATCAGCCCCATGGGCGGCAGGCCGATGGGGGCGATACCGCCGAGCATGGCACCGAACAACAAGTTGGCGCCGATGACGAGCGCCAGCGGTTTCCATGCCAGCTTGCCCACCTTCTCACCGGGTTTCTCGCCGTCACCCAGCGCCTGGATGGTGACGATCACCCCCAGGATGGCCAGGAGGATGCCAAGCAGAAAGGGGAAGTACCCCGGCCCCATGCGCGCGGCTTCGCCGATGTCGTAGTTCGTCGCCCCTATGGCAAACGCGCCACCCACCACCGTGAACATGAGTCCCGATAGAAAGTCTTTTTGACTTTTGATGACCA
>CBKZAG010000002.1:0-55678 GCA_966692625.1 uncultured Comamonadaceae bacterium
GTTCGCTGCCCCCCTGGGGGGCTTCAGTCTCCTTGAGACGGCTCGGCGGAGACTGATATGCAATGGGTACTGCGTCTGGTGCGTGCGCACTGGCGTACCGCGCTTTTCGCGCTGCTGGCGGCGGCGCTGGTGTGGGGCGGCGGTGAATGGGCCGGCCAGCGCGAACGCAGTGCGCAGTGGGACAGCCTGCGCCGCTCCGCCGAGGTGCAGATGCTGGCCTTGCGCGGCGTGGCCACGCGCTACAGCTACCTGCCCTACACCGTGGCGCAGCAGCCGTTCATGGTGGCATTGCTGCAACAGCCCGCCTCTCCCGCGTTGCGCGACGAGGCCAACGCCTACCTGGAGCGCGTCAACCGCCAGGCGGGCTCCGATGCCCTGTACGTCATGGCCCTGGACGGCACCACACTGGCCTCCAGCAACTGGGCCTTGCCGCACAGCTTCGTCAACCAGAACTACCGCAACCGGCCTTACTTCAAAGAGGCGCTGGCCGGGCGGGCCGGGCGCTTCTACGGCGTGGGCAAGACCACCGGGGAGCCTGGTCTTTTTGTGTCGGCCCCCGTACTGGATGGGGAGCGGGTGGTTGGAGCCGTGGCCGTGAAGGTGAGCCTGCAACCCGTGGTGGCCACCTGGGACCAACTGCGCGACCCCGTGGTGCTGCTGGACGAGCGTGGCATTGCCTTCCTCGGTTCCGTGCCTGGTTGGCTTTACAAGACCAGCCGCACCTTGACGGAGGCCGAGGTGCAGGCGGTGCAGAACGTGGAGCAGTACGGTGCCGCCTGGCAACCCCAGGCGCTGCCTTGGGATGTCTCTCGCCCGGACGAAGAACCGGGCCTTGAGATACAGACACAGGACACCGCGCGGCGTTACCTGGGCCTGTACGAAAGCTTGCCCGATCTGGGCTGGACGCTGGTGTTGATGGCCGACCGGCAAGTGGTTTCCGTGGCACGGCGGCAGGCCTGGGCCTTGCTTTCGCTGGCGGCGGGGGTGCTCATCCTGGGGGCCTTGTACTGGGGCCTGCGCGAACGCCGCCTGCGCGAAACCCAGCAAGCCCAGGCCGAATTGGAGCGCCGTGTGCAGGAGCGCACCAGCGAGCTGCAGCAGGCGCACGCCTTTCGCCAGTCCATGGAAGACTCCCTGCTGGTGGGTATGCGTGCGCGCGACCTGGAGGGGCGCATCGTCTACGTCAACGCCGCGTTCTGCGACATGGTGGGCTACCGGGCCGACGAACTCATCGGCCGCCTGCCGCCGTACCCTTACTGGCACCCGGACGACATCGAAAAACACTGGAGCAACAGCGACATGACCCTGGCGGGCAAGGCGGCTGCCACGGGGTTCGAGTCGCGCGTACGCCACCGCGACGGTCACGACGTTCTCACCATGGTCTACACCGCCAGGCTGATCGACGGAAAGGGCCGGCACATTGGCTGGATGAGTTCGGTCGTGGACATCACCGAACAGAAACGCGCGCAGGAGCAGCAGCGCCAGCGCGAGGCGCAGCTGCAGCGCGTGCAGCGCGTGGTGACGGTGGGCGAGATGGCCTCCACCCTGGCCCATGAACTGAAACAGCCGCTGGGGGCGCTCGTCAACTACGCTTCCGCCGCGCGGCGCTTTGCCGCACAGGGGCGCCTGGACCTGCTGGATGACAGCCTGGCCGCCTTGGGCACGCAGGCGCAGCGGGCGTCGGAGTTCGTCAGCCGCATACAGCGCTGGGTGCGCCAGCACCCTGAACAGTGGGAGGTGTGCAACCTTGCCGACGTGGTGGAACAATCCCTGGGCCTGTTGCTGCGCGCCGAGGCGCTGCGCCTGGGGGTGGCGCTGCGGGTCGATGCCAGCGGGCCGCCGCCCATGGTCAAGGGTGACCGGGTGTTGCTGGAGCAGGTCGTCATCAACCTGGGCATCAACGCGCTGCAGGCCATGCAGGCCGGCGGCAGCGGCAAGCCCGAGTTGCACCTTCGCCTCAGCACCGGGGACGCTGCCGTGCGGCTGGATGTGCTCGACCGTGGGCCGGGCCTGCCCGAGGGCAAGGTGGACGAGCTGTTCGAGCCTTTCTTCACCACCCGCGCGGACGGCCTGGGCCTGGGGCTCAACATCTGCCGCACGATCATCGAGAGCCTGGGCGGCACGTTGACCGCAGCCAACCGGCCCGACGGCGGTGCGGTGTTCTCCCTGTGTCTGCCACCTTGCAAGGAGTCTGCGCAACATGTCTGATCTTGACCCGTGGATCTCGCAGGCCACGCTGTATGTGGTGGACGACGACGAGCCCGTGCGGCACAGCTACCAGGCGCTGTTCCTGTCGCGCGGGTACGCTGTGCGTGCCTTTGGAGATGGCCCCACCTTCCTGGCGGCGGCGGAGCATGACCGGCCCGGTTGCGTGCTGCTTGACAGGCGCATGCCGGACATGAGCGGCTTGCAGGTGTTCGACGAGCTGCTGGCGCGCCGCAGCCTCATCCAGACGGTGTTTCTGTCGAGCTACGGTGAACTGCCGCTGGCGGTGGATGCCGTCAAGCGCGGCGCCTGCGACTGGCTGGAAAAAGGTTGCAGCGACGAACAGATCCTGACCACCGTGGCAGAGGCCATGCGCCGCTCCATCGAGGCAGCGGCAGAGCGGCAATCCCGTGCGGACGTGCTGGCCCGCTGGCGGCGGCTCACCCCACGCGAGAAGGAGGTGGCCCTGCTGCTGGCCCAGGGGCTGACCAGCAAGGAGGCCGTTCGCGTGATGGAAGAGCGCAGCGCCGATGGGCGCACCATCGAGCCGCGCACCATCGACACCCACCGCGCCAAGATCTTCATCAAGCTGGACGTGCGCTCCACCCACGAACTGGGCATGCTGGTGGGCCGCCACGGGCTCGAGTGAGCTGAGCCGGCGCCGCGCCGCGATGAGCCGTGCAGGGATAATCCCCGGCACGCGCGCAAGGCGCATGAACAGTATTCGTCAGGAGTGGACATGTCTTCTTTCCCCGTGGATGTGGTGGTGATGGCCGCTGGCAAGGGCACCCGCATGAAAAGCAAGCTGCCCAAAGTGCTGCACCGCCTGGGTGGCCGGGCGCTGGCCGCACACGTGATCGACTGCGCGGCGCGCGTGGGTGCGCGGCAGGCGGTGGTCATCACCGGCCATGGCGCTGAGGTGGTGGAGGCCGCGCTGCAACCGCTGGCCACCGATGCGCTGCGTCTGCAGTTCGTGCGCCAGGAGCCCCAGTTGGGCACCGGCCACGCCGTGCAGCAGGCCGTGCCCGTGCTGGCTGACGACGGCGTGACCCTGGTGCTTTCCGGCGACGTACCGCTGACCCGGCCCGAGACGCTGCAGGCCCTGATCGCGCTGTGCGAAGGCAGCCATCTGGCCCTGCTGACCCTGGACATGCCCGACCCCACCGGCTATGGCCGCATCGTGCGCGACGCTGGTGGCGGCGTGCGCGCCATCGTGGAGCACAAGGATGCCAGCGACGAGCAGCGCCGCATCACCGAGATCTACAGCGGCATCATGGCCGTGCCCACGCGCCTGCTGCGCGGCTGGCTGGCCCGGCTGGACAACCGCAACGCCCAGGCCGAGTACTACCTGACCGACGTGGTGAAATTTGCCGTGGCCGACGGCGTGCCGGTGCTGGCCCACCGCATATCCGACGCCTTGCAGGTGGCGGGTGTCAACAGCCCCGCGCAACTGGCCGAACTGGAGCGTGCGCTGCAGTGCCGCGTGGCCGACGAGTTGATGACCCAGGGCGTGCGCCTGGCCGATCCGGCCCGCTTTGACGTGCGCGGCACGCTCACGTGCGCGCAGGACGTGGAGATTGACGTCAACTGCATCTTCGAGGGCCGTGTGGAGCTGGGCGACGGCGTGCGCATTGGTGCCAACTGCGTGATCGCGAATGCCCGTATCGAGGCAGGCGCCGTCATCCACCCCTTCACCCACATCGACGGCGAGAAGGCTGGCGTCCGCGTGGGGCCTGGCGCGCTCGTGGGGCCGTTTGCCCGCCTGCGCCCGGGCGCGCAACTGGGCGCCGAGGTGCACATCGGCAACTTCGTCGAGGTGAAGAACTCCACTCTGGCTGACGGCGCCAAGGCCAACCACCTGGCCTACCTGGGTGACGCCACGGTGGGCGCGCGCGTCAACTACGGCGCGGGCAGCATCACCGCCAACTACGACGGCACCAACAAGCACCGCACGGTGATTGAAGACGACGTGCACGTGGGCAGCAACTGCGTGCTGGTGGCGCCGGTCACCATTGGCGCGGGTGGCACGGTGGGCGGCGGCTCCACCATCACCAAGAGCACGCCGCCGGGTGCGCTCAGCGTGGCGCGGGGCAAGCAGGTCAGCATCCCCAACTGGGAGCGGCCCGCCAAGGCGCCCAAGGCCTGACTGCGCCGCAAAAAGGGCTTTGAAAGGGGCCTTACCAGCCCCAGACCAGCGAGCTGGCCACCCAGGCGTTGCCGCCCTTGGGGTTCTGCACCTGCACCCATTCGCCCTGGCGGCGGGTGGTGCGCAGCACGTCGCCATAGCCTGCGCTGCCCACCAGCGCGTGCTGGGTGCCGGGGCCCGAGCGCAGGTTGGCGGCTTTCACCTTCACAACGTGGTAGCGCGCCTCGGACGTGACGCTGCGGGCGATCCAGCCCTGGTCGCCTTCGAAGTCCTGCACGCGCAGCCAGTTGCCTTTGCGCTCCAGCACCTGCAGCGGGTAGCCGCGGCTCAGCTTCCACAGCACCTCGTTGTCGGTGCCCGGGCCTGCGCGCAGGTTCACCGTCGGGCTGCGAACGCTGACGAGTTCCTGTGCCCAGCTGGGGGCCAAGGCAGCCAGGAACAGCGTGGAGGCAGTGACCAGGGTTCGGGCAGGGGGCGGCAGGCGCATGCGTATTCCTCCTTCTTGACGCACTGTTGCAGAGGGTGTCGTTCAGGCGGACCGCCTGTGAGCGCCAAGGTTCCCAAAATTATGCGCCCATTGGTCACATTTCTGAGCGAAAAAACGGAGGTATCAAACCGCGCCTTTGCCGATTGCCGTTTCTGGCAGAGGCTGCTGGGGGGCAAACTTGGCCCGTTTGGTGCTGAAGAACGCGCGCACGTTGCGCACATTGGCGTGCTGTGTCAGCAGGCGCTGCGCCAATGCCTGGTAGCCTGGCATGTCGCGCACGGCCACCACCAGCACAAAGTCTGGCCCGGGGCTCACGCGGTAGCACTGCTGCACGGCCGGGTCGGCCACGGCCAGCGCCTCAAACGCATCCAGGTGTTCCTGCCCCTGGCGGTCCAGGCTCACCTCCAGCAGGGCCGTCAGGCCATGGCCCAAAACGCTGGCCAGCCGGTCGGGCTGCAGCAGCGCTACTTGCTTTTCAATGATGCCTGCCTCTTCCAGTCTGCGTATGCGGCGCAGGCTGGTGGCTGGGGACACACCCGCCAGCGCCGCCAGTTCGTGGTTGGGGCGGCTGGCGTCACGTTGCAGTTCCTCCAGCAGCCGGAGGTCTATGTGGTCTGTGGTGAAATCATTCATAAAGACATATATTTTGGATGATTATTTCCTTGTGTGCACGTCAAGAAATAATGTTTCAAAATTAAATATAAAACGGATGCATATTTCTTTTGCCAGGTAATAGCATCGCGCCATATTCACTTCTGACAGGGGTTAGAACATGTGCGGAATCGTCGGCGCGGTGTCCACGCGCAACATCGTCCCGGTGCTGGTGCAGGGCCTGCAGCGCCTGGAATACCGGGGTTACGACTCTTGCGGCGTGGCGGTGCACACGGGCGCACCGGCCGAAGGCGCTGCGGCAACCCCTGGGGCTGGCCTGCACCGTGCCCGCAGCACCGCACGAGTGGCGGAGTTGCAAGCCCAGGTCGGCCATGACGGACTGGCTGCAGGCACCGGCATTGCCCACACCCGCTGGGCCACCCACGGCGCGCCTGCAGTGCACAACGCACACCCGCACTTCAGCCACGGCCCAGGCGCGGTGGCGGGCGACCGGCCCGCGCGCGTGGCCCTGGTGCACAACGGCATCATCGAAAACCACGCCGAACTGCGTGCCGAACTGCAGGCGCGCGGCTACGTGTTCGAAAGCCAGACCGACACCGAAGTCATCGCCCACCTGGTGGACGCCCTGTACGAAGGCGACCTGTTCCAGGCCGTGCGCGCCGCCGTGGCGCGCCTGCACGGTGCCTACGCCGTGGCCGTGTTCCACAAGGACGAACCGCACCGCGTGGTCGGTGCGCGCGCCGGTTCCCCCCTGGTGCTGGGCGTGGGGCAGGGTGGGGAGCACTTCCTGGCCAGCGACGCCATGGCCCTGGCCGGTGTGACCGACCAGATCGTCTACCTGGCCGAGGGCGACGTGGTGGACCTGCAACTGGGCCGCTACTGGATCGTCAACGCCCAGGGCGAGGCGCTTACCCCTGCACAACGCCCCGTGCGCACGGTGCAGGCGCACAGCGGCGCGGTGGAACTGGGCCCCTACCGCCACTACATGCAGAAAGAAATCTTCGAGCAGCCGCGCGCCATTGCCGACACGCTGGAAGGCATTGAAGGCGTGGCCCCCGAACTGTTCGATGGCCAGGGCGACCACGACAAACCCGGCACCGCCGCCTGGCGCGTGTTCAAGGAGATCGACCAGGTGCTCATCCTGGCCTGCGGCACCAGCTACTACAGCGGCTGCGTGGCCAAGTACTGGCTGGAAAGCATCGCGGGCATACCCACACAAGTGGAAGTGGCCAGCGAATACCGCTACCGCACCAGCGTGCCTAACCCGCGCACATTGGTCGTCACCATCAGCCAGAGCGGCGAAACCGCCGACACGCTGGCCGCGCTGCGCCACGCGCAAAGCCTGGGCATGAACCACACGCTCACCATCTGCAACGTGGCCACCAGCGCCATGGTGCGCGAATGCGAGCTGGCCTACATCACCCGCGCGGGGGTGGAGATCGGCGTGGCCAGTACCAAGGCCTTCACCGCTCAACTGGCCGGACTGTTCCTGCTGACGCTGGCCCTGGCGCAATCCAAGGGCCGCCTGAGCGCCGGCGACGAGGCGAGCCACCTCAAGGCCATGCGCCACCTACCGGTGGCCCTGCAGGCCGTGCTGGCGCTGGAGCCGCAGGTCATCCGCTGGTCCGAAGACTTTGCCCAGAAAGACAATGCCCTGTTCCTGGGGCGCGGGCTGCATTACCCCATCGCACTGGAAGGCGCGCTCAAGCTCAAGGAAATCAGCTACATCCACGCCGAGGCCTACCCGGCCGGTGAACTCAAGCACGGCCCGCTGGCGCTCGTCACCAGCGCCATGCCCGTGGTCACCGTGGCACCGAATGACGCGTTGCTGGAAAAGCTCAAGAGCAACATGCAGGAGGTGCGCGCGCGCGGCGGCGTGCTCTACGTGCTGGCCGACGCCGACACCAACATCCAGAGCGAAGAGGGCATCCACGTCATCCGCATGCCCGAGCACTACGGCGTGCTGAGCCCGTTGCTGCACGTGGTGCCGCTGCAACTGCTGGCCTACCACACCGCCTGTGCCAAGGGCACCGACGTGGACAAGCCGCGCAACCTGGCCAAGAGCGTGACGGTGGAGTGACTGTACTCCCCGCATGCACCATGCACCAGTTAGGGCGCCTGGTGCATGTTCTCCATGCCACTGGCGACAACGAGGGGCAACCTCGTCATGCGAGTCCGAACGTCTTGCGCAAGCCCTTCTCCACCGGGCCTGCAGGCATGAATCTGCGCAACTTGGCCAGAAGAGAGGCCTCGCCTCTGGGCGTATGACGCATCTTCCATGCGCCCAAAGCCGCGTCAACAATCGTGGCAGCGACGCCGTCGGGCTGGGGCGCTTTATGGACGTTGTTCTGGATGGCCAGGGAAACGATACCCAGTTCCTTGTTGTAGTCAGGGATTCTGGAGGCGGTCTGGGGTGCGTTCAAGTCCAGGTTGGTCTTGGTAAACGAGGGTTCGACCAGTGCCACGCGAATGCCGAACTGGCGCACTTCGTGGTCCAGGGTCTCTGAAAGTCCTTCGACGGCATGCTTGGATGCCGAATAGAGCGCCATGTACGGCGCAGGCAGAAAGCCCAGCACCGAGCTGACGTTGACGATGCGGCCAGTTCGCTGCTCACGCATGTGCGGCAGCACGGCTTTGATCACGCGCAACAGGCCGAAGAGGTTGGTGTCGAACAGCGTCTGGGCTTCGGCAATCGACGTTTCTTCCGTCGCGCCGAGCAGGGTCACACCCGCACTGTTGACCAGCACGTCGATGCGCTTGGCTTGAGCGATGATGGTCTGGATTCCGCGCTCAATCGACGCTTCGTCACGGATATCCATCTCAATGAGTGCAACGCCAGGTATGGCTTGCGCTTTTGCCGCGTTGCGCACGGTGCCGAACACCCGGCAACCCTGCTTGGCAAACTTCATGGCGGCCGCGCGGCCTATGCCTGACGACACGCCCGTGATGACGACAACTTTGGAATTCGACATGGCAGTTCCTTTTGTGTGGATGATTTGGAGTGGAGTGATCAGCTTCAGGCGGCGGTTGGCCTGATCTTGAACCAGATGGAGTACATGGCCGGCAGGAACACGAGCGTCAGGACCGTACCGGCAAAGGTGCCGCCAATGAGCGTGTAGGCCAGCGTTCCCCAGAACACTGAATGGGTCAGCGGGATGAAGGCCAGGATGGCTGCCAGGGCGGTCAGGATCACCGGACGTGCGCGCTGCACGGTCGCTTCGACCACCGCACGGAACGGATCCAGCCCGGCCTGTTCGTTTTCACGAATCTGGCCGATCAAGATCAGCGTGTTGCGCATCAAGATGCCCGACAGCGCAATCAAGCCGACCAGCGCATTGATGCCGAAGGGCTGCTGGAACAGCAACAGCGTCGGCACCACGCCGATCAGGCCCAGTGGACTGGTCAGGAAGACCATCACCATGCCGGCGATGGAGCGCACCTGCAGGATGATGATGAGCAGGGTGATGGCCAGCATGATGGGGAAGATCGGCAGCATGGCGACCGTCGCCTTGCCTGACTCTTCGATGGAGCCGGCCTCCACGATGTGGTAGCCGCTCGGCAGCTTGGCCATGATGGGTTGGAGTTGCTGGGTAATGGCTGTCGACACGTCCGGCGGCTGCAAGCCTTCGGCAATGTCACCGCGCACGGTGATCGTCGGCGTGCGGTCACGGCGACGCAAGATGGGATCTTCCATGCGCACCTCGACCTTGCCCACCTGCGACAGTGGGATACGCTGCCCATGTGCGCCAGCCAGCGTGAAATCGCCAATCTTGGCCGGATCAAGCCGGTTGTTGCCCGCCGAGCGCGCGACAACCTGCACCGTGCGAATGTCCTCGCGCACGGTGGTGACGGGAACCCCGCTGAGCAGGAATTGCAGTTGTGTGGCAACGGAACTGGAGGTCAGCCCGACGGCCTGCAGCCGGTCCTGGTCCAGGGTGAAGTGCAGTGTCGGTACGCGCACGCCCCAATCGGTATTGACCGTGCGCATCAGCGGGCTGGCGTCCATGACCTGTTGCACTTCGGCTGCCACTTGGCGCAGCACCTCAGGGTCAGGGCCGGTGACCCGGTAGGCCACCGGGAATGGCGAATAGGGGCCGAACACCAGTTGGGTGACGCGCAAGCGCGCTTCCGGGGCCAGGCCGTCGGCGATGGTCTGTCGCAGCCGGTGTTTCAACGCTTCGCGCTCGTCCTGGTTGTCCGTGCGCACCACGATCTTGGCAAACGACGGATCGGGCAGTTCCGGCCCCATAGAGAAATAGAAGCGCGGGGCGCCCTGGCCGACGTAGGTGGTGACGATCTTGGCTTCCGCTTGCTGGGCCAGCCAGGCTTCCACCTTCTCCGCAGCGGCGCTGGTCTGGGTGATCGCCGTGCCATAGGGCATCTGTACCTCGACCAACACTTCAGGTCTGTCAGAAATCGGGAAAAACTGCTTCTTGACCACCCCCATGCCGAGCACCGACACCACGAAAAGGCCGATCACCGAGCCAGCAACAAGCCACTTCCGGGCAATGACGCGCCCCAGCAGTTGGCGAAAGCGGTTGTAGCGTGGCGTGTCGTAGATCGCCGCGTGACCACCTTCGACTTGTCTGAAGTCGGGCAACAGCTTGACCCCGAGATACGGCGTGAAAACCACAGCCACCACCCAAGAGGCGATGAGCGCGATGCCCACGATCCAGAACATGTTGCTGGTGTACTCACCCGCTGAGGATCGGGCGAAGCCATTGGGCATGAAGCCCACAGCCGTGACCAAGGTGCCCGACAGCATGGGCGCCGCAGTATGGCTCCAGGCATAGGCCGAGGCCGCGACACGGCCATAGCCTTCTTCCATTTTCACCACCATCATTTCGATGGCGATGATGGCGTCGTCCACCAGCAGACCGAGCGCCAGGATCAACGAACCCAGCGTGATGCGGTCGAAATTCTTGCCAGTCGCGAGCATCACGGCAAAGACGACGGCCAGCGTCAGCGGCACGGCGGCGGCCACCACGACCCCGACACGCCAGCCCATGCTCACGAAGCTCACCAGCATGACCACCAGCACCGCAGCGAAGAACTTGACCATGAACTCATCGACCGCCGAGCTGATGTTGACCGCCTGGTCGGTGACCTTGGTCAGGCTCATGCCCAGCGGTTGCTCGGCGTTGATCGCACTCACCTCGCTCTCCAAGGCCTTGCCCAAGTCGAGCCCGTTCCAGCCGTCACGCATGACAACGCCAAGCAACAGCGCCGGTTCGCCGCCGTTGCGGATGATGAACGTCGCCGGGTCTTCGTAGCCGCGCTTTACCGTGGCGACGTCCGACAGTTTCAGCGTGCGCCCCTGCGCCATCACTGGCGTGTTGCGAATCTTCTGCAACTCGTCAAAAGCACCGTCCAGGCGAACGAAGACCTCGGGCCCCTTGGTCTCGATGGACCCCGCAGGTGTCAAGGCGTTCTGGCTGTTGAGCGCGGCGAACACCTCTTGCGGGCTGACTCCCAGTGTGGCCAGGCGTTCGTGTGAGAACTCGACGTAGATGCGTTCCGACTGTTCACCGACGATGTTGACCTTCTTCACGCCGGGCACGTGCAGCAACCGCTGGCGCAGTGTTTCCGCATCACGCACGAGTTCGCGCTGCGGAACACCCTTGGCCTTGAGTGCGTACAAGGCGAAGGTCACATCGGAGTACTCGTCGTTGACGAACGGCCCGATCACGCCCGGTGGCAGATTGCGCGCTTCGTCCCCGACCTTCTTGCGTGCCTGGTAGAACTCATCCTGCACTTCCGATGGCGGGGTGCTGTCCAGCAGGGTCAGCGTGGTGAAGGCGAGTCCAGGTCGGGTGTAGGTCTCGCTGCGGTCATACCAGCGCAGTTCCTGCAGGCGCTTTTCGATCTTCTCGGCGACCTGATCCTGCATCTCCTGCGCAGTAGCGCCGGGCCATGCGGTGATGATCGTCATCACCTTGATCGTGAACGAGGGGTCCTCCGCCCGGCCCAGCTTGAAGAAGGCCATGACCCCGCCCAGCGAGATCAAAATGATCAGGAACAGCGTGATGGCGCGTTCGCGTACCGCCAGCGCCGACAGGTTGAAACGGCCTTTGCTCATGGACGAGCTCCCGCGCTCGCCGTGGCTACGGCAAGATCCTCCACCCGGACCTGCTCGCCTTCTTGCAGCAGATGCGCGCCGAGCGCGACGATCCGCTCCCCTTGTTTGATCTGACCGGCGACGTATGCGCCGGCGTCATCCAGGCGCTGTACGGCGACCGGCCGCCAGGACACCTTGGCCGGCTCGCCTTGGAGGACCCACACCCCAGGCCCCTTGCCCGCGTCGAACAACGCGCCAATCGGCACGTGCAGACCGTTTTGTCCTGAAGAATGCCTGTCCGGGATCTGGACCACCACCGTGGTGCCCAGTGGTGCGTCGGACAGTGCACCCTCCAGCACATACCGCGCCTCGAACGTGCGAGTGAGCCGATCCGCCGAGCTGGAGAGCAGCCGCAGCTTCGCAGGAACGGCAACCCCTTCTTTGCCGAACAGCGCGGCTTGCGCCACCGATCCGATGGCGGGGCGCAGCGTTTCCGGCAACTGGATAAGCGCCTCGCGGCGGCCAGCGTGGGCCAGGCGGATCACGGGCTGCCCCGCGTTGATGACCTGGCCGGGCTCGGCCAGTGTTTCCATGACCACGCCGTCACCGTCGGCCACCAGTTCCGTGTAGCGGCTCGCATTGCGGGCGACGTCGGCCTGGGCCTCGGCCGCACTGAGTTGGGCCTTGGCGGCATCTGCCGCCGCCTTGACCTGGTCATAAGCCGAGGCCGATATGGCGCCCGTGCCGCGCAGGTCGCGGTAGCGGGCCTCGTCTTCCGCTGTCTGCTGCGCCCGTGCCCGCGCGGCAGCGACCGCCTCTTGCTGCGCATGCGCCGCAAGTTTCAGGTCGACGGGGTCGATGCGCATGAGCGGCTGGCCGCGTTTGACGGTTTGCCCAGCGTCCACCAGCCGCTCCAGCACCTTGCCAGAGACGCGGAAGCCCAGGTCGCTCTGCACCCGGGCCGCCACGGTACCCGTGAACGAACGTGACGCAGCAGTTGCTTCCTGGACGATCGCCGTACGTACCAGGGGTGCTTCAGTACGTGGATCGATTGACGCCTTTTCGCCGCAAGCGATCAACGCCAATGGCAAGACACAGATGAATAGAGTTGTAGCAGCGCGGTGCCAAGGCATGAAAGTCCCTTTGACAAAGTGATCGGGACCTTCATTATCATTCTTGTGACCAAAATGGTCAATAGTCACAAGTCATTTTTGCTTAAGGGGACAAGCTGCGGAGCACCAAACTGGACAGTTGGGCGGGTGCTTCCTCGGCGTAGTCGAGGCTGTGCTGCAGGATCAAGGGGTTCAGGTAAGGGCGCATCACCAGGTGGATGGCCATTGCGGTTTCGTCTAAAGGTGTTTTTCGCTCGAAGTCCCCGCTCTGCCGGCCTTCCTGCAAGATGTCCCGAAGCAGCGCATGAATGCGCTCTTCGTAAGCGCGTGTGGCTTGCCAGTGCTCAGTGGCGGCCGATGCCGCGATTTCGTAGAGCTTGCGATCCTGGAAAAACAGGCGAAGGCTCGACTCAACGATGGCTTTGAACATGCGTCTCAGCTTCTCGGGCGGTCCGTCTGCCAGGGCAATGGCTGCTTTGACCTCGGCCTCGATCTCGCCCAGACAGTTCGTGCAGATCATCTCGCCAATGGCTTGCTTGGACTCAAAGAACTTGTAGATGTAGGCCTTGGAAAAGCCGACAGCCTTGGCGAGATCGGAGACGGTCGTTTTCTCGTAGCCATAGCGGCTGAAGTGTTGCGTGGCTGCGACAAGGATCTGACTCCGTACTTCGTGGTCGGCAGGGCCTCGGGTGGAAACGGGATGGGGGGGGCTCATTTGCTTCATGGGCTCCAGCTTACGCCAATCCTGGTTGTTGGACAACTTGTGACCATTTGGTATTATGGTCACTCTTTGTCGTCCATGGAAGAAGCCGTATGCTGTCCAAACACACCTTTGCTGCACTCATTGTGGCCAGCCTGTCCTCAGGCTGCGCAGTCGGCCCCGACTACGTTCGCCCCGACGCGCCCTTGCCGGAGCGGTTCCAGGGCCAGACGGCCGCAGACCCCCGGGTGGCCAGATCGAACGCCGACCTCGCCGTCTGGTGGGCGGGGTTTGGTGATGCCCAATTGACCCGCTTCGTAACGCTTGCGTTGGAGCAGAACCTTGATCTCGCACAGGCTTCTGCGCGCGTGGCCCAGGCGCGAGCCGGGCTGGGCGCAGCCAATGCCGCGTTGCTGCCCTCCAGCAACGTAGCCGGCCAGGCGGCCAGGGCCTACCAGTCCGTCGAAACTCCGCTGGGGCGTGTCTTGAACTCGGCGCCTGGCTTCGACCGTTATGGCAGTGCCTACGAGGCCAATCTCGGCGCAAGCTGGGAGCTTGATGTGTTCGGGGGGCTGCGCCGTGGGCGGGAAGCGGCATTGGCCGAGTACCAGGCTTCGGACGCAGGCGCCATTGCGACGCGCCTGACCGTTGCGGCACAGACCGCCGACATCTACATCGCCATCCGCGGATTGCAGGCCCGCCTGGACGTCACTCGCCGGCAGGTTCAGATACAACAGGAATTGCTTGCAACCATCAACCTCCTGCATGGCAAGGGTCTGGCGGCTGAGCTCCAAGTGAGGCAAGCCGAAGGTGCTCTTGCGCAGGTTCGGGCCTCCGTCCCGGTACTTGAGTCGGGTTTGGACGTGGCCATGAACGCCATGGACGTGATGCTGGGCTTACCGCCCGGAACGCATCGGGCAGTGTTGGCCGAAACCGGCGATATCCCGGCAGCTCCGCAGATCAACGCCTTGGGATCGCCGGGAGAACTGCTCAGGCGCCGGCCTGACCTGATCGTGGCCGAGCGTCGCCTGGCAGCATCGAACGCACGCATTGGAATCGCGATCGCCGAGTACTACCCCAAGCTCTCTCTGGGCGGGCTGATCGGCAGCGCGACATCGGTATCGAGCGGCAATCTGTTCACCAGCGGCGCCAGTCAGGCTGCTGGCGTGCTTGGTCTGCGCTGGCGCCTGTTCGATTTCGGGCGCATCAACGCGCAGATTGAGCTCGCGAAAGGACAGGAGGCGGAGATGTTGGCTGCATATCGACTCGCTGTTCTACGGGCAACGGAGGACGTGGAAAACGCCTTGTCGGCCTTGGTCAAGCGCGAAGAACAGGCTCACGTGCTGACTCAGGGCGTGGACTCGCTCGGCCGCGCGCGAGGCGCTTCGTTTGCAGCGTATCAGAAGGGTGTCGTCAGTCTGATTGAAGTCTTGCAGGCCGACGAAAACTTGTTGCGAGCTTCCGATGCGTTGTTGCAGGCGCGAACGGAGTCGGCTCGCGCTGCGGTCGCTGCCTTCAGGGCTCTGGGTGGCGGTTGGCGACCCCGTGAACCTGATGTGGCGGCGTCCTGAGCCCTGGACGGTGTGCAGATTTTGTGTAGACGGGCAATCCACTGCCGGTGTAAGCCGGCCTGTCCGGAAGCAACATGACCACGGAGTACCGGAAGAACTGCTGTCCAGCTTGCTGGCCAACTACAAGAAGCCTGAAGACTTGATGGGGGCAACGGCCTGCTCTAGCAGCTTCTTGAGCTTGTCGTCACGTTCTCGAGTTCGCGCAGACGCTGGGCAAGACTGCAGATTGCAAATCAAGGAGGGATGTGCAACCATGTCACTTGCCCTGTGTTGAGGGGAATTGGTATGTCTGGTCTGCTCAGCGCATTGTCTGCATTGGTCCGGGGGTTGATCGTCTGTATGGCGGTGGGCATTTCCACCTGGGCGAACGCGGACGGTACAGCGTGGCCAGCCTTCAGGCTCGAATTGCCTCAGGCAACCCGCACGCACCTTGTCAGAGTCGAGTTTGGTACCGGTCTGTCACGCACCGTTACCCAGGCGCGTTCCGGTGGATACGAATCCGCCCAGGGGCACTGGATTTCCATGGACCGTTGGTACCGATCCACCTGGAAGGATTTGCGCCTGACCTGGCTGACGCAGCTTGATGAGAACAACGGATTGATCTGGGGTCTGGGCACGGGCGAGCGAGGGGAAAAGTTCACCATCGAACCCAGCCTGAAGCTGGGGTGGCTGCATCAGCGTCCCTTGGGGCGCCACGGTCTGCTGGCCTTGCGTTTGACGGCTGTCTTGGGCGGCCGACTCAAGGAGCGCGGTTGTGTGGCCGATTACGGCGCCGTTGGCGGGGTGCAGGCCGTCAACTGCCGTTTAGCCGCCACGCCATTGCCCCCGGCGGAAACACTAAAGCTGTTGTTCCACGAACCACCGAAAGATCGACTGGAGGCCTCTATCCAGTACCGGTGGATGTTTTGAAGCCTTGATCCAGGAGCCCGCCATGAAAACGGTTGTCACACTGATACTGACCGCGACGCTGACATGCACCGCCATGGCGGCAGGACCGAAGGGCGGCACAACGCCACCGCCGGAACCGGTCCTGCGGGACTGGATGAGCCCTGAAGTGGGTGAAGCCTGGGGCGCGGGCTACAAGGGGCAGGGGGTCACTGTCACGGTGGTCGACGATTTCAGATCGCCTTACAAGTACTACGGCAACCTGACCGGAAAGACCGAACTGCTGCGCCATGGTGAGTGGACCAGCAAGGAAGCGAGCTTGATCGCCCCTTCCGCCAAGATCGTGAAGTTCGATTTCACGTCCAAGGCCGCCGTGCCGTTGGCCTCGGGTCTCAACGTGCTGAACCTGAGTTACGGCATGATCGCGTCGGCAGGGTATGGCGCGGTGCGCTGGTCGTCGCGCGAGGCGTCCATCATCCAGTACGCCAAAGAGGGCCGGGCCGTGGTGTCCAAGGCGGCGGGCAACGACTATGGAACGGCTGTCGGCGAGGCGACCTCCGGGGGCAACTTCGACTATCTGAACCGTGACCTGATCGGCAAGCCGTCGGCCATCTTTGTCGGCGCGTTGGACAGGAATGGCACGGTCGATCAAAAGGCTTCCTTGGCTTCGTACTCCAACGTGGCGGGGCAGAACGTCACGGTGCAGAACCAGTTCCTGGTGGTGGGGGTGAGGGGCGATATCACGGGCTTGTACGGAACATCGTTTGCCGCGCCGGTGGTGGCGGGTTATGCCGCCATCGTGGGCAGCAAGTTCACCCAGGCCACCCCGACACAAGTGACCAACCAGTTGTTGGACACGGCACGGACGGACACGATCCTGAACTACAACGCAGCCACTCACGGCCGGGGTGAAGCCAGCCTGACCCGTGCCTTGGCACCGTTGTCAATCCACTGACCGGTTGACTCCGGGCGGGGCTGTATCGTTGGGGTGTGCCGGACGCAGCCGTCTGGCAGCCACGCGGATGGTGTCCCCTGGCCAGGGGTTTCATGTAATATCTGCTCCATGTACTTCGTCTCCCGGTCCCTTTCCGCTGCCAACGCCGCACGAGCTGCGCGAGCCCGTCGCTCGCTGCCGTGTGCCGCGCGTGAGGGAAGGACGATGAGACCGTAAAGACCCCAGTCCCCTTTTCTCCCCCAAAGGCCACGGCTCACCCCCGTGGCCTTTTTCTTTGTCCCGTCGATCTTCTCAACCTGAAAGGCCCCATGCCATGAAATCGCAGCCGCAACACCCGCCGCATTCCCACAAGCTCATGCCCATCACCGAGCGCCCCGCCGACCTGTTCGTGCGTGGCGAAGGGGCCTGGCTGTGGGACGCGGCGGGGCGGCGCTACCTGGACTGGTTGCAAGGCTGGGCTGTCAACGCTCTGGGGCATTGCCCGCCGGTCATTACCCAGGCCCTGCTGGCGCAGTCGCAAAAGCTGCTCACGCCCAGCCCCGCGCTGTACAACGAGCCTTCGCTGCAATTGGCCGCGCGCTTGTGCGAGCTGACGGGCTTTGACCAGGTGTTCTTCGGCAGCACCGGGGCGGAGGCGAACGAGGGGGCCATCAAGCTGGCGCGCAAGTGGGGGCGCACGCGGCGCGGCGGCGCCTTCGAGATCGTCACCTTCGACAACGCCTTCCATGGGCGCAACCTGGCCACCATGGCCGCCAGCGGCAAGGCGGGCTGGGATCAGCTCTTCCCGCCCAACGTGCCGGGTTTCGTCAAGGCGCGGCTCAACGACATCGACTCGGTGCGGGCGACTGTGAATGAGCGCACGGCGGCCATCATGCTGGAGCCGGTGCAGGGCGAGGCCGGGGTCCGTCCTGCCAAGCGCGCTTTTCTGCGGGAACTTCGCCAGTTGTGCGACGAGCGCGGCTTGCTGCTGATCTTTGACGAGGTGCAGACCGGCTGCGGCCGCCTGGGCGAACTGTTTGCCTTCCAGCACTTCGGCGTCACGCCCGACATCCTGACCCTGGGCAAAGGGTTGGGGGGCGGAGTGCCCATTTCGGCCATGCTGGCGCAGGCGCATTGCAGCGTGTTCGAGCGCGGCGACCAGGGCGGCACCTACGCAGGCAACCCGCTGATGTGCGCGGTGAGCCTGGCGGTGCTTGGCGAGTTGAGTCAGCCATCCTTCTTGGCGCATGCGCGCGCGATGGGCCAGCAACTGCGCGCAGGGTTGGAAAAGCTTGCGCAAAAGCACGGTTTGGGCGAGGTGCGTGGCGAAGGTTTGCTGCTCGCGCTGGAGCTGGGGGCGGACATTGCGCCGCAAGTGGTGCACGCCTGTCGCGAAAGGGGCTTGCTGCTCAACGCCGCCCGGCCGCAATGCCTGCGCTTCATGCCCCGCCTGAACAGCACCGCCGAAGAAATTACGCTGGGATTGGCGATCCTTGCTGGCGTGCTGAAAGACTTCTGCAACGCGGAAGGGGAAGAGGCACGTCTGGCTCAGTCGTGCAAGTAGCCTTTCACCGGCATGTCGGTTTCGGCAAGGTGGTGGCCCATGAAGTGCTCCAGGTAGCGCGCCAGCCCCACCTTGTCGAACCGGCCTTCCCGGGCCTGCGTCAGCCACTGTTGCAACTCGCTCTCCACCCGGCGGTGAATGGCCTGGTGCTGTTCCAGCGTGGGGCAGTCGTGGTTGGCCAGCAACTGCTCTTCCAGCGCGTCGTGCCGCCGCGACAGGCCGAGTATTTCCTCCAGCAGGTTGACGGCATGCTCAGGGTGCCAAGGCGCTTCCCGGAGTGTGCCCAGGAGCTCGTTGGCGGTTTCTATCAGCGTGATGTGCTGCTCGTCCAGCACGGCGTTGTGCACGCTCAGGCTGGGGGACCACTTCGGTATGTGAGGCATCGGCACTCCCGTGGCAACGGTCAGCCGCGTTTGTACCGCATTCCCGCCAGAAATGCATGAAAACCCCCTGGGAGACTTTCCAATATGCCCGCAGGTGGTAAATATGCTGGCGCCGCAGTCTCTGGCTAGAATGCATGCGTAGGCACACCTGCGCGCGAGCCAGGGTCGCAAAGCCTCCGGTCTTCGGTTCAGCACCCGAAGATAGCGGGGTTGCCGGTAGCTCTGGCACCGAAACCACACGGCATGTGGGCATTGAAGGCAGGGGGGAATATGTTGGTCGGTCCAGGGACTGCGGCACGGTGATGGGTATGCTCGCCGATTCCGCGTCGCTCATCCGCGAGCTGGGTTTCAATGCCGGGCTGATCGCCTTGCTGGCTGCCGTTTACGGGCTCGCACTGTCTCCGTCCTCCCATCCCGACGCCACTGTGCGGCGCTCGCGCAACACCTTGCTTTTCGCCTTTGGCGGAGTGCTCTTCGGTGCCGTCGGCATTGTCGCCATGATGGCGCCCGTCGAAATGGTTCCGGGCGTCTACCTTGACTCCAAGTCCATCATCATCACCTTGGCAAGCGCCTACCTGCCGTTCGGTCCGGCCGCGCTGGCTGCAACCATGGTTGGCGTGGTGCGTGTGGGCATGGGCGGTGCGGGTGTGTTGGCAGGGGTGGTGTCTGTCGTGTTGTCCGTCGCCATGGGCATGGCCTGGCGCCGCTGGCGGCCTCGTCTGGACCATCAACTTGGCGGCAGTCTCTCTCAGCCGGTATGGCTCTTGAGTCTGGGCCTGTGTGGCTCCCTGGTGGCCCTCTTCAGCTTGGCCTTGCTGCCCGCAGAGGCGCGCACAGTGGTGCTGCCGGTGATGGTGCTGCCCGCGTTCGTCATCTTTCCTGGGGCCATCGTTGTCTTTGGCTTCTTGTTCGACAGCCTGTTCAGGTTGCGCAAGCGCGAGGCGGTTTTGCGCCAGACACTGCAAGACGCGCAGCAGGCGGCGAGCCTGTTTCATCATGGCCGCGATGGCATTGTCATCCTGGCACCAGACCGCACCATCCTGGACGCCAACCCCGCCTTCTGCGAGATGAACGGCTACACCCGGGACGAGTTGCTGGGCCAGCCCAGCGAATTGATCCGCGTGGACAGCGAGGAAGCCGAGGTGCTGTTCAACCGCATCATCGACAAGGTCCGCCAGGACGGGCGCTGGCAGGGCGAGATCATGCGCAGGCGCAAGAACGGCGAGGTTTACGTGGCCGACGTCACGTTCGATGCGTCCTTCGCGCCTGACGGCACGGTGCAGCAGTGGGTCTCCATCAGCCGCGACACCACCGAGCAGAAACGCCACGCTGAGGAGGTGGCCAGGGCCGCCAGCTTTGATCCTCTGTCTGGCCTGCCCAACCGCCGCCTGCTGATGCAGGAATTGCAGGCCTGCGTGAACGGCCCCCGCCGTGGTGAGCGCCCTGTGGGTGTGTGCGTGCTGGACGTAGATGACTTCAAGGCTGTCAATGACCGCCTGGGCTTTGCCAAGGGCGATGCGGTGCTGCGGGAACTGGCCGCGCGCATCAAGACCTGTCTGCGCGAAGGCGACATGGTGGGGCGTGTCGGGGGCGACGAATTCGTGCTGATCCTGACCCAATGCGAAAACCCCGGCGGCGTCATCGACCAGTTGGAGGAGGTGCGCCGTTGCCTGCGCCTGCCGCTGGCTGTGGATGGGGGCGAGCTGAAGCTGTCTTCCAGCGTGGGGGTGACTCTCTACCCGGCAGACCATGCCGACGGCGACACCTTGCTGCGCCATGCCGACCTGGCCATGTTCCAAGCCAAGGAAAAAGGCAAGGACCGCATCTATGTGTTCGATGCGGAGCGCGACGTCAAGGCTCAGGAGCGGCGGGAGTCGGTCAGGCGTATCGAACAGGCGCTTGAAGCTGGCGAGATGGTGCTTTACTTCCAGCCCAAGGTGCGTCTGGCCGATGGCGCCGTCGTGGGCGCAGAGACCCTGATCCGCTGGCATCATCCAGAACGGGGTGTGCTTGTGCCCGGCGTGTTCCTGGGCGTCATCCAGGGCACGCCAGTGGCACAGAATCTTGACTACTGGGTGCTGCGCCGCGCGATGGCTTGCGGACATGCCTGGATGCAGGCGGGTGTGCATTTGCCATTGAGCGTGAATCTGTCTGTCGCCACGCTGGTGGAGCCACGCTTCCTGGTGGAGGTGCGCAAGCTGCTCAAGACTTACTCTGGCCTGCCGCGCAACTTCCTGGAAATCGAGTTGCTCGAATCCGACACCATGGACGACCTGACCATGGTCGATTTCGTCATCCAGGACCTGGCGCAGATGGGCGTGCTCTGTTCCATTGACGATTTCGGCACAGGCTATTCTTCGCTCACCTACCTGCAGCGCCTGTCGGCCCAGTCGATCAAGATCGACCAGTCCTTTGTGCGCGACATGCTGGACAACCCGAAGGACCGCGCCCTGGTGCAAGGTGTCATCGGGCTGGCCAGGGCCTTTGACCGCCAGGTGGTGGCCGAGGGGGTGGAGACCGCTGCCCACGCAGCCACCCTCAACGAAATGGGGTGCGACGTGCTGCAGGGCTACGGTGTGGCGCGCCCCATGCCTGCCGACCAGTTGCTGGTGTGGCAGGCTGCTTGGCAAATGCCCGATGCGTTCGTTCCACCCTCCGTGCGCGAAGCTGTCAACGCGCTGGTCAAGCGGGTGGGGTGATTCCAGGGGGGCACGGTGATCACGTGCAACCGCCTTGGTGATTTGCCACCCAAGTATCACTTTTTCGCGGACTCTCTCGGCCGATTCTGCGTTCCTCATGGGTTGTTGGGCGGAAAATAGGCACAGGAACGTGTCAAAATGTTAATAGACGCGCTTTGACAGTCGCAAGATTGGTAATTAAGCGCGCGGGCTGCAAGCAACCCTTTTTTTCAGGACGTCGCCGGGTGAAGGTCGAGCAGTTGCGGTTGGACAAGGTCAAGGCCCTGTTGGCACAGGCCGGGTTGCCCCTGCCCGAATGCCAGCCCGGCCAGGAGGCTGCATTTGTGCAGGCCTTGCTTGACGCCCTGTGTGACCTCTCGTCGCGCGACCCTTTGACGGGGTTGATGAACCGCCGTTCGCTGATGGGGACGCTGGAGCAGGAGCTCGACCGCGTGGCGCGTTCGGGCGATGCGGCCTTGCTGTTGATGGTCGACATCGACCATTTCAAGCACGTCAATGACACATACGGCCACCTGGCGGGCGACGCGGTGATCCGTGCCGTGAGTCAGGCTCTTCTGGACTGCGTGCGCCCCATGGACACGGTAGGGCGCTTTGGCGGGGAGGAATTCGCCATCGTGTTTCCGAATTGCCCGCCAGCATTTGCAGCCGTGGTGGGGGAACGCATCCGTGCCCGGGTTCAGTCACTGCGCATCGATGTTGCGAACCAGCCTTCGCTGCAGGTCTCCGTCAGTTGCGGCGGGGCGTTCGCCCCGCCTTGGCTGCGCACCACACCTTTGTCCTGGGTGGAGCGCGCTGACGCGCAGATGTACCTGGCCAAGGCGTCGGGGCGCAACACCGTCACCATCGAGCCGCAGGCCATCAGTGAAGTCAGCGCCGAAGAAAAGGGTCTGTTGTTCGGATTGAATCCGCCGGACCCGCTTATGATCCATGATCCGGCCGGCCGATGACGCCGGCAGACAAACCCGCAACGATGAACGCACCTTCCTCTGCCATGACCCAGCCCGCCTCCGAGGCGCCCGGGCCACTGTTCAGTCCGGCCAAGGGCAAGGTGGTGGCCATCACCAGCGGCAAGGGCGGCGTGGGCAAGACGTTCGTGTCGGCCAACCTTGCCGCAGCGCTGACGCGGCGCGGCCTCAAGGTGCTGGTGCTGGATGCCGATCTTGGCCTGGCCAACCTCGACGTCGTTCTTAACCTCTATCCCAAGATCACGTTGCACGACGTGTTCACTGGCAAGGCCACGCTGGGTGACGCCATCCTCAAGGCGCCGGGTGGTTTCTCGGTGATCCTGGCCGGTTCGGGGCTGGTCGAATATTCCCGCCTGTCACCCGAAGTGAGGGACGATTTTCTGAACCTCATGAGCGAAGTGGTGCCGCGTTTTGACGTGGTGCTGCTCGATACCGGGGCTGGCATCTCCGATGTGGTGTTGTTTGCCTTGTCGCTGGCTTCCGAGATCCTGCTCGTGGCCACACCCGAGCCGACATCCCTGACCGACGCCTATGCCACGATCAAGGTGCTGGCCATGCAGCAACAGCGCCAGCAGATCCGCCTGATCGTCAACCAGGCCATCCGGCCTGGTGATGGCAAGACCATCACCAACCAGTTGCAGACGGTGCTCAACCGCTTCGTCGGGGCGCAGTTGCAGCAGGCGGCCGACGCTCGGCCGGGGCTGCCCGCTGGTGTGCGGCTGATTCACATGGGTGACATTCCCTCGGATCAGGCCGTGAAGGACGCGGTCATGCGCCGCCAGCTCTTGCTTGTGCACACCCCGGGTTCGCCTGCGGCTTTGGCTGTGGGGCAGATTGCCGGGCGGTTGGAAGAAACTGTCGTTTCCCCTGGCAGGGGGTAAGTGTGGAAAAACCCGACGGAACGGCCGAGGCACCTTCCGCGCATGAGCCGCTGCTCGACCTGCCGAGCGCGCCGGTGGCGAATCCCACCTTGCGGGCACTGCTGGAGCGCATGCGCGACCGCAGTGATTTCCCGGCCATGTCTGCGCAGATCGTCAAGGTGCTGCGCATTGCCAGCAACGACAACGAGGGTCTCAACAGCCTGACCAGTTCGATCCTGGAAGACGTGGCGTTGACCCACAAGCTGCTCAGGCTGGTCAATTCGGCTCGCTATGCCCACCTGGGCGGGGAAATCAGCACCGTTTCGCGCGCGGTCAGCCTGATTGGATTGTCCGAGGTGCGCTGCATTGCCATGAGCCTGGTGATGCTGGAACACATGCAGGACAAGGCGCACGCCGAGCAGCTCAAGGACGAGTTCCTGCGGGCCATGTTTGCCGGTACGCTGGCTGCCGATCTGTGCCTGTCGCCGGTGGAGCACGAGGAGGCCTTTCTGGGCACCGTGTTCCAGAACCTGGGCCGGCTGCTGGCGGAGTTCTATTTTCCGGCAGAAGCCGGCCAGGTGCGTGCGGCGCTGGCTGAGGCCAAGCAGAGCGAGGAGCAGGTGTCGCTTCGCGTGCTGGGCTTGAGCTACGAGGCTCTGGGCCTGGGTGTGGCGCAACTGTGGCGCCTGCCTCAGCATATTCAGCGGCTGATGCAGCACAAGCGGGGTCAACCACCTGGCAGGCAGCCCGTTGACGCGACCGAGCGGTTGCGCTGGATCGGTGCCGCGGCTCACGAGTTTGCCGATGTCTTCATGCGCCACGACCGCCAGAGTTGGCCTGCCGAGCTTGAGCGCCTGGGTACGAGGTACGCCCCTTGCCTGGGGCAAGACCGGGCGCAACTCGTGGACTTGGCGCTGCAGGCGCGTACCAAGCTGACGGCAGCGGTGCACGCGCTGGAGTTGGCCGTGTCCCCTGGCTCACCGTCTGCCCGTCTGATCGACTTGCCCGAGGCGCCCCCCTCCGAGGCCGATGGCCTTGGCGCCTACGCCATGGGGCAGGAGGGTAGCGTTCAGGACGAAGCGCGCCAGATGGAGGATTCCCCGACGGCCTTGTTGGCCAGGGGGGTGCAGGACGTCACGCAGGCCATGGTGGAGGGCGCGCCGCTCAACGATGTGCTGCGCATGGTGCTGGAGACCATGTACCGTGCGCTGGGCATGCAGCGTGTCGTGCTGTGCCTGAAGGACGCCGCAGGGGAGCAGCTCAGCGGCCGTTTGGGGCTGGGCAGCGACGCCAGCCGCGTCTCCCGCTTGTTCCGTGTACCGCTGCATTCGTCCGAGACGCTGTTCAGCGCCGTCTGCTTCAAGGGGCTGGATACGCACATCCGCGATGCATCGGCGGTCAATGTGGTGTCGCGTCTGCCTGATTGGTACCGCCGCGACGTGAACGCCCCCGCCTTCCTGCTTCTGCCCATGCAGTTCAAGGGCGCGCCATTCGGCCTCATCTACGCTGACCGCGCCACGGTGGATGCCGCTGGCCTGCAAGAGCAGGAACTGGCGTTGCTGCGCACCTTGCGCAACCAGGCCGTGATGGCCTTCCGGCAGGCCCGCTCCTGATCCATTCGTTCACTTGCCCTGCGCGCGCTGGCGCAGGATGTAGCGTTGCAGCTTGCCGGTCTCGGTGCGTGGCAGCTTTTCCAGGAACTCGATTTCGCGCGGGTATTTGTATGGGGCCAGGGTGGCCTTCGCGTGCTCCTGCAGGGCATGTACCAAGGCTTCGTCACCTGTATGGCCGGGTTTGAGCACGCAGTAGGCCTTGACGATCATGCCGCGTTCCTCATCAGGCTGGCCGACCACGCCGCACTCTGCCACGGCGGGGTGGTGCATCAGCGCGTCTTCCACCTCCGGCCCGCCCACGTTGTAGCCTGCGGTGATGATCATGTCGTCGGTCCGCGCCTGGTAGAAGAAGTAGCCGTCGGCGTCCTGCACGAAGGCGTCGCCGGGGTAGTTCCAGCCATGGCGCACGTAGTTGCGCTGGCGTTCGTCGTCCAGGTAGCGGCAGCCCGTCGGGCCGGTCACGGCGAGCTTGCCCAACGTGCCGCGCGGCACCTCGTGGCCGTCGTCGTCCACCACTTTGGCCTGGTAGCCCGGCACCACCTTGCCGATGGCGCCGCGCCGCACCTCGCGGCCCGCCGACGAGATGAAGATGTGGAACATCTCGGTGGCGCCGATGCCGTCGAGCATCTCAATGCCTGTGGCTTCTTTCCAGAGCTGCCGTGTGGCGTCGGGCAGGCCTTCGCCAGCGCTGACGCAGATGCGCAGGCTGGGCATGCCGTGCTGGCGGGCAAACGGGGCCATCTGCCGGTAGAAGGTGGGGGCGGTGTAACACACCGTCACCCCATGGCGCGCCAAGGTGTGCACCAGGCTTTCAGGCGTGTAGGGGCCGGGCGGAAAGTACACCGATGCGCCAGCCCACATGGGAAAGATCAGCAGCCCGCCCAGGCCAAAGGTGAAGGCCAGCGGGGGCGAACCCGCCACGGTGTCTTCAGGCTGCAGCCGCAGCACGTGGCGCGGCCAGGTCTCGCAGGCGGCCAGCACGTCCAGGTGGGTGTGCACGGCGGCCTTGGGTTTGCCTGTGGTGCCCGAGGTGAACGCCAGCAGCGCGATGTCGGTGGCGGCGGTGGGGCAGGGCGCGAACGCCGTGACATGCCGGGCGGCGCGTTCCTCCAGCGAGCCGGGAGCGTCTGCCGTGCCGTTGAAGGTGACGATGGGCAGCGGCGTGTCCAGATTGCCGGCCGCAGATTGCAGTTCGTTGAGCAGACGTTCGTCACAAAGCGCCACGGCGGGGCGGGCCTTGAGCAGGATGTCGCCCAGCTCTTTGGCGCGCAGCAGAGGCATGGTGGCCACGGCCACCAGCCCAGCCTTGACCACCGCCAGCCAGGCGAGTGCCAAGGTGATGGAGTTACCGCCGCGCAGCAGCACGCGGTTACCGGGTTCCAGCCTCAGGTCATGCACCAGCACATGGGCGATGCGGTTCACCTCGTCCAGCGCCTGGGCGTAGGTGAGCAGCCGGTCGTCGCTGCGCATCAGGGGGTGGCTGCCCCAGCCTCGGGTGTGGACGGCGCCGTCCAGCAGACGCTCTACCAGGTTCACCTGGGGCGGGAACTGCAACTCGGGCAGGTTGTAGACCAGTTGCGGCCACTGGTCGTCTGGGGGCAGGCGGTCGTGCACGTAGCGGTCGGTCTGTGCACTTCTGGCGGGGGCGACAGTCATGGCGGGGTCTCCTGCATGCGGGTCGCGCGGTGAACGGCTAACGGCTGGCCTGCTGCTGTTGCTTGACCTTGCCGAGCAGGCGGTAGAGCTGTTCGATGTCGCGTGTGTTCAAGCCCTCGAAGGCCTCCACGATCCAGGCCTCGTGCACGCGGGCCATGTCGGCAAAGGCATCGTGGCCGGCGGGGGTCAGGCGCACCCGGAAGGCGCGGCGGTCACCCTCCACGCCCAGACGTTCCACCAGCCCTTCTGCCACCAGCTGGTCGGTGATGCCGGTGACGTTGCCACCCGTCACCATGAGCCGGTGTGAAAGCTCCTTCATCTTCAGCCCTTCGGGGTGCCGTTCCAATTGGGCCATCAAGTCGAAACGCGGCAGCGTCGTGTCGAACTGTTCTCGCAGACCCGAGCGGATTTTTTTCTCGATGAGCTGGGCGCAGGTGAGCAGCCGCAACCACAGGCGCAGCGATTCGGGGTGCTCGCTGTGCACGCGTGCTTCAAGGTCGAGGGGCGTCTGCATTGGGGTGGCCGTGGATGGGTGCGGGTGTTTGGCGGGGCGGTGGCAACGCTGGGTGGAGGTTGACGGGCGATTATTTTAGATTTGAATCAATTCTGGAAGCCTTGGCATCGGCGAGGGAGCGGGTTTACCCGAAACGGTGATGTGCATGACCAGAGGGCGTGCCAAAATGAATGCAAGGGCCATTGCCTGCGAAAGGAGAAGACCATGCTCTACCGATTCAAGTCCAAGGCCACCGGAGACGTGGTGATGCTGGAGCCCAACGGCAAGCGGGTGCTGGAGATCCTGGGCAAGGATCCGGCCGGGCCGGGCATCATCCTTCTGGAACAGATGCCGGGCGCCATCGAGGCGCTGAAAGCGGCAGTGGTTCAGGAAGAGGTCGACTACGAGCGGCAGAAGCAGGAAGCGCAGGCGAATGGTGAGGACGAACCGGAGCCGGAGCGTGTGAGTCTGCGCACCCGCGTGGCACCCTTCATCGACATGCTCAACCACTGCATGCGGGAGCGCTGCGAGGTCGTCTGGGGCGTGTGACGACCGTCGCTGCCGTTTTCAGCGTGTGTCGGTGAGCGTGCACAGGAAGGTGCGCAAAGGTTGCCCTGGCTTGCAACCCAGCGCACGTGCCTGCTGGTTGACGTGGCTGACGATGCCGCTCTCCAGGGTGCTGGTTGCCTGGCCGATGCATGCGCTCATGTGCGACACGGTGCACGCCGCCAAACCGGCTTCTTCCAGAATATCCAGTGCTGCGATGCCTGCCCGGTCCTTGCCGACGCCAGCGTCGTTGAACACACTCAGCAAGGGCCGCGCGGCGACGGCGTAGCGGCTCACGCTGCGGCCGCCGTGAGAGCCTGAGACAGCGATGCACCCAGCGTCCTTGGGGGTGAGCTGGGTGATCGAGTCGATGATGAGCAGCGGCGGCGGCTTGGGCATGCAGGAAAGAAAAATACCACCTTCCTGCCTGGGCAGGAGGTGGTATTTACTCGGAGTCAGCTGGGGAAGGCTGGTGTCAGTCGGCGTACTGGCCCGCGGCTTCGATCACCGTCTTGAGCTTGGCGGTCTGGTCCACCACGAAGGCCTTGTGGCCTTCAGGCGTGACACGCTTGTCCTTGACCACGATGGCGCCCAGTGCGGCTTGCTTCTTGATGAAGTCCGGGTCCTTCAGCGAGGCCTGCAGCGCGTCGTTGATCTTCTTGATGACCGGTGCCGGGGTGCCCTTGGGCGCGTACATGCCGTGCCAGATGGTCAGGTTGAAGTCTTTCAGGCCCATTTCCTGCAGGCTGGGGTAATGCTTGAGCAGGGGGTGGTCGCTGAGCGGCTTGGGCGTGGTCACGGCATAGGCCTTGACGCGGCCGCCTTCGATCTGGCTGGTCGTGTTGGTCGTCTGGTCACACATCACGTCCACGGTGCCGGCGATCAGGTCGTTCATGGCAGGGGCCGTGCCGCGGTAGGCAATGGTGGACATGGACTTGTCCAACTTGACGGCGTATTGCCACATCAGACCGCACAGGTGCGAAGCAGAGCCCAGACCGGCGTGAGCCAGGTTGAGTTTGCCGCCGTTGGCGCGGATGTAGTTCTCGAAGTCGCGGTAGGTGTTGGCCGGGATCTTGGGGCTGCCGATCAGGGTCATGGGCACGTCGTTGATCATGCCCAGGTACTCAAAGTCTTCCAGCGGTTTGTACTGCAGGCGGCGGTACAGGCTGGCGGTGGCGGCCATGCCGATGTGCCAGACCAGAATGGTGTGGCCGTCCGGCGCGGCGCGGGCCACTTTGGTGGCGCCGATGGTTCCGCCTGCACCCGCAGCGTTGTCCACCACGATGGTGGCGTTGTTCAGGTGCTTGCGCATGGTTTCGGCCAGTTGGCGGGCCACGGTGTCGGTGGGGCCGCCAGCAGCAAAGGGCACCACGAAGGTGATGGGTTTGCTGGGGAAGTCTTGGGCCATCGCGCCCACGGCTGTGGTGGCGGCCAATGCAAAGGTCAGAAGTTTCTTCATCGGTGTCTCCTGGTTGAAACGTGAGCCCATCTTAGGTGGGGGGCACCTGAAGTCCATACCAGAAACTACGTAGATAGATACCCTCAGCGATAGGTGCGCGCGTCCTCGATGACCTTGCCGTCGTTGGGCAGGCTGGCAGGGTCCACGAAGCGCACCTGGCCGCGCAGTTTGGTCACGTCGCGGATGGCGTTTTCCAGGCCAGCGGTGAGGGTGTCGGCGCGCTCGGCCGCGGGCACCTCCACCAGCAGTTCCATCTGGTCGTTGGCCATCTCGCCAGTCACCACCAGGCGTGCCTTGTGCACGGCGGGGAAACGCCGAGCCACTTCAGCCACTTGGGACGGGTGCACGAACATGCCGCGCACTTTGGTGGTCTGGTCGGCCCGGCCCAGCCAGCCGCGTATGCGGGTGTTGGTGCGGCCTGTGGGGCAGGTGCCGGGCAGCACGGCAGAGAGGTCCCCCGTGCCAAAGCGGATCAGCGGGTAGGCGGGGTTGAGCACGGTCACCACCACTTCACCCACTTCGCCTTCTGGCACCGGGTCGCCCGTGCCTGGGCGCACGATTTCCAGGATCACGCCTTCATCCAGCACCAGGCCCTCGCGGGCAGAGGTTTCGTAGGCGATGAGGCCCACGTCTGCGGTGGCGTAGCACTGGTAACCGGTGACGCCGCGTTCGGCCAGCCAGTCGCGCAGCGATGGCGGAAAGGCCTCGCCCGAGACCAGGGCCTTGTGGATGGACAGTTTCTGCCCGGCTTCAGCGGCCTTTTCCACGAGGATCTTGAGGAAGCTGGGCGTGCCGCTGTATGCGTTGGGGCGCAGGTCGTGGATGGCCGCGAGCTGCTGCTCGGTGTTGCCTACGCCACCGGGAATGACGGTGCAGCCCAAAGCCTGGGCGCCGCTTTCCATGATCCACGCGCCGGGGGTGAGGTGGTAGCTGAAGCAGTTGTGCACCAGATCGCCTGCCTCAAAACCCGCAGCCGCCATGGCCCGGGCAGCGCGCCAGTAGTCCGTGCCTTGGCCCTCGGGTTCGTAGATGGGGCCGGGTGACTGGTACACCCGCCGCGCGCCCGATGCGCGTGCCAGGCCGCGCCAGCCGATGGTGGAGAACCCGCCGAACGGGTCGCCGCCAGCGGCGCGCGAGGCTTGCTGCTGTTCCAGCAATTCGTGTTTGCGCGTCACGGGCAGTGTGGCCAGCGCGGCGCGGGTGGTGATGCTGTTGGCGTCCACGCCCGAGAGAATGCGCGCCATGGCGCCGCTGTCGCGTTGTGCCTGGGCGATGTGGGCGGGCAGCGCGGCCATCAAGGCGGCCTCGCGATCGGCTGGGGAGCGGGTTTCCAGGGCGTCTAGGTGGAGTTGGGGCATGGGAGGGCTCCCTGACAGAAAAACTGGCGGTGACGAAGTGAGTGAAGAGGCGCTGCTCAGGCCAGCCAGCGCTTGCGGCGCTTGTAGCTCTTCACGTCGCGGAAGCTCTTGCGTTCGCCGCCGCCCATGCCGAGGTAGAACTCCTTGACGTCCTCGTTGTTGCGCAGGTCGCTGGCGGCACCGTCCATCACGATGCGGCCGCTTTCCATGATGTAGCCGTAGTCGGCGTACTTGAGCGCCATGTTGGTGTTCTGCTCGGCGATCAGGAAGGTGACCTTTTCCTTGGTGTTGAGGTCTTTCACGATCTCGAACACCTCTTCCACGATCTGCGGCGCCAGGCCCATGGAGGGCTCGTCCAGCAGCACCACGCTCGGGTTGGTCATCAACGCGCGACCAATGGCGCACATCTGCTGCTCACCGCCCGAGGTGTAGGCCGCCTGCGAGGTGCGGCGCGTCTTCAGGCGCGGGAAGTAGGTGTAGACCTTTTCCAGGTTGGCGTCGACCTCGGCCTTGCTGGCGCGGGTGTAGGCACCGGTCAGCAGGTTTTCTTCGATGGTGAGGTGGGCAAAGCAGTGCCTGCCTTCCATGACCTGCACCACGCCACGCTTGACCAGGTCGGCGGGGGAAAGGTTCTCGATGCGTTCACCGCGCAACTCGATGCTGCCCTTGGTGACTTCACCGCGCTCGCCTTTGAGCAGGTTGGAGATGGCGCGCAGCGTGGTGGTCTTGCCCGCGCCGTTGCCGCCGAGGATGGCTGCGATCTGCCCTTCGGCAACCTGCAGTGACACGCCTTTGAGCACGAGGATCACGTGGTTGTAGATGACCTCGATGCCGTTGACGTTGAGAACGATGTTGGGTGTGCTCATGGATGGAACCTTGAAGGAAATGCACCGGACGACGAACCAGTCCTCGGTGCCCATGGATTAAGGGACACCGGGGGCTGGCGGCTGGCCCGGGTGGGCCAGCCATCCGGTCACTCACTTGAGGTGAATGACCGGAGCGTTGCCAATCAGGACTGGCAGTCCTGCGGCGTGCGGCGGGTCAGCTTCTTCTCGGCGGCGTACTTGTCAGCGGCGGACTTCACCATCGGCTTGATGATCTGCTCGTCGGCCTGGTACCAGTCGCTGGTGAACTGCCACTTGCTGCCGTCCCAGGTGTGGATGCGGGCCCAGGCGGCACCCATGTGGTCCTGGCAGCTGGTGGAGATGGGGCGCATCACGCCCTTGAAGCCCAGCCCGTCAAGCTTGGCCTGGGTCAGGTCCAGGTTCTCCAGGCCCCAGCGCACTTGCTCGCCGGTCATGACCTTGCCTTTGCCGTACTTCTCCTGGGCACGGCGCACGCCTTCCACCGCCAGCATTGCGCTCATCGCGCCGCGCACGTAAAGCACGGAGCCCACTTCCTCTTTCGGGCCCGTGCCCTGGCCTTTGCTGTGGACCTTGTCCATCACCTCCTTGACGAAGGCGGCGTTCGGCTCGGCACCGTGCTGCATGGTGATGGCGTTGTAGCCTTTCGCGCCTTCGCCGATGTCCTTGACGTCCGGTTCGGCACCGGCCCACCACACGCCGTAGATCTTGTCGCGCGGGTAGCCAGTTGCCTGGGCTTCCTTGAGCAGTGTGGAGTTCATCACACCCCAGCCCCAGTTGACCACGTAGTCCGGGCGGTCGCGGCGGATCTGCAGCCAGGTGGCCTTTTGTTCTACGCCGGGGTGGGTCACGGGCAGCAGGCTCAGCTTGAAGCCGTGCATGGACGCGCGTTCCTGCAGGATGGGAATGGCTTCCTTGCCGAAGGGGCTGTCGTGGTACACCAGTGCAATGTGCTTGCCCTTGAGGTTGGCTGCACCGCCGAGCTTCTTGGCGATGTCCTGGATGATCACGTCACCGGCCACCCAGTAGGTGCCAGCCAGCGGGAAGTTCCACTTGAACACGCCGCCATCCTGCGATTCGCTGCGGCCATAGCCCGCGGTGATCAGCGGAATCTTGTCGGTGGGGGCTTTTTCGGTCAGCGCGAAGGTGATGCCGGTGGACAGCGGCTGGAACATCGTGGCGCCGCCGTTCTTGCCTTTCAGGCGTTCGTAGCATTCCACACCGCGGTCGGTGGCGTAGCCGGTTTCGCATTCCTCGAACGAAATCTTCACGCCGTTGATGCCGCCACGGGCATTGATCAGCTTGAGGTAGTCCACAAAACCATTGGCCCAGGGCACGCCGTTGGGGGCGTAGGCGCCGGTGCGGTACACCAGCACGGGGAAGAACTGCTCCTTGGCTTGCGCGTGAGCGCTCGGGGCCACCAAGGCGCCGGTCAGGGTGGTCGCAGCCACCGCAGCGGCAAGGGCGAGTGAACGAAGCTTCATGGTTTGTCTCCTGAATAGTGGTTGAAGCGGGGGGCGGGGAACGAAAGGAATCAATGCGGGAAGGGCCAGATGCGCAGCTTCTGCTTGGCGATGCTCCACAGTTTGGCCAGACCGTGCGGCTCCACGATCAGGAACCACACGATTAGGGCGCCGAAGATCATGAATTCGGTGTGGGAGACCGCCGCCGTGGACACCGAGATACCGACCAGATCGCCCAGCCAGGGCAGGAACTGGTTGAGGAAGATGGGCAGCACGGTGATGAAGGCCGCGCCAAAGAAGCTGCCCATGATGGAGCCCATGCCGCCGATGATGACCATGAACAGCAGCTGGAAAGAACGGTCGATGCTGAAGGCGGCGGGTTCCCACGAACCCAGGTGCACGAAGCCCCACAGCGCGCCAGCCACACCGATGATGAAGGAGCTGACCGCGAACGCGCTGAGCTTGGCGTACATCGGGCGGATGCCGATCACCGCAGCGGCCACGTCCATGTCACGGATGGACATCCACTCGCGGCCGATGGCGCCGCGCACCAGATTCTTGGCCAGCACGCCAAACACCACCAGGAAGGCCAGGCAGAACAGGTACTTTTCCAATGGCGTGTCGATGGTCCAACCCAGCACGTTGAGGTTGGACACCGACACCGAGCCTGATGCGTTGTTGTTGGTGAACCAGCCGATGCGCAGGAAGGCCCAGTCGCAGAAGAACTGCGCGGCCAGCGTGGCCACGGCCAGGTACAGGCCCTTGACGCGCAGGCTGGGAATACCGAACACCAAGCCCACCAGCGTGGCGAAGAAGCCGCCGGACAGCAGTGCCACGATCAGCGGCATGCCGTCGATGCGGATGTAGGTGTTGTAGGCCATGTACGCGCCCACCGCCATGAAGGCGCCCGAACCCAGCGAAATCTGGCCGCAGTAGCCCACCAAGATGTTCACACCAATGGCCGCGAGCGACAGGATCAGGAAGGGGATGAGGATGGCGCGGAAGAGGTACTCGTCCACCAGCAGCGGGACGCCGATGGCCGCGAAGGCGACGATGGCCAGGATGGCCCAGCGGTCCTGCGCGATCGGGAAGATCTGCTGGTCGGCGCGGTAGGAAGTCTTGAATTGGCCGTTTTCTCTGTAGAACATTTGCTGTTTCCTTGGTTGCGTGCCATCAGCCGTTCCGGCGGAAAGTGTCTTGCCCAGGGCTCCCGTGGAACCGGCTTTGCCGGGCCACTGGGAGCGTCCCCCTTTCGCCGAAGGCGAGTGAGGGGGAAGACGCGAAGCGGCGCAGGGGGTGTTTCATGTCACACGCGGTCGATGATCTTCTCGCCGAACAGACCTTGCGGCCTGAACAGCAGGAACACGAGTGCGAGCATGTAGGCAAACCAGATTTCGATGCCGCCGCCCACCATGGGGCCGATGTACACCTCGGAGAGCTTTTCGCCCACACCGATGATCAGCCCGCCGATGATGGCGCCGGGCACAGACGTGAGGCCGCCCAGGATGATCACCGGCAGCGCACGCAGCGCCACGGTCGTCAGCGAGAACTGCACACCCAGCTTGGAGCCCCAGATCATCCCGGCCACCAGGGCGGTGATGCCAGCAACGCACCACACGATCACCCAGATGCGGTTGAGCGGAATGCCGATGGACTGTGCGGCCTGGTGGTCGTCCGCCACGGCGCGCAGCGCGCGGCCCGTGCTGGTCTTCTGGAAGAACAGCGACAGCGCCGCCACCAGACAGGCCGCCACCACCGCAGCAATCACGTCTTCCTGGTTGATCAGCACGCCGCCTTCGAACATGCCGTCCAGGATGAAGATCGGGTCCTTGGGCATGCCAATGTCGATCTGGTAGATGTCGCTGCCAAAGATGGTCTGGCCCAGGCCGTCGAGGAAGTAGGTGATGCCCAGCGTGGCCATCAGCAACGTCACGCCTTCCTGGTTCACCAGATGGCGCAGCACGAGCCGTTCGATCAGCCAAGCCAGCATGAACATCAGCACCGCCGCCAGCATGAAGGCCAGCACGTTGGCCACGACCTTGTTTTCAAGGCCCAGCCAGCCCGGCACCCACTCTGCAAAGCGCGCCATGGCCAGTGCCGCGAACAGCACCATCGCGCCCTGCGCAAAGTTGAACACGCCCGATGCCTTGAAGATGAGCACAAAGCCCAGGGCCACCAGCGAATACAGCATGCCTGCCATCAGGCCGCCGAACAGGGTTTCGAGGAAAAATCCCATTTGTTCTCTCCGTGGTCAGTGCGAGGTGCCCAGATAGGCGCGGATCACTTCTTCGTTGTTGCGCACCTCGTCGGGCGGCCCGTCGCCGATCTTCTTGCCGTAGTCCAGCACCACCACGCGGTCGCTGATGTCCATCACCACGCCCATGTCGTGCTCGATCAGCACGATGGTGGTGCCGAACTCGTCGTTCACGTCGAGGATGAAGCGGCACATGTCCTGCTTCTCTTCCACGTTCATGCCAGCCATGGGCTCGTCCAGCAGCAGCACCTGCGGCTCCATGGCCAGAGCGCGGCCCAGGTCCACGCGCTTTTGCAGGCCGTAGGGCAGCTGGCCCACGGGGGTCTTGCGGTAGGCCTGAATCTCCAGGAAGTCGATGATGTGTTCGACCTTCTCGCGGTGTGCCGTCTCCTCGCGCTCGGCAGGCCCCAGGCGCAGTGCCTGCAGCAAGATGTTGCTCTTGATGCGCAGGTTGCGGCCGGTCATGATGTTGTCGATCACGCTCATGCCCTTGAACAACGCCAGGTTCTGGAAGGTGCGGGCAATGCCCATTTCCGCCACCTGACGGCTGTTCATGTGCTTGAAGGTCTGGCCCCGGAAGGTGATGGAGCCTTCCTGCGGCGAATACACGCCGTTGATGCAGTTGAGCATCGAGCTCTTGCCCGCGCCGTTGGGGCCGATGATGGCGCGGATCTCGTGCTCCTTGACGTTGAAGGAGATGTCGGTCAGCGCCTTGACGCCGCCGAAGCGCAGGCTGATGTTCTGGACGTCGAGGATGACGTCTCCCACTTTCTTGTGTGCCATGGTCGGTGTTTCCGTGGTTCTTGTCGTGTGCTGGCGTTCAGGCGGCCTGCTTCACAGCGTCAAAGGTCTTGGCGTCCATCAGCCGCAGCGTGGCGCTCACCTTGCCGGTGCGGCCGTCCTCGAACTTCACCTGGGTCTCGATGAACTGTTCCGTCTTGCCGCCGTAGAGCGCGTCGATCAGCACCGCGTATTTCTCGCCAATGAAGCCGCGGCGGACCTTGTTGGTGCGTGTCAGCTCGCCATCGTCGGCGTCCAGTTCCTTGTGCAGCACCAGGAAGCGGCTGATCTGGCTGCCTGCCAGCAGTGCGTCGCGGCTCAGGTCGGCGTTGACCTTCTCCACGCAGTCCTTGATGAGTTCATAGACTTCGGGCTTCTGCGCCAAGTCGGTGTAACCGGCGTAGGGCAGGTTGCGGCGCTCGGCCCAGTTGCCCACGGCGTCGAAGTCGATGTTGATCATCACGCACACCTTTTCGCGGCCGTCGCCATAGGCCACCGCCTCCTTGATGTGCGAGAAGAACTTGAGCTTGTTCTCCACGTACTTGGGCGCGAACATGGCGCCGTCGTTGGCGCCGCCCTTGATGCGGCCCACGTCCTTCACACGGTCGATGATCTTGAGGTGCCCGCTGGCGTCGATGAAGCCTGCGTCGCTGGTGTGGTACCAACCGTCGGCAGACAGCACTTCCTCGGTCGCCTTGGCGTTCTTGTAGTACTCCTTGAGCAGGCCGGGGGACTTCACCAGGATCTCGCCGTTGTCGGCCAGCTTGATCTCCACACCTTCGCAGGGCACGCCCACCGTGTCGGCGCGCACCTCGTGGTCCGGCTGCAGGCACACGAACACGGCGGTCTCGGTGGAGCCGTAGAGCTGCTTGAGGTTGATGCCGATGGAGCGGTAGAAGCTGAACAGGTCGGGGCCAATGGCTTCGCCGGCGGTGTAGGCCACACGCACACGGGAAAAGCCCAGCGTGTTGCGCAGTGGCCCATACACCAGCATGTTGCCCAGGGCGTAGAGCAAGCGGTCGCCTAGGCCCACGGTCTTGCCGTCCATCAGCGCCGGGCCCACCTTGCGCGCCACGTCCATGAAGGCGTGGAACATCTTGCGTTTGATGGTGCCCGCGTCCTCCATGCGGATCATCACGCTGGTGAGCAGCCCTTCAAACACGCGCGGCGGCGCAAAGTAATAGGTTGGGCCGATTTCCTTGAGGTCGATGGAGACCGTGCCCGACGACTCGGGGCAGTTGACCACGTAGCCGCAGGCCAGCCACTGCGCGTAGCTGAAGATGTTCTGGCCGATCCAGGCCGGGGGCAGATAGGCCAGCACCTCTTCGGCGGCAGTGAGCTTGTCGAACTTGGCACCCACGTCGGCCCGGTTGAGCAGCGTGAAATGCGTGTGCACCACGCCCTTGGGGTTGCCCGTGGTGCCCGAGGTGAAGAACATGGCGGCCACGTCGTCGGGCTGGGCCTTCTCCACTTCCTCGCGGAAGAAGTCGGGGTGTTCGCTGGCAAACACCTTGCCCGCAGCCACCACTTCCTCCAAGCCCGCCAGACCGGGTTCGTCGTAGTTGCGCAGGCCACGCGGGTCGTCAAAAAGAATGTGCTTCAGCTGCGGGCACTGCTCGCGGATCTCGAGCATCTTGTCCACCTGCTCCTGGTCTTCCACCACGGCAAAACGCACCTCGGCGTTGTTGATGGGGAATACGCATTCGGCGGCCACGGCGTCCTGGTACAGCGGCACGGGAATGGCGCCCAGCGACTGGGCTGCCAGCATGGTGGCGTAGAGGCTGGGGCGGTTGGCGCCGATGACGATGATGTGCTCATCGCGCTGCAGGCCCAACTGGTGCAGGCCGCAGGCGATGTGTTCGACCTGCCCTGCCATCTCTTGCCAAGTGGTCGTCTGCCAGATCCCGTATTCCTTCTCGCGCATGGCGGCTGCCTGGGGGCGTTTGGCCGCATGTTCCAGCAGCAGCCGGGGGAACGTTGTCCGCATGTTGTCTCCTGTGTTCCGGGGCTCGCCTTGTCCATTGATCTGCGTGGGCTTTCCCGGCTTGGGGGCCAATGTACGGTTTAAGTTTGACGTCATGTTGTCCTTGCGGCGACAATCTAGGGTAGTCACTCCCTAGGAGTTTCCCTAGGGATGTGAGATTTGCTCTTGCGTCCAAAGAACACTCACCGTCATGAACGCCAAGGTCGGACTTCGCCAGCGGGCACGCCCGCTCACTCCTCAGGAAATCGAGAGCATTCCCTGGATGCCCAGCCTCACGCCAGAAGAGCAGTACCGGGCGCAGGACGCGCTCATGGTCTCGCTGGCCGAGCCGGGTGACTACATCTGCCGGGTCGGGCGGCCCGTCACCTACTGGTTCGGGCTGATCGAAGGCCTGCTCAAGATGAGCAACGACGACAGCCAGGGGCCGGTGATGACCTTCACCGGCGTCGCGCCGGGCGGCTGGTTTGGTGAAGGCACCGCGCTCAAGCGCGAGATATACCGCTACAACATCCAGGCCTTGCGCAAGAGCCTGGTGGCCGGGCTGCCTGTGGACACCTTCCACTGGATGCTGGACCACTCCATCGGATTCAACCGCTTCGTGATGCGCCAGCTCAACGAGCGCCTGGGGCAGTTCATCGCCGCGCGCGAGATCGACCGCATCAGCGACCCGGACGTGCGTGTGGCCCGAAGTCTGGCCAACCTGTTCCACCCGGGCCTGTTTCCTGGTGTGGGGCAGGTGCTGCGCATTACTCAACAGGAGCTGGCTTATCTGGTGGGCCTGTCACGCCAGCGCGTGAACGAGGCGCTGGCGCGCTGGGCGGCCGACGGGGCCATACAGGTGGAATACGGCGGCTTGCGCGTCCTGGACCTGGAAGCCTTGCGCAGCGCGGGTCGCAGCTCCTTGTAGCGGGGTGTGCATGGGCCCGCTCTACCCCGGTCATTGGTGCGAAAATGCCTGATTGTCCTGCCGCCTTGGCATCGCATGCCTGAACCGGAAAAGAGCCGAGATCCATGTCCAAGACCCTGAGCCTGCGCAAACCGCCGCAGGCTGCTGCCGAGCCCGCTCGCAAACCCGCGCCTCAGCGCCCGCCAGCGGGCCGTGCGCCTGCGCCACGTGCGCAGGCACCCAAGGCATGGCCCAAGCCCGGCGCCACAGACGAGGGGCCGTTCCGGCTCAACAAGCGGCTGGCCGATCTGGGCTTGTGTTCCCGGCGCGAAGGTGACGAGTGGATCGAGCGAGGCTGGGTCAAGGTCAACGGCCAGGTGGCGCAGATGGGGCAACAGGTGATGGCGAGCGACCGTATCGATGTGTTGCCCCAGGCCACGGCCCAACAGGGCGGGCGCGTCACCATCCTGCTGCACAAACCCATAGGCTATGTGAGCGGTTTGCCTGAAGACGGTCACCAGAGTGCTGCCGTGCTGGTGCAGCCCCGCACGCGCTGGCGCGACGACCGCAGCCCGCGCAAGTTCGAGGCGGGCCATACGCGTGGTCTGGCGCCTGCAGGGCGGCTCGATATCGATTCCACTGGCCTGTTGGTGCTGACGCAGGACGGCCGCGTGGCCAAGGCTTTGATCGGCGAGCAGTCCGAGGTGGAAAAGGAGTACCTGGTGCGAGTGCACCTGGCACCCAACGGCCCCAAGGGCGTGGGCCTGGTCACGCAGAACGTGCAGGCGGCTTTCCTGCCTGAAAAACTGGCCTTGCTGCGCCATGGCCTGAGCCTGGACGGCCAGCCTCTCAAGCCCGCCCAGGTGGACTGGCAGAACCCCGAACAGCTGCGCTTTGTGCTCACCGAGGGCAAGAAGCGGCAGATACGGCGCATGTGCGAACAGGTCGGTCTGCACGTGGTGGGCTTGAAGCGCATCCGCATTGGGCGTATCGTCTTGGGCAATTTGCCGCTCGGCCAGTGGCGTTACCTGGGTGATCACGAGCGATTCTGATGCTCCTGGCACTGTTCTTGTATAGCCTCCGTTGTTGGAAAATCGAACAATGAATTCCGTCTGTGACGAGACCCCCTCCGCCGTTGACGAGCCCTCGGGCTCGCAGGCGGCCGAGCAGCAGCGCCTGGGGGCGCTGCACCGCTACGAAATACTGGACACCCCGCCCGAGCCTTCTTTTGACGATCTGGCTCGCCTGGCGGCCATCGTCTGCGATGCGCCCATTGCCATGGTGTCTTTTGTGGGCGCCGACCGCCAGTGGGCCAAGGCCCTGGTGGGGCCTGGCTCCACCCATCTGCCGCGCGGTTTGTCTTTCTGCACTCATGCCATCGTGGCGCCGCAGCAGGTGCTTGAGGTGCCCGACGCCACGCGCGACCAGCGCTTCGTCCACAGCACCCAGGTCAGCGGCCCCAATGGCATCCGCTTCTACGCGGGGGCCCCGCTGGTCACGCCGTCGGGTCAGGCCATAGGCACACTGGCCGTGCAGGATCAGCGCCCGCGCCAGCTTGAAGAGCGCCAGCGCCAGGCCCTGGCCATGCTGGCCCGCCAGGTCATCGATCAGCTGGAGCGCCGCCGCCTGACGCTGCTGGTGGAGGCGCACGGCATTGTGGACGGTGCCACGCCCGTGGGCAGCCCGCGCGCGCTGGACCGCCGCCTGGCCGAGGAGTGGCAGCGCCACGCCCGCCGTGGCGAAAGCCTGGGTTTGCTGTTGATCGAACTGTCGCCTGCCCAGTGGCGGGCGCCCGAGCCGCCAGTGACGGCGGGTTCGCTGCTCGACACCATTGCTGGCTGCCTGCGCAGCAGCGACTACCTGGCCCGTCTGGACGAGCACCGGCTGGCTGCCCTGTTGCCCACCAGCGGGGTCAATGCTTCCATGCAGGTGGCGCAGCGCATGCGCCAGGCCATCGACAAGGCTTTGGCCGACGAGCCAGGCAGTCCGGTGCGCCTGGGCGTGGCGTCGATGATTCCCAACCGCAGCGGGCAGCCGCACCAGTTGATCGAACGTGCCATGCACGCCCTGTCGCGCGTCGGCCGCTCGCGCGTCGAGGCCTTCAGCGGCTGGTGAACGCCGTTTCGGCAGACTCTTGAAACCGGAACCACAGCCCACATCTGGTGGCCGTCGCCCCGTGCCACGCGGCCGGGGCGCGTGTCCGGTCTGTTTTTCACGCATTCAAACGCCATGAGCAAAAACACCCATGCCTTCCAGGCCGAGGTGGCGCAACTGCTGCACCTCGTCACCCATTCCCTGTATTCCAACAAAGACATCTTCCTGCGCGAACTCGTCTCCAACGCGTCCGACGCCTGCGACAAGCTGCGCTTCGAGGCGCTCAACGACGCCGGGCTGTACGAAGACTCGCCCAATCTGGAGGTTCGCGTCAGCTTCGACAAGGACGCCAAGACCCTCACCATCACCGACAACGGCATCGGCATGAGCGCGCAGGAGGCCATTGACCACCTGGGCACCATCGCCAAGAGCGGCACCAAGGACTTCATGAGCCGCCTGAGCGGCGACCAGAAGAAGGACGCGCAGCTGATCGGCCAGTTCGGCGTGGGCTTCTACTCGGGTTTCATCGTGGCTGACAAGATCACCGTGGAAAGCCGCCGCGCTGGCATGAAGCCGGAAGAGGGCGTGCGCTGGGTGAGCGGCGGCACGGGCGATTTCGAGACCGAGACCATCACCCGGGCGCAGCGCGGCACCAGCGTCACCTTGCACCTGCGTGACGATGCCAGCGAATACCTCAACCGCTGGAAGCTCAAGCAGATCATCGGCAAATACTCCGACCACATCAGCCTGCCCATCCTCATGCAGAAAGAGGAATGGGACCAGGAAAAGGGCGAGTACGTGCTGCAGGCCGACTGGGAGGCCGTCAACTCCGCCAGCGCCCTGTGGACCCGCGCCAAGAAGGACGTGACGGAAGAGCAGTACACCGAGTTCTACAAGAACATCAGCTACGACACCGACGCACCGCTGGCCTGGAGCCACAACCGCGTGGAAGGTGCCAGCGAATACACGCAGCTGCTCTACATCCCGTCCAAGGCTCCGCACGACCTGTGGAACCGCGACAAGAAGGCGGGCGTCAAGCTCTACGTCAAGCGCGTCTTCATCATGGACGACGCCGAGGCACTGATGCCGTCCTACCTGCGCTGGGTCAAGGGCGTGATCGACTCCGCCGACCTGCCGCTCAACGTCAGCCGCGAACTGCTGCAGGAAAGCCGCGACGTGAAGGCCATTCGCGATGGCAACACGCGCCGCGTGCTCACCATGCTGGAAGATCTGGCCAAGAATGACGCTGAAAAGTTCAGCCAGTTCTATGCTGAGTTTGGCGCGGTGCTCAAGGAAGGCCTGGGCGAAGACTTTGGCAACCGCGAGCGCATTGCCAAGCTGCTGCGCTTTGCCTCCACCCAGAGCGACGCCGTGTCGGTCAGCTTGGCCGACTACAAGGCGCGCATGAAGGAAGGCCAGGAGGCCATCTACTACATCACCGCCGACACGCTGGCCGCCGCCAAGAACAGCCCGCAACTCGAGGTCTTCCGCAAGAAGGGCATCGAGGTGCTGCTGATGACCGACCGCGTGGACGAGTGGTCGCTGTCGTACCTGAACGAATTCGACGGCACGCCGCTGCAAAGCGTGGCCAAGGGTGCCGTGGACCTGGGCAAGCTGCAGGACGAGGAGGAAAAGAAAGCTGCCGAGGCCGCTGCCGAGACCTTCAAGCCCGTGCTCGACAAGCTGAAGGAGTCCTTGAAGGACAAGGCCAAGGACGTGCGTGTGACCACCCGCCTGGTCGACTCCCCCGCCTGCCTGGTGGTGGAGGACGGCGAGTACTCCACTCAGCTGGCGCGCTTGCTCAAGTCCGCAGGCCAGAAGGCGCCGGAAGTCCGGCCCATTCTGGAAGTCAACGCCGAACACGCGCTGGTGAAGAAGCTCGACGGCCACCCGCAGTTTGACGACCTGGCGCACATCCTCTTCGACCAGGCGCTGCTGGCCGAAGGCGGCCTGCCTGACGATCCCGCGGCCTACGTCAGGCGCGTCAACACCCTGCTGGCATGAGTTTCGCCAACCCCCTCCTGACCAGCTACTGGTCCGCGCCGGTGCTCGAAGTCAACCTGCTGATCTTCGCCAATTTGCTGGGCGCCCTGTTGCTCGGTCTGGTGGTGGGTTACGAGCGCGCCTACCACGGGCGCGCTGCTGGCATGCGCACCTACGGCATCGTCTGCATGGCTTCGGCCGCGCTCACGGTGTTCGCGGGCTACCCCGGTTTCTGGTGGGGGGTCCACGGTGGGCTGACCGCTCCCGGTGTCGATCCCACCCGGGTGGTGCAGGGCATCGTCACTGGTGTGGGTTTCCTGGGGGCGGGCGTCATCATGAAGGAGGGGCTCAACATCAACGGCCTCACCACGGCAGCGTCCATCTGGGCGTCGTCGGCCATTGGCGTGCTGGTGGGTGTGGGTTTTTACCCGGCGGCCATTTTGCTTACGCTGCTGTCAGCTTCGCTGATGATGTGGGGCGCCAAGATGGAGGCCAAGCTCCCGTCGCGCCGGGCCGTGGGCGTGGTGGTGAGGTTTCGTGAAGGCGACTGCCCGTCGGACGTCCCCGTACGCGAGGCCATGGCCAAGTGGGGTTACGCCATGGCCGATGGTTCCATGCACATCACCAGCGTGGGCGGCCAATTGAGCTGGCGCTTCGTGATGGTGGCGAAGCGCAGCAAACCACCCGCATCGTCCCTGTTCGAGCTGTCTCGCCTGCTGCGTGAGCTGCCCGGTGCGGTGGAGGTGGAAGTGATGCACGCACGCAACTGAGCTGCTTATTCCAGCTCGGCGGCAAAGGTGATGATCGCCCGGTGGTCGGGTGGCAGTTCGGTGTACTTGATGCCTTCGCGCTTGAGCACGCCGCGCAGTTCCGCGTCAATCCGGCGGGCGTCCTCTTCGTCCTGCAGCCTGCCCGATCGCACGTACTTCTTTTCCGGGTCGCGCTGCACCAGCACGTTCACGTTGTTGAACTGCTTGTACCAGCTCAGTATCTGTTCGCGGGTCTTGGCCACGTCGCACACGTTGTCGGCGTAGCTTTCGTTGTAGTAGAGCAGTTGCGGCAGGGCGCCTTCGGTCACCAGGTACTGCACCTGGCCGTCCAGCACCTCGATCATGCGGTACTGCTGCAGGGCAATGCCGTACTGGTTGCGCAGCGCATCGAAGTCCCGCTGCCACACCAGGCCCTTGGCGTGGTCGGGCACGGTCTCCACGGTCTTGTGCATGAGGTGGAGTTTGAGCACGATGGCCGACGAGTAGAGCGACTTGTCGCATCCCGGCCCGCCAATGATGTTGATCACCTTGGTGGGGTAAATCCTCAGCTTGTTCTCTGGCAGGTGCGGGGTCACGTAGGTGTAGCTCATGCTCATGGGCTGGTTCTCCTCGTGCCTAGCATAGGCGAACGGCCAGGGTCAGGCAACCAGGGGCGCGGCGTCCATGGCGGCCACCTGGTCCCACAGGGTCTGAGCCTGTTCCAGCCAGTAGCTGGCAGTGCCGAACCACGGGAAGTTGACGGGAAAGGCCGGATCGCCCCAGCGCCGCGCCAGCCAGGCGCTGTAGTGGATGAGTCTCAGAGTCCGCAAAGGCTCGATCAAGGCCAGCTCCCGGCGGTCGAACTCGCGCAGGGTCTCGTAGCCGTCCAGCAGGGCGCCCAACTGGCGTTGCTGCTGTTGCCGGTCGCCGCTGAGCAACATCCACAGATCCTGCACGGCGGGGCCACTGCGGGCGTCGTCCAGGTCCACGAAGTGCGGGCCGCCCCCAGGCAGGTCGGTGGGCGTCCAGAGGATGTTGCCCGGGTGGCAGTCACCGTGCAGGCGCAAGGCGGTGGCGGGGTGTTGTTGCCAGCAGTCCCGAACGCGCGCCAATGCGGCTTGTGCCGCTTCGTGCCAGCGGGTGCGGGCTTCGGGTGGCACGGCGTCGTTCTTCAGCAGCCAGACCACGGGTTCCTCACCAAAGGTGACCGGATCGAGCGCGGGGCGGTGCTGAAAACCGCGGCGTGCCCCGACGTTGTGGATACGCGCCAGGAAGCGGCCAATCCATTCCAGCACTTCGGGGTCATCCAGTTCGGGGTAGCGGCCACCTCGGCGGGGGCTGACGCTGAAGTCGAAACCAGCATGCTGGTGCAGCGTGTGGCCGTTGATGGTCAACGGCGCCACCACAGGCACCTCGGCTTCGGCCAGTTCCTTCGAGAAGGTGTGTTCTTCCTCGATCTGCTCCCGGCGCCAGCGTTGCGGCCGGTAGAACTTCAGCACCACGGCATCGCCGTGGTCCAGGTGGGCCAGATAGACGCGGTTTTCGTAGGAGTTCAGCGTCGTCAGGCGCCCGTCACCCTCCAGGCCGACGCTGGACAGCGCGTCCAGCACAACGTCGGGGGTGAGGGCATCGTAGGGGTGGACGGCGTTGGCGGGCATGCCAGCATTGTGCCCGCGCAACGCATCCGTGCTTCAGGCCAGTTGCAGCGTCACTTCAATGTTGCCGCGCGTGGCGTTGGAGTAGGGGCAGACCTCGTGCGCCTTGTCCACCAGTGCCTGGGCCACGGTGCGGTCCAGGCCGGGCAGGTGAATGGTCATCTGCGCTTCAATGCCAAAACCTTGCGGGATGGCGCCGATGCCCACGGTGGCGTCGATCTTTGTGTCGGCAGGCACCGCAATCTTCTGCAGGCCGGCCACGTACTTCAGCGCGCCCAGGAAGCAGGCGCTGTAGCCAGCGGCGAACATCTGCTCGGGGTTCACGCCGCCGCCAGCGCCGCCCATTTCCTTGGGTACCGCCAGTTTCACGTCAAGCAGGCCGTCGGAAGACTTGGCGCTGCCATCGCGTCCACCAGTGGCGGTGGCGTGGGCTTGGTAAACAACTTTTTCGATCTTGTTGGCCATGTTCGGCTCCTTCAGGTGTTGGCCCTGGTGGGCTTGGGGTTGATAGGGTTGGTAATGGGGTGCAAACCGTCGCGCAAAGCGTGGATGCGCTGTGTGAGCGCCTGGACTTCCTCAACATTGCAGCTCATCGCCTGCAGCAAGCAGGCGGGCACGCTGGCGGCTTGTGCCTTGAGCGAGCGGCCTTCAGTGCTCAGGTGAATGTGGACACGGCGCTCGTCGTCGCTGGCGCGCTGACGGGTGATCCAGCCTGCGGCTTCCATGCGCTTGAGCAGCGGGGTGAGCGTGCCGGAATCCAGCTGCAGACGCTGCCCGAGTGCCGAGACGGACAGGCCGTCCTGCTCCCACAGGCACAACAGCACCAGGTATTGCGGGTAGGTCAGGCCCAGCGGCTCCAGCAGCGGCTTGTACAGCTTGGTCATGGCAAGCGACGCTGAATACAAGGCGAAGCACAACTGGTTGTCCAGCAGCAGCCAGGCATTGGTGTCATGGGTTTGTGTTGACATGGCTAAAGTATAGTGCACAATTAAATTGTGTGCAATATAAGTGGTCGCGTTTATCATCGGGCCATGACCAAGCAATCCGCCTCCCCCCGCGACGCGGGCGTGGCACTGCCCGAGCTGCTGCCGGGCCAGTCGATCGAGCTCCTCAAGGAACTGCACATCCTCACGCGCGAGGGCAAGCTCAACCAGGACACCCGGCGCAAGCTCAAGCAGGTGCAGCACCTGGTGCAATTCATTGCCCCGCTCATAGACGACGTGATTCAGCACCGTGGTGATGTGGTGCTGGCCGACCACGGCGCGGGCAAGTCCTACCTCGGCTTCATCCTGTACGACCTGGTGTTGCGCCCCCGTGGCGTGGGCACGGTGTTCGGCGTGGAAACGCGCGCCGAACTGGTGGAGCGTTCGCGCGCGCTGGCGCAGCGGCTGGGCTTCGAGCGCATGCGCTTCGTGGCCACCACCGTGCAAGACGCCACCACCTCCACCGACTTGCCCGAGCAGGTGGACATCGTCACCGCGCTGCACGCATGTGACACCGCCACCGACGACGCCATTGCCTTCGGCCTCGCCAAAAAGGCGCGCCACATGGTGCTGGTGCCTTGTTGCCAAGCCGAGGTGGCTGGCGTTCTGCGCCGCAACAAAGCATTGAGCCTGTCGCGCACGCCGCTCAGCGAAATCTGGCGCCATCCCTTGCACACGCGCGAGTTCGGCAGCCAGATCACCAACGTGTTGCGCTGTTTGCAACTGGAGGCTCACGGCTACCAGGTCACCGTGACCGAACTGGTGGGCTGGGAGCACTCCATGAAGAACGAGTTGATCCTGGCGCGCAAGACCGGCGGCCCCAAGCGCAGCGCCCGCGAAAGACTGCAGCAAGTGCTGCAAGAGTTGAACCTGCAAGAACTCACACAGCGTTTCGCTGTCTGACTGGTTGTGCCGTCAGCGTCGGCGGCATCGTCAACCACCACGCGGGCCAGTTGGCCCGTCCACTCGGGAGGCATCCTAAGATGGTCAACGACCTGCCCTTTTTTCTTCAGTCCATCGCATGGCCGATGGTGCTGCTTCTGGCCTGGTTTCTGGGCGAACGCCTGTACGCCTTGTGGCGCGTGCCGCGCATCACCAGCTACGTTGCTGTCGGCCTGATCGGCGGGCTGCTCGACTTGCCCGGCTTGACCCACGCCGTGCCAGGGCTGTCTTTCCTTGCGAACGTGGCCTTGTCGCTCGTGCTGTTTGAGCTGGGCTACCGCATCAACCTGCGCTGGTTCCGCCACAACCCCTGGGTGCTGGCCGTGGGCCTTTTCGAGTCGTTGTTGACCTTTGGTCTGGTCTACTGGGGCTCCGGCTGGTTCGGCTTGGCGCCCGAGGTTCGCCTCATCATCGCGGCGCTTGCCGTGTCTGCGTCGCCAGCGGGCATCGTGCGTGTGGCCAATGAATCGCGCGGCGCGGGGCAGGTCACGGAGCGGGTCATGCACCTTTGTGCCATCAACTGTCTGGTCTCGGTCATGCTGGTCAAGCTGGTGGTGGGCTACTGGCACCTCAGCACGTCGGGGGACTGGGCTGCGGCCGCCATCGGCAGCATCTATGCGTTGGGCATATCGGTGGTGCTGGGTGCCGCTGTGGGCTTGGCCGCGCCATGGCTGTTGCGGCGGCAGGCGGTGTACAGCCACAGTGTGACGGTGGTGTTTGCGCTGGCCGTGCTGCTGTTGACCACGGCTGCCTATGGGCTCAAGCTGTCCCCCTTGCTGGTGGCGCTGACGTTTGGCGTGGTGGCGCGCGAGCGCCGTGTGCAACTCACCAACGCGCAGCGCGACTTCGGCTCCGTAGGCGAGCTGTTGGGCATATTCCTTTTCGTGTACGTCGCCTCGCTCATCCACTGGCCAGATGTGTGGGGGACTCTGTCCATTGCCGCCGCTCTGTTGACGTTGCGCATCGCTTCCAAGACCGTGACCAACCTGGTGGTGGCGCGTTGGAGCGGCATCACATTGCGCAAAGGCGTGCTCACCGGGCTGGCGCTCACGCCCATGTCAGCATTCGCCATCTTGTTGCTGGAGCAGACCCGCCTCTACGGCTTCGAACCCGCGGTGCCCGCCTTTGCCGCCATGGCTGCCATGATGGTGGTGCAGGAGTTGCTGGGTCCCTGGGTCACGCAGCGCAGCCTCATGGCCGCGCGCGAAACGCACGTCACCGCCGAACAACGCCGTTGATCCAGGGGAAGCCACATGCCACTCGAAACCTTCAAAGCTTCCGATTCACTCACCATGGGCGTGGAGCTGGAATTGCAGCTCGTCAACAGTTACGACCACGATCTTTCCAGCAGCGCAGACGACCTGCTGGAACTGCTGCGCCGCAAGCCCTTCCCCGGCACGGTCACGCCGGAGATGACGCAGAGCATGATCGAGATAGCCACCAGTGTGCAAAGTGAGCACGGGCCCTTGCTGGCGCAGCTGCGCGAGATCCGTGACACGCTGGTGGCGGGCTGCGACCGGCTCAACATCGAACTGGCAGGCGGCGGCACGCACCCCTTCCAGCGCTGGTTCGAGCAGCGCATCTTCTCCAAGCCGCGCTTTGAACAACTCTCTGGGTTGTACGGCTACCTGGCCAAGCAGTTCACGGTGTTCGGCCAGCACGTGCACATCGGTTGCTCGTCGCCAGACGAAGCCCTCTTCCTGCTGCATTCGCTCAACCGCTACGTGCCGCACTTCATTGCGCTGTCGGCGTCGTCGCCCTTCTTCCAGGGGGTGGACACGTTGTTCGACTCCGCGCGCCTCAATTCCGTGTTCGCCTTTCCCTTGAGTGGGCGCGCACCGTTCGTGCTCAGTTGGGACGAGTTCACCAACGATTACTTCACCAAGATGGAGTCCACCGGCGTGGTCAAGTCCATGAAGGACTTCTACTGGGACATCCGCCCCAAGCCCGAGTACGGCACCATCGAACTGCGCGTGTGCGACACCCCGCTCACGGTGGAGCGTGCCGCTGCGCTGGCCTGTTACCTGCAGGCCCTGTGCCGCCACCTGCTGGAACGCAACGAGCCGCCGCCGGAAGAGGACGACTACCTCGTCTACACCTACAACCGCTTCCAGGCCTGCCGCTTCGGGCTCGACGGGATGATGGTCAACCCCAAGACGCGCGAGCAGATCAGCATCCGCGAGGACATTCTGGCCACGCTGCGCAAGCTGGAGCCGCACGCGCTGGCCCTGCATTCGCAGCCCGCGCTGGACGAGATCGAGCGCGCAGCGGCGCGCGATGGCAACCACGCCACCTATTTGCGCCAGCGCTTCGCGGAGAGCGGCAATGTGCAGGGCGTGGTGCGCGCGGCGGTGGACGCCCTCCGTCAGGGGCCCGTGGAAGTCAATGCCTTGTGACCCGGTGGTTGGCCGAGCCCGCCAGGGCGTGCTAAGCTGACCATTTGGCCAAGGCCAGGCCCCCTTGAACAAGAATCGGAGACCGCCATGCCCGGACTGCTGCCCAACATCGACCCCGACGGATTGCTTGAGTTTTCCGTGGTCTACACCGACCGCGCGCTCAACCACATGTCCAAGCGCTTCCAGGGCGTGATGACCGACATCTCCGCGATCTTGAAAGAGGTGTACCGTGCGCCGTCTGCCGTGCTGGTTCCTGGCAGCGGCACCTTTGGCATGGAGGCCGTTGCGCGCCAGTTCGCCACGGGCAAGAAGACGCTCGTCATACGCAACGGCTGGTTCAGCTACCGTTGGACGCAGATCTTCGACATGGGCGGCATTCCCGCCAGTTCCACTGTGCTCAAGGCGCGCCGAGTTGACCCGGCCGATCCGCAATCCCCCTGGGTGCCTTGCCCCATTGCCGAAGTGGTGGCCACCATCCGCGCCGAGCGGCCTGACATGGTCTTCGCACCGCACGTGGAAACCGCCGCGGGCATGATCCTGCCCGACGACTACCTGCAAGCCGTGGCCAGCGCCGTGCACGAAGTGGGTGGCCTGTTCGTGCTGGATTGCATTGCCTCCGGCGCCATGTGGGTGGACATGCAGGCCACGGGTGTTGACGTGCTGGTGAGCGCGCCGCAAAAGGGCTGGAGCGGCTCGCCCGCCTGTGCCATGGTGATGCTGAGTGAGCGTGCCCGCCAGGCCATCGACGGCACCACGAGCACCAGCTTTGCCTGCGATCTGAAGAAGTGGCTGCAGATCATGGAGACCTACGAGAACGGCGGCCACGCTTACCACACGACCATGCCCACGGACGCGCTGGCCCGTTTGCGCGACGTGATGCAGGAGACCCGCGCCTACGGCTTTGAGAAGGTGCGGCAGGAGCAGATGGAGCTTGGTGCGAAGGTGCGTGCGCTGTTCGAGCGGCGCGGCATCCGCAGTGTGGCCGCCGAGGGCTTCAAGGCGCCGGGTGTGGTGGTGAGCTACACCAGCGATCCCGACATTCAGAACAGCAAGAAATTCCTGGCCCTGGGGCTGCAGACCGCTGCTGGTGTGCCGCTGCAGTGTGATGAGCCTGCGGGTTGGAGCACGTTCCGCGTGGGGCTGTTTGGTTTGGAGAAGCTGCACGACGCCGACCGCAGCGTGGCCCACCTGGCGGCGGCGCTCGACAAGATGGGCGTCAAGGAACCCGAAACCGCTGTTGCCTGAGTTTTGGGTGGACATGGGGCTTCTTTTGGGAGTGTGGCGCTCGGGGTGTTTGGGCGGGCTGCGGCAGGCCTGGCCCTGCGGGGGCTCATCCGGGGTGGTCGGCGCGTATGCGCCGACTTCGCTGTGTCTGACGGCCTGGGGCTGGCGCGGTGGAACTCACTGCGCGCTTGCAGCGCTCCGTTCAAACAGCCACCGCGAGTCAGTTACGAAGCGCGCTACGCGCGCCCAGCCCCATGCCGCCACACACAGCCACCCCGGAAAATCGCCCCCACAGAGCCAGGCCTGCCGCAGCCAACCAAGATGGTTGCGCGCCACCGTTGGTGTGCCAACAGTACTTTGGCCAAGACGGGCCAGCCCAGGCTCTGGCGTGCCGTTGCGAGGTGCCGAGAGGCGCAGGTGCTGTGGCCAGCGCGCGCAGCGCGCTTCGTCCTCATATTTGCGGCGGTTGTTCGAGCGGAGCGCTGCAAGCGCGCAGCGAGTTCCGCCGCGTGGCTACGGCATCGAGCATCGAAGGGAAGCCCCTGCTTTGCAGGGGCCGCCTCGCGTCAAGCGCCGGGGCCTGGGCTGGCCCGTCTTGGCTTACCAATCAATCATCACAACACGCCAGTGTCTTGTATCCAACATGATGCGCAAAGGAGCAAACTGACATGACTCAATACATCTTCGAACCCGCCCCCACCCCCAGCGTTGCCGTGCGTGGCCGCGCCGAACGCTACGCCGTCAGCCGCATCTTCTGTGTGGGTCGCAACTACGCCGCTCACGCCCGCGAGATGGGCTTCGACCCTGACCGCGAGCCTCCGTTCTACTTCAACAAAACGCCTTGCGACCTGGTTGCTTCGGGCGCCACGGTGCCGTACCCGCCCGGCACGCAAAACTACCACTACGAGATGGAACTCGTCATCGCCATCGGCAAGCCTGTGTTCCGGGTCAGCCCCGAGCAAGCGCTCGACGCCGTGTGGGCCTACGGCTGCGGGCTCGACATGACCCGGCGCGACCTGCAGATCAAGTCCCGCGAAATGGGGCGCCCGTGGGACTTTGGCAAGGACTTTGAAAACGCCGCCGTCATGAGCGAGCTGGTGCCCGCTAGCGACGTTGGGCACCTCAATGCCGGGCGCATCTATCTGGAAGTCAACGGCACGACCCGTCAGGACGCCAACCTCAAGGACCTCATCTGGAGCGTGCCCGAGATCGTTTCCAACCTCTCGCACTACTACCACCTGCAGCCCGGCGACCTCATCTACACCGGCACACCCGAAGGCGTGGGCGCCGTGCAGCCCGGTGACAAGCTCACGGGCGGTATCGACGGGCTGGGCAGCATCGCGCTGACCATTGAACAGCCGGAGTGAGTCAACAGCCCGGGGGGGGGCATCGAGCCCCCACGCTTCGCTGCCCCCGAGGGGGCGTTCGTCGCCTTGGGGCGGCCCGGCGGCGACTCAGGCAGCCCGCGGGCGTTTCAGCGCGCGAAGCGCCTGCGCGTGAGCGCCAGCGCCACCCAGAAGCCCACCACCGTGTAAGCCACCAGCACGCTGGCGTGCAGCAGCACGTTGTCGGGCCACTGGTCCAGGAATAGCGGGCGCACCAGTTGTACTGCGTGCGTCAGCGGCAGCACGTTGGCCAGCCACTGCACCATCTCGGGCAATTGCTCACGCGGGAAGAACACGCCGCTCAGGAACATCATCGGCGTCAGGAACAGCGTGAAGTAGTAGGTGAAGAAGTCGTAGCCCTGGGCCAGCGCGTTGAAGATCAACGCGATACAGCTGAAGGTCACACCCACGGCCAGCAGCACGGGCCAGGCCACCAGCAGCTTGGGGCTGTGGCTGATACCCAGTGCCAACATCACACCCAGGATGGCCGTGACCGTGAACAGCGACTTGAACGCCGCCCACAGCATCTCGGCCAGCAGCACGTCGTCCAGCGTGACCGGCGCATTCATGATGCCGTCCCATGTCTTTTGCACGTGCATGCGCGAGAAGGCCGAATACAGCGCCTCGAAGGTGGCGGCGTTCATGGCGCTCATGCAGATGCTGCCGCTGGCCAGGAACAGGATGTAGGGCACCGTGGTGTCCCCCATCTGGATTTGCCCCACCAGCGCGCCCATGCCGTAGCCAAAGGCCACCAGCCAGATCAACGGTTCGGCAATGTTGCCTACCAGGCTGGGGATGGCCAGCTTGCGCCACACCAGCAGGTTGCGCAGAAACACCGGCCAGAACCGAGTGGACAGGGCAGGGGCGCGCCAGTGGCTTTGCGGTGCAGGGCTGGTGTTCGCCATCACGGGCGAGGTCAAGGTCGGTTCGGTCATGGTGTCGGTCTCGTCAGCCTTCTTCACGGATCTGGCGGCCCGTGAGCTTCAGGAACAGGTCCTCCAGGTTGGCCGGGCGGTGCAGCGTGCGCAGGTGCGTCTGCTCGTTCAGCCGGGCCAGCAAGGGCTTGGCGTCCTGGGTGTAGAAGAACACCGTTTCGCCGCTCACCTCCACGCGCGCGGCCAGGGTGGCCAGCGGGGAACGGGCCAGCGCGTGGGCCTCCTCGCCGCCGCTGCCATACACCTCCACCACGTCGGGTTCCAGGTGCTGCGCGATCAGTTCGCGCGGGCGGCCTTCGGCAATCTTCTTGCCGTGGTCGATCACGATCAGCCGGTGGCAAAGCCGCTCGGCTTCGTCCATGAAGTGTGTGGTCAGCAAAATGCTTTTTCCCTTCTGCAGCAATTGCTGCAGGCGTTCCCACATCAGGTGCCGCGCCTGCGGGTCCAGTCCGGTGGTGGGCTCGTCCAGCAACAGCAGTTGCGGGTCGTTCACCAGGGCACGCGCCAGCGACAGACGCCGCTTCATGCCGCCAGACAGCTCACCCGGCCGTGCCTTGGCCTTGTGGCTCAGCGCCGCGAACGCCAGCAGGCCGGGAATGCGCTCGTTCAGCTCGCGCTTGCCCAGGCCAAAGTAGCGCCCGAACACCAGCAGGTTTTCTGCACAGGTGAAGTCGGGATCCAGCGTGTCGAACTGGCTCACCACCCCCAGTTGCGCCTTGATGACCTGCGCCTCCTGCGGCATGGGCAGGTCCAGCGCCGTGATGTTGCCGGTGTCTGGCGTGGTCAGGCCCAGGCACATGCGGATGGTGGTGGTCTTGCCCGCGCCGTTGGGGCCGATCAGGCCCAGGCATTCGCCCCGGGCGATGTGGAAGGACAGGTCGTCCACCACGGTGTTGCTGCCGTAGCGCTTGGTGAGGTGGCTGGCTTGGAACAAAGGTGTCATGCCCATCATTGTGCGGGGAAATGCCTGCGGCTGCCCGGCAGGGCTGTCCATTGGCCGATAGGGGCCCCAGTAAAATCCACGCTTTGCCTTCAAGGAAGAACCGTGTCCGACCGCCTGGCCGTGCTGCCGCAGTACCTGCTCCCCAAACGGGCCCTCACCGCCATGGCCGGGGCCTTGGCGCGCCGGCCGCTGGGTGGGTTCACGCAGTCCAACATCCGCCGTTTCGTGGCGCGCTATGGTGTGGACATGAGCGAGGCCGCCGAGCCCGACATCACCCGCTACGCCACGTTCAACGACTTCTTCACCCGCGCGCTCAAGCCAGGCACCCGTCCGCTGGCCGATGCCGATTTCCTCTGCCCGGTGGACGGCACCATCAGCCAGTTCGGCGCCATCGAGCACGACCAGATCTTCCAGGCCAAGGGCCACCGCTACAGCACCACCGCGCTGGTGGGTGGTGATGCGCAACTGGCCGCGCAGTTTCAGGACGGCGCCTTCGCCACCCTCTACCTCAGCCCGCGCGACTACCACCGCATTCACATGCCCTGCGCGGGCCGCCTCAAGCGCATGATCCACGTGCCTGGCGAACTGTTCTCTGTCAACCCCACCACGGCGCGTGGCGTGCCGGGCCTGTTCGCCCGCAACGAGCGCGTGGTCTGCGTGTTTGAAGGCCGCCTGGGTGAGCGCCGTTTCGATTTTGTGCTTGCGCTCGTGGGCGCCACCGTCGTGGGCAGCATGGCCACCGTCTGGCATGGCGTGGTCAACCCGCCGCGCCCCGGCAAGGTGCGTGAATGGCGCTATGGCGACATGGCCATCGACCTGCGCGCGGGCGAGGAGATGGGCCGCTTCCTGCTGGGCTCCACCGTCGTCATGCTTTTCCCCAAAGACCTGCTGCGGTTCAACCCCGGCTGGGCGCCAGCGCGCGCCATCCGCATGGGCGAGGTCATGGGCCAGGCTGCCTGAACCTGTTTTTCAACTTTCACCGGCGAACACCATGACCACTCTCGGCACCCCTCTGTCACCTTCTGCCACCAAAGTGATGCTGCTCGGCTCCGGCGAGCTGGGCAAGGAGGTCTTGATTGCCCTGCAGCGCCTGGGCGTGGAAACCATTGCCGTGGACCGTTACGACAACGCGCCCGGCCAGCAGGTGGCGCACCATGCGCGCACCATCACCATGAGCGACCCGGCCCAGCTCAAGGCGCTGATCGAAGCCGAAAAGCCCGATCTGGTGGTGCCCGAGATCGAAGCCATCGCCACCCCCATGCTGCAGGAGCTGGAGGCTGCTGGGGTCGTGAAGGTCGTGCCCACGGCCCGCGCCGCGCGCCTGACCATGGACCGCGAAGGCATTCGCCGCCTGGCCGCCGAAACGCTGGGTCTGCCCACCAGCCCTTACAAGTTCTGCGACTCGCTTGAAGAGCTGCAGGCCGCCATCGACGCGGGTATCGGCTACCCCTGCATCGTCAAGCCGGTGATGAGCAGTTCCGGCAAGGGCCAGAGCAGAATAGACGGTCCGGCCGATGTGAAGAAGGCCTGGGACTACGCCATGGCGGGCGGGCGTGTCAGCCATGGCCGCGTCATCGTCGAAGGCTTCATCGACTTCGACTATGAAATCACCCAGCTCACCGTGCGTGCACGCGGCGCCAGCGGCCAGATCGAAACCCATTTCTGCGACCCGATCGGTCATGTGCAGGTCAGCGGCGACTACGTGGAAAGCTGGCAGCCCATGCCCATGCACCCGGCGGCGCTGGAAAAGTCCCGCCATATCGCCAAGGCCGTGACGGACAACCTGGGCCAGGGCCTGAACGGTGAGCCTGCGGGCCTGGGGCTGTACGGTGTGGAACTGTTCGTCAAGGGCG
>CBKZAG010000003.1:0-42120 GCA_966692625.1 uncultured Comamonadaceae bacterium
CCGCCGCGTGGCCACGGCATCGAGCATCGCAGGGGAGCCGGTGCTGCGCACCGGCAGCCTCGTTGAAGCGCCAGCGCCTGGGCGCACACGCCTTGGCCTCCACACACCGGGTAGCGCAACGCCCCCGTCTCTTGCCCGAAGTCAGGCCGCCGACTTGGCCTTGGGCACGCGGCCCATCAGGTAGAACTCAGGGTTGGGCTGCATGCCGCTGAACGAGGCCATGCGGTTGCTCAGCCCGAAGAAGGCGGTGATGGCGGCGATGTCCCAGGCGTCCTCATCGGTGAAGCCATGGGCGTGCAGCGCAGCGAAGTCGCTGTCGTCGATCTCGTGCGAACGCTGGCAGACCTTCATAGCGAAGTCCAGCATAGCGCGCTGGCGCGGGCTGATGTCAGCCTTGCGGTAGTTCACCGCCACCTGGTCGGCCACCAGGGGTTTCTTTTCGTAGATGCGCAGGATGGCACCATGCGCCACCACGCAGTACAGGCACTGGTTGGCCGCGCTGGTGGTGGTCACGATCATTTCGCGGTCGCCCTTGGTCAGGCCGCTTTCGCGGCCCACGGCCTCCGGCGTCATCAGCGCGTCATGGTAGGCGAAGAAGGCGCGCCATTCCGCCGGGCGGCGGGCCAGCGCCAGGAACACGTTGGGTATGAACCCCGCCTTGTCCTGAACTTCCAGAATCTTGGCGCGGATGTCCTCGGGCAGGATGTTGAGGTCGGGGAAGGGGTAGCGGGTCGTCTCCATCGTCTTTCTTCTGTGGGGTCAGTCGTCGAGGGATGCGCTCCAGCGGTCGTTCCAGTCCGGCGCGCCGCCCGATGATCGCAGATGCTGCAACTGGCGTCTGTCACGTTTGGTGGGGCGCCCTTGCTCAATGGTGGATGCCGGTTCGGGCGCCAGACGCCTTTGCTCTGCCGACTGTTGCCGCGCCAGTATGGACGCCGCCGTTTCCTCGTAGAGCAGTGCGGCCTGGGGTGCCGGGCCGCGCACAGCGCTCAGCGCCTTGACCACGACCGTGCGCGTGACGTGGCCCGCGCGAAATTCGATTTCGTCGCCGACCCGTGGTTCGCGCGATGCCTTGGCCACTTGCCCATTGACGCGCACACGGCCTTTGTCTATCTCGTCGCCCGCCAGACTGCGGGTCTTGAAGAAGCGTGCCGCCCATAGCCATTTGTCCAGGCGGATCTTGTCTTGCGCAGGGGACGGATGGCTCATGATTCAGACCTTGGCGCCCATGGCCACGGCCCGTGCCCGGCTGGCCGTTGCTGCCTGGCTATCGGGCTCCTGCCGGGTGGGCCAGCCGCTCAGGTGGCGTTCGCACAGGTCGCTCAGGGCGCGCAACCACGGTGCATTGTCGTTCAGGCAGGGAATGTAGTGGAAGGCCTTGCCGCCCGCGTGCAGGAAGGCTTCGCGCGCCTCCTGGTCTATTTCCTCGAGCGTCTCGATGCAGTCCGCCGCAAAGCCGGGGCAGACCACGTCGACGCGGCCCACGCCAGCCTTGCCCAGGGCAATCAGGGTGGGTTCGGTGTACGGCTCCAGCCACTTGGCCTTGCCAAAGCGCGACTGGAAGGTCACGACGTACTCCTCGGGCTTGAGGCCCAGTGCCTCGGCCAGCAGGCGACCCGTCTTGTGGCATTCGCAGTGGTACGGGTCACCCAGGTGCAGGGTGCGTTCCGGCATGCCGTGAAAGCTCATGATGAGCTTGTCGGGCCGGCCGTGCGCCATCCAGTGCTGCTGCACGGAAACCTTGAGCGCGTCGATGTAGCCCGAGTCGTCGTGGTAGCGGTTGACGAAGCGCAGTTCCGGTACGTTGCGCATCTGCTTGCCCCAGGCGAAAACCGCGTCCAGCACGCTGGCCACCGTGGCACCGCTGTACTGGGGGTAGGCGGGCACCACCAGTATCCGCGTGCAGCCAGCCGCCTTCAGCGCGTCCATCTGGCTGGCAATGGATGGCTGGCCGTAGCGCATGGCGTAACGCACCTCCAGCTTGTGGCCGCGCTCGCCCAGGTAGCCGCGAAGCAGGGTGGCTTGCCTCTCGGTCCAAACCTTCAGCGGGGAGCCTTCGGGCGTCCATACCGTGGCGTACTTGGCGGCAGACTTGGCCGGGCGCACCCGCAGGATGATGCCGTGCAGGATCAGCCACCAGATGGGCTTCGGAATCTCCACCACGCGGGGGTCGCTCAGAAACTCCGCCAGGTATCGGCGCAAGGCGCTGGCGGTGGGTGCCTCCGGTGTGCCAAGGTTGCACAGCAAAATACCAGTGCGGGCCGTCTGCCCATGGGTGTACGGGGGTTCTTTTCGGAAAGCCATGCGGTATTCTCACCCACCTATGCTCGACCCATCACGCATCAAGGCCATCACCCTCGACTTGGACGACACCTTGTGGCCCGTCTGGCCCGTTATCGAACGCGCTGAGCAGGTGCTGCTCGACTGGCTCCAGGAGCAGGCGCCTGCCACTGCTGCCTTTCTGGGCGACGTGGCCAGCCGCCGGGCCGTGCGTGCCGAGGTGGAACAACAATGGGCGCACATGGCGCACGACCTGTCGCTGTTGCGGCGCGAATCCATCCGCCTGGGCTTGCGCCGGGCGGGTGACGACCCGGCGCTGGCTGAGCCTGCCTTTGAAGTCTTCTTCGAGCAGCGGCACCGAGTCACCCTGTATGACGATGCGCTGCCAGCCCTTGAGGCGCTGGCAGCGCGCTACCCCGTGGTGGCCTTGTCCAACGGCAATGCGGATGTGCACCGGGTCGGCATCGGCCAGCATTTCCACGCGCACGTGACAGCCCGCGAGGTGGGCGTGGGCAAACCCGATCCGTACATCTTCGGCGTGGCGGCCCGCCAAGCGGGCGTGGCCCCAGAGGCTGTTCTGCATGTGGGTGACGATGCAGCGCTGGACGTGCTGGGGGCCCTTGGCGCGGGCATGCAGGCGGCATGGGTCAATCGCGCCGGACACAACTGGCTCCATGCGCCGCACCAGCCGCACCTGGTGGTGAGCGATTTGCACACCCTGTGCGAATCTCTGCTGCGCTGAGCACCCCCATTTTTCTTCGTCCCGTACCTGTGGAGACCTGCATGAGTCTGACTGTTCACGGCATCATTGCGTCGCGTGCCATTCGCCCGCTGTGGGTCGCCGAAGAACTGGGCATGGCCTACCGCCACGAGCCCACGCCCTACCAGGGCGGTGCTACCCGTACCCCCGCATTCCTGGCGCTCAACCCCAACGGGCACATCCCCGTGGTGCTGGACGATAGACCCGAGGGGCAGGTGGTGGTGTGGGAATCGATGGCTTGCGCGCTGTACATTGCCCGCCACCATGGCAAGGGTGACGGCAGCGGTGTTTCACCGTCCTGCCCGCTGGAGGACGCCGAAGCCCTGCGCTGGGCGTTCTGGACGGTGACCGAGGTGGAAAAAGACGCACTGACCGTGCTGATGCACCGTTTGACCATGTCGCCGGAGCAACGCAAACCCGATCTGGCTGACCAGGCCGAGAAGCGGCTGCGCGTGCCCCTGCGCGTGCTGGAGCAGCATCTGGCTTCGCAACTCGCACGCGGTTGGCAGCATCTGGCTGCCGAACGGTTTACCGTGGCCGACATTTGCGTGGCGAGTGTGGTCAACTGGGCGCGCCCGGCGCGCCATCTGATGGACGAGTTCCCTCTGGTCCACGACTGGGTGCTGCGCTGTGTGAACCGCCCGGCCTACTTGGCCTTGCGGGCCAGGGGTTGAAGTTTCAACGCGGCAGGCCGTCTGCGGCGGCCAATCCACTGCGGACGGCTCCTTCAAGCGTGGCAGGGTAAGGGCCGTCTATCGCGTCCCCTGCGGCCCACAGCCCGGAAACGATTTGATGACCAGGCCGCTGCAAGCCGGGCGTGCAGGCAAAGGTGGCGCGTTTTTCCACCACCGTGAGCAGGGCTCTGGCATCCCGCAGACCGAGTTGTTCGCGGGCCTGGGCCAGCACCTGTGTTTCCAGCACAGCACGGTCCAGATGGCAGGCACTTGCCACAAACGCCAGCAGGCCGCTTGGGCCGCCCAGACGGGACCGGTCGAATACGAATTGTGCTGGGCCGTGCCCGGGGCCGTTGCGCAGCGCCAGCATAGGCAGCGGGTCCGGCCAGGCTGGGGCATGCTGCGTCAGCACGTAGGTGGTGGCAATGGGTTCGTACTGCAGACCTTCGGCCGCCGCGAGCCAATCACTGGTCTGCTGGTCCGCAAGCGTCATTTGACGTACCAGCCGGGCCCCTTCTGCCACGGGGCAAGCCAAAACCACATGTTCGTAATCGCTGTCTTCGGCTTCGTGGAGCCGCCAGCCTTTGGCGTGCGGCTGCAGGCTGGTGACGCGCTGTCCCAGGCAGAGCCTGGCGCCATGTTCAGCAAGCCACCCAGCAGCCTTTTCAGGGAAAAGACTGCCCAGGTCCATGGTGGGGAGCAACAGGTCGGCGCTGCGGTAAGGGGGCAGGGCTTGGCCCAGCAAGGCATCGCGCAACACCCGCAGGAACACTTGTGCGCTGGCCTGCTCCGCCGGGGTGTTAAGGGCTGCCACGCACAGCGGTTCGATCACATCTTGCCTCACCCGTTCGGGCAGGCTGGCGCACAGACGATCAACCGTAAGGTCAGGGCTGCACTCAAACCCGCGGAGCCGCCAACCCAGGCTTGCCTGCAAAAACGCCCAGCGTTCGCTCCAATCCCAGCCTGCTGCCGTGGCCATGCCCGCCAACACGTCCAGCGGTGCTGGCCAATGCCGTGCCCATGGCGGGGTGGTGAGGCCCTGGCCGTCTGGAAACCGAAGGGTCAGTGGCACTGGGAGCAGGCCGTGCTCCAGCGCCACCCCCACCTTCTGCATCAGGCGCAGGGTGTCGGTGTAGGCGCCAATGAGTATGTGCTGGCCGTTGTCCAGCCGCAGAGTGGGCAGGCCTTCCGGGTTGGGAAAATCCTTGGGCCAGGGAATTTCCAGTGCACGGGCACGCCCGCCCCATTGCCGTGAAGCTTCAAAGACGCTGACTTGCCAGCCCTGTTCGACGGCCCGCACGGCAGCCGCCAGCCCCGCCCAGCCCCCACCCACGATGGCCAGACGCCGTCCGGGCGGGCTCACAGCCGCCCCAGGGCCTGCACCTTCCAGGCCAGCCAGAACTTGCGCAGGGGCGTCAGGCCCACGCGCTGTGTCAGCACCAGCATGGGGTCGGTGGCGATTTCGCGCAGCAGTGTGCGGTAGATGCTGGCCATCATCAGACCAGGCTTCTGTGCCCTGCGGTCGGCTTGCGGCAACAGTGCAAGCGCTTCCTCGTACGTGGTCAGCGCGCGCTCGATCTGGAAGGTCATCAGCGCCTGGAAGCGCGCCGGGAAGGTGTCGTCGCTGGCGCTGCCCCGCTTGAGCAGCTCGTGTGCCTTCACGTCAAAGCGCTGCAGTTCGTTCACCGGCAGGTAGATGCGGCCACGCACTGCGTCCTCGCCCACGTCGCGGATGATGTTGGTGAGCTGGAAGGCCAGCCCCAACTGGTGGGCGTATTCGGTGGTCCGGGTGTCCGTCTGTCCGAAGATGCGAGCGGCGACTTCGCCAACCACGCCGGCCACCAAGTGGCAATAACGCTGCAGATTGGCGTAGTCCAGGTAGCGGGACTGGTCCAGGTCCATCTGGCAACCGTCGATGATTTGCAGCAGGTGGTGTGCCTCTATGCCGTAGGTTCCAAGGTGCGGCACCATGGCCTGCAGTGCGGGGTGGTTTGGCGCTCGCCCGCTGGCCGAAAAGGTCTGCGCCACTTCCTTGCGCCACCAGTCCAGCTTCGCTTGCGCCACGCCAGGGTCGCTTACCTCGTCCACCACGTCGTCTATCTCGCGGCAGAAGGCATAGAACGCGGTGATGGCCGCGCGCCGCTGGGGCGGCAGGAACAGGAAGGCGTAGTAGAAGCTGCTGCCCGAAGCGGCGGCTTTTTGCTGGACGTAGTCTTGTGGCGTCATGCGTGGCGGGTGTGGGGCACCGCGAGTGTACCCAAGGCGCTCACATGCGCGCCGCTCGCCACAGCATCGGGACCACGTCCTGGGCATGTAGACGCGGGCGCCGCTGCCAGGTGCGCCATTGCATCGCCTCGATTTTGTCCAGAATGCGCAAGCCACCTTGGACCACCAGACGCAGTTCCCAGCCCACCCGCCCCGGCAGGCGCAAGGTGAGGGGAGCCCCAGCGAGCATCAACTCGCGCGCGTGTTTGGCAAGCTCACGCACCATGGCCTGTGCGTTCCCGTTGTCGCGTTCTGGTGTCAGATCCTGTTCCGTCACGCCATGGCGCTGCATGGTGTCTTGTGGCAGGTAGTAGCGCTGCCGGGCCAGGTCCTGCCCCAGGTCTTGCCAGAAGTTGATCAGTTGCAGTGCGCTGCAAATGGCGTCGCTTTCCTGCAATGACCGGTCATCGCTGACACCATAGAGGTGCAGCAACAAGCGGCCCACCGGGTTGGCCGAGCGGCGGCAGTAATCCATCAACTCGGGCATGTCGCGGTAGCGGCGGCCCTCGGCGCTGTAGCGAACGTCCTGTTCGAAGGCGTCCAGCAAGTCCAGCAGCGGTTGCGCGGGTAGTTTGTGATCGATGACCTGAAGCGTCAGGGGGCCGAATACCTCGGGCCAGTCAAGTTCTCCAGATGCCACGCCGTCCAGGTTGGCCAGAAGTTCCGCACGGTACGCCTTCAAGGCTTCCAACCGGGCATGTGCAGGCGTGTCGCCTTCGTCAGCAATGTCGTCTGCCGTGCGTGCGAAACGGTAGATGGCCGTGATGGGGGCGCGCAGCCGTGGCGGACACAGCCACGACGCCACGGGAAAGTTCTCGTAATGCTCAACACCTTGCATGTGGCCGATGTTGCCACAGCGTCGCAGAGCCCTTGGAGCAGGCGCAGAGGTTCCACAACGGACTCCGCATCGGTTATCATTTCAAGCTAATAACCAGCCGGTCATTAATTTTTGAGGTGCTTCACCATGCCCCGGTCCTTCACTTTGCCAATCCTGCTTACTCTGGTCGCGGCCCTTGCCGCCTGTTCTCGTTCCGCGCCATCTGAAGAGCCAATCCGCGCGGTCAAGCTCATGAAGGTAGAGGGTCAGGCCATTTCGGGCGAGCAGGAATACGCGGCCGATATCCGTGCCCGCACCGAGTCCCGTCTGGGTTTTCGCGTCGGAGGCAAGCTCATGCAACGGCCGGCTGAAGTGGGGATGACCGTCAAAGCTGGCCAGTTGCTGGCAATGCTGGACGCCCAGGACTTGCGCTCGGGTGCCGACGCCGCTGCCGCGCAGGTCAAGGCAGCGCAAACGCAACGTGACTTGGCTGCTGCAGATTTCCGGCGCTTTGAGGTTTTGCGCCAGCAGGGGTTCATCAGCGGGGCCGAACTGGAGCGGCGGGAGGCTTCCCTCAAGGCGGCGCAAGCGACCCTGGAACAAGCGCAGGCGCAGGCCAGCGTGCAGAGCAACCAGGCAGCCTACGCCCGGTTGCTGGCCGATGCGGATGGCGTCGTCGTGGGCGTGGACGCTGAGCCCGGACAAGTCGTCGCAGCCGGGGCGGCCGTCGTGCGCGTGGCCCGCAATGGGCCGCGAGACGCCGTGCTGGCCATTCCCGAAGACCGTGTGCTGGGCATTCGCCAGGGACAACCGGCCGAGGTGGTTTTGTGGACCCAGCAGGCGAACGGCGGCTCGATCAAGTTGCCTGGGCGTGTGCGGGAGGTGGCTGCGAGTGCCGATCCTGTTACGCGTACCTATGCCGTCAAGGTGGCGCTTGAGGGTGATGCCCAGGCGCCGCTGGGTGCCACAGCGACCGTTCGCATCAAGCCAGCGCAGGCCGCTGGTGCCCCAGCCGTGGCCGCTCGCTTGCCAACCAGCGCGCTGTGGCGCCAGGCTGGCCAGGCCGGGCAGGGCAGTGCCGTTTGGGTTTTTGACGCCGCTGCCGGTGTGGTGCGTGCGCGCCCTGTGCAGGTGGCAGGCGTTGATGGAAACCTTGCCCTGGTGGCTCAAGGTCTGCAGCCGGGTGACGAGGTGGTCGTGGCTGGCACGCACGTGCTCAACGAAGGCCAGCGGGTGGTTCCTTACGGCCCCGTGGCTGCACGCTGACCGCCACCGCCCGGAGATTCACCCATGAGCGACGCCTCAACCCGTTCCCGATTCAACCTGTCCGAGTGGGCGCTGAACCACCAGCCGCTGACGCGCTACCTCATGGTCGTGCTGCTCGTGCTGGGCTTTGCCGCCTACTTCCAGCTCGGTCAGGACGAAGACCCACCCTTCAACTTCCGTGCCATGGTCGTGCGCGCCTACTGGCCGGGCGCCACCGCCCAGCAGATGGCCGAACAGGTGGCCGACAAGCTGGAAAAAACGCTCCAGGAAGTGCCTTATGCCGACATCATCCGCAGCTACTCCAAACCTGGCGAGACGCTCATCATCTTCCAGGTGGCCGACTCTTCACCCGGCAAGGAATTGCAGCAGATCTGGTACACCGTTCGCAAGAAGATTGGTGACATGCGCGGCACCTTGCCTTCCGGGGTGGTGGGGCCGTACTTCAACGACGAGTTCGGGGATGTCTATGGCGTCATCTACGCGTTGCAGGGCGATGGCTTTTCGCCTGCGGAGTTGAAGGACGAGGCCGACCGCATCCGCCAAGACCTGCTGGGTGTGAAAAATGTCGCCAAGGTCGAACTCTTCGGCGCGCAGGACGAAAAGATCTACATCGAGGTTTCGCGCCGCCGCTTGGCCACTCTGGGGCTGGACATGAGCCAGGTGCTCGAACAGCTCGGGCAGCAAAACGCCGTGGCACCCGCTGGCGTGGTGCAGACGCCGCAGGACGCGGTGGCGGTCCGCGTGGCGGGTGCCTTTCATTCCGTGGAAGAGTTGCGGGCCATGCCCATCCGCGCAGCCAACGGTGTTCAATTGCGCCTGGGGGACGTTGCCGAGGTACGGCGCGACTATGTCGATCCACCGCAGACGAAAGTGCTGCACAACGGGCGCGACACCATCGCGCTCGGGGTGTCCATGGCCAAGGGCGGGGACATCATCGCCCTGGGCAAGGCCCTCAACGCCGAACTGGTTCGCATAGAGCGCAGTCTTCCGGCGGGCATGAAGCTCGTACAGGTGCAGGACCAGCCCACCACAGTGGCAACGTCCGTCAACGAATTCGTCAAGGTGCTGATCGAAGCCGTGGTGGTGGTGCTGCTCGTGAGCTTCGTCAGCCTGGGGCTGCACCGCAACCCGCACGGCAGCGGCTGGCGCCGTTACACCCTCGACGCGCGCCCCGGCCTGGTGGTGTTCATCACCATCCCCCTGGTGCTGGCCATGACCTTCCTGGTCATGCAGTACTGGGGCATTGGCCTGCACAAAATCTCCCTGGGCTCGCTCATCATCGCTCTGGGCTTGCTGGTGGACGACGCCATCATCGCCGTCGAGATGATGGTGCGCAAGCTGGAGGAGGGTTACAGCATCATGCGCGCCGCCACCTTCACCTGGGACGTGACGGCCATGCCCATGCTTACCGGCACACTCATCACAGCAGCTGGTTTTCTGCCCATCGGCTTTGCCAAGTCCACCGTTGGCGAATACACCTTCGCCATTTTCGCGGTCACGGCCACTGCGCTGGTGCTTTCGTGGATCGTCGCGGTTTACTTTGTGCCTTACCTCGGCGTCAGACTGCTCAAGATCAAGCCGCACACCGGGCCGGTCGCCGAGGTTTTCGACGGGCCGTTCTACATCCGGTTCCGCCGAATCGTTGACTGGTGTGTCGAGCACCGCTGGCTCACCATAGGCATCACGCTGCTCACCTTCGTGCTGGGGCTGGCAGGCATGTCCAAGGTGCAGCAGCAGTTCTTCCCCGACTCGAACCGTCCCGAGATCATGGTCGACATCTGGCTGCCCGAGGGCACCTCCTTCGCGGCCAACGAGGAAGTGACCCGCCGTGTCGAGGCACGCCTACAGCAGGTGCAAGGGGTGCAGCACGTGACCACCTGGGTGGGCTCGGGCCTGCCGCGCTTCTTTCTGCCGCTCGATCAGATCTTTCCCCAGACCAACGTCTCGCAGCTCCTGCTCATGACGGAAGACCTGAAGCAACGAGACCGCCTGGTCAACGAGCTTCCTAGTCTGTTGGCGCAGGAGTTTCCCGAGGCGCGAGGCCGGGTGAAGCTGCTGGCCAGCGGGCCGCCTGTGGCCTACCCGGTGCAGTTCCGCGTCGTTGGGCCCGACCCGGCACTGCTGCGTGAGCGGGCCGACCAGGTCAAGCAGGTGATGCGCGCCAGCCCCAACACACGTGGCGTCAACGACAACTGGAACGAGTCCATCAAGGTGGTCCGCCTGGAGGTGGACCAGACCAAGGCTCGCGCGCTGGGGGTCAGCAGCGCCTCCATCGCGCAAACGGCGCGCATCGCCCTCAGCGGCAACACGGTGGGGCAGTACCGCGACGGAGACAAGCTGATCGACATCGTGTTGCGTCAGCCTTTGGCTGAACGCGATGCGGTGTCCGAACTGGCCAACGCCTACCTGCCCACCGCCAGCGGCAAGCCAGTTCCGCTCACGCAGATCGCACGCCCGGTGTTCAGCTGGGAGCCCGGCGTGATGTGGCGAGAGAACCGCGAGTACGCCATCACCGTGCAAGGCGACATCGTCGCTGGTTTGCAAGGCGCCACGGTTACCGATGAGTTGCTCCCAGCCATCCGCGCGCTGGAGGCTGACTGGGCGCGCCAGGGCGGCCCCGCCTATCGCGTTGACGTGGCGGGTTCGGTGGCGGAAAGCAGCAAGGGCTCGTCGTCGATCGCGGCCGGCATGCCGATGATGCTGTTCATCATCTTTACCTTGCTCATGCTGCAGTTGCACAGCTTCAGCCGGGCCATGCTGGTGTTCCTGACCGGGCCGCTGGGCATGGCTGGGGTCGCCATGGCATTGCTGCTGCTCAACCGTCCCTTCGGCTTCGTGGCGCTGCTGGGTGTCATTGCGCTCATGGGCATGATCATGCGCAACTCGGTCATTCTGATTGATCAGATCGAGCAGGACCGGGAGCAGGGGGTTCCAGCGTGGGATGCCATCGTGGAAGCCGCTGTCAGGCGCTTGCGGCCCATCGTGTTGACGGCTGCTGCGGCTGTCCTGGCCATGATTCCCTTGTCCCGCAGCGTGTTCTGGGGGCCCATGGCGGTCGCCATCATGGGAGGTTTGATTGTTGCCACCGTGCTTACCTTGCTGGCCTTGCCTGCGATGTATGCCGCCTGGTTTCGGGTGCGCCGGGAGCCGCACGCGCTGACGCAGTGATGTTTCCCGGCCAGGTCACTGCGGGGGCGATCAGGGAATACCCTTATCGATAAAAGTGTTAATATTACCGATATACAAGGCTTTGGAGGTATCCGAGCCCCGTATCCGGCGTTGGGTATTTCATTCAACCGTGCCGGATGGGCTCGTTGAGAGCGCGTGGCCAGCCCAGGCCAGTCGCGCATGGCCTTGCCCGCACCCGCGCAGAAAAACAGAAGAACAGGCACGACCGAGGCATGCACGACTCTCTCATCCATCTGGAGCAGGTGGCCCGGCTGACGCACGTCAAGGACCGGGACACTACCGATTCCGTACTGGTCGAAGTGCTGCGCACCTTGCTGCAGCAGGCGGTGGTGTCTCTCATTGAGGTGCTTCCCTGGAACGAGCAGTGGCGTTGCCTGGTGCGGGCTCACATCGCTCCAGGTATGGTGGCGCCAGCATCCACCTCCGCATGGACCCCGCCAGACGAGCTTGAGCTCCTCGGGGATTTCCCGCACCGCGTCGCATGCATTGAAACGCGGCAGGCTGGGGTGTTCGAGTATGCCGGTCGCCCTTGTCTGGTGGTGCCCGTGTTTTCAGAAGGCGAGCGGGCGCTTCTGATCGAGGTTCTTCTGGCCCAGCGGCCGCAGCCCGCCACCGTCCGTCTGGTGGAGGGGGTTGCACGCATCTACCAGAACTTTCTGAATCTTCTGGACTACAGCGAGCGCGATTCCCTGACGTCGCTGCTCAACCGCAAGTCGTTCGACGAGACCTTCTTCAAAGCAACCAGTTCTGTGGCGCACGTGCTGCCTGACGGGAGCGCCTTTGGCCAGCGGCGTGAACATGACGCTTCTGTTCACTGGCTGGGTGTCATCGACATTGACCATTTCAAGCTTGTCAACGACCGTTTCGGCCACCTCATCGGCGACGAGGTGTTGTTGTTGATTGCCCGGGTCATGCGCAGCACCTTCCGGCACGACGATCGGCTCTATCGGTTTGGCGGTGAAGAGTTCGTTGTGCTGCTGCGTGCAGACGATGAAGAGGCCGCTCTGGCCATCTTCGAGCGCTTTCGGCGTAACGTTGAGCAGTACCCGTTTCCACAGGTCGGTTGCATCACGGCCAGCGTGGGTTTCACGCGGGTCAGGGAGCATGACACGCCTTCAGGCGCCTTTGAACGCGCGGACAAGGCTGTCTACCTGGCGAAGGGCCAGGGCCGCAACCTGGTGCGTGGCTATGAACGACACGTCTATACCGGCGGCGGATTGGAGCACCGTCCAGAGGGGGACGTCGAACTCTTCTGATGCCGAGCCGCCGATTGGTTAAAGCCGGCGTGCCGCAGGCTTTACAATAGCAGGTTTGCTGCGTCACGCCTGCGGGCTGGGCAGCCAAAGCGTGCGCGGGTGGCGAAATTGGTAGACGCACCAGGTTTAGGTCCTGACGCCAGCAATGGTGTGGGGGTTCGAGTCCCCCCCCGCGCACCACAACGGATGGAAACACACACGGGGCAGCCGCTGGCTGTCTCATCCCTTATTTAGGAGAAAACCATGGCAGTGAACGTCGAAACCCTGGAAAAGCTGGAGCGCAAGATCACGCTCGAGCTGCCGGTTGACGCCATCCAGAAGGAAGTCGAAGCCCGCCTCAAGCGCATGCAGCGCCAGGTGAAGATGGACGGTTTCCGTCCTGGCAAGGTGCCGCTGGGCGTCGTGGCTCAGCGCTACGGCTACTCGGTGCAGTACGAAGTTATGAACGACAAGGTGGGCGAGGCCTTCAATGCCGCTGCCGCTGAAGCCAAGCTGCGCATCGCCGGGTCGCCCCGCATCAACGAGAAAGACGGCGCCGCTGAAGGCAGCGTGGCTTTCGAAGCCATCTTCGAGGTCTACCCCGAAGTGAAGATCAACGACCTGTCCGGCGCTACTGTCGAGAAGGTCTCTGCGGAAGTCAATGACGCTGCCATCGACCGCACGCTGGACATCCTGCGCAAGCAGCGCCGCACGTTCGGCCAGCGCCCCCAGGCTGAAGCAGCCCAGGACGGTGACCGCGTGACCATCGACTTCGAAGGCAAGATCGACGGCGAGCCGTTCGAAGGCGGCAAGGCCGAAGGCTTCCAGTTCCTGGTCGGCGAAGGCCAGATGCTCAAGGAGTTTGAAGACGCCGTGCGCGGTATGAAGGCTGGCGAGTCCAAGACCTTCCCGCTGAACTTCCCTGCTGACTACCACGGCAAGGAAGTTGCTGGCAAGCAGGCTGACTTCCTGGTCACCGTGCAAAAGGTTGAAGCCGCCAACCTGCCTGAGGTTGACGAGACTTTCGTGAAGTCCCTGGGTATTGCTGACGGCACGGTGGAAGCCCTGCGCGCCGACATCAAGAAAAACCTGGAGCGCGAAGTAAAGTTCCGCCTGCAGGCCCGCAACAAGGCTGCCGTGATGGACGCGCTGATCGCCCAGGCTGAGCTGGACCTGCCCAAGGCCAGCGTGGAAGCCGAGGTGGAGCGTCTGGTGGAAGGCGCCCGCGCCGACCTGAAGCAGCGCGGTATCAAGGACGCTGACAAGGCTCCGATTCCTCCCGAGCTGTTCAAGGACCAGGCCGAGCGCCGCGTGCGCCTGGGCCTGGTGGTGGCCGAACTGGTCAACGCCAATGGCCTGCAGGCCAAGCCCGAGCAGATCGACGCCCACATCAACGAGTTGGCCGCTTCCTACGAAAGCCCGGCCGACGTGGTGCGTTGGTACAAGGCCGACAACCGCCGCCTGGCCGAGGTCGAAGCCATCGTGATCGAGAACAACGTCACGGAATTCGTTCTGGGCAAAGCTCAAGTGACCGAGAAAGCCATCAGCTTCGAAGAACTGATGGGTCAGGCTTGATCCAGCAACTGCCGGATTGACGCAAAAGGGCGGAATCACCTTCCGCCCTTTTTTCTTGCCGCTACGCCCCCACTTGCCAAACTCCCTTTCGGCTTTGGTTACAGTAGCGCTGTAACGTTTTCTGGAGCTTCCACACATGAGCGCATTGGACGCACAAAACCTGGGCCTGGTGCCCATGGTGATCGAACAGTCGGGCCGTGGCGAACGCGCCTACGACATCTATTCCCGCCTCCTCAAGGAGCGCGTGGTGTTCCTGGTGGGGCCGGTCAACGACCAGTCTGCCAACCTGGTGGTGGCACAGCTGCTGTTCCTGGAAAGCGAAAACCCTGACAAGGACATCTCGCTCTACATCAACTCCCCGGGCGGTTCGGTGAGCGCTGGCATGTCGATCTTCGACACCATGAACTTCATCAAACCCGACGTGTCCACGCTGTGCATGGGCATGGCAGCCAGCATGGGTGCATTCCTGCTGGCGGCTGGCGCCAAGGGCAAACGCTTCGCGCTGCCCAACTCCCGCGTCATGATCCACCAGCCGCTGGGCGGCGCCCAGGGCCAGGCCACCGACATCGAAATCCACGCCCGCGAGATCCTGCGCCTGCGCGCGGACCTCAACCGCGTGCTGTCCGAGCGCACCGGCCAGCCGCTGGACAAGATCGAGCGTGACACCGAGCGCGACTACTTCATGTCTGCCGCCGAGGCTGCCGAGTACGGCCTGGTGGACAAGGTGATCGACAAGCGCGGTGCCTGAGCGCTGACCCGGGCCTGGTTGGTGTTCGGGTCGTCCGTTTCTTCTTTCCGTGTCCCTGGCCCCCCTGATTTCCCACGACCCTTCAAGGCACGCACACATGGCCGACAAAAAAGGCGCCAACAGCGAAAAAACCCTTTACTGCTCCTTCTGCGGCAAGAGCCAGCACGAGGTGAAGAAACTCATTGCCGGTCCGTCGGTGTTCATCTGCGACGAGTGCATTGACCTGTGCAATGACATCATCCGCGACGAACTGCCCGCCACCACGGTAAAGGCGGGTGAGGGTGACCGCCTGCCCAGCCCGGTGGACATCAAGAAGCACCTAGACAACTACGTGATCGGCCAGGAAATGGCCAAGAAGTCGCTGTCGGTGGCGGTGTACAACCACTACAAGCGCTTGCGCCACAAGGAAACCGCCAAGAAGGACGACGTGGAACTGGCCAAGAGCAACATTTTGCTCATCGGCCCCACGGGTTCTGGCAAGACCCTGCTGGCCCAGACCATGGCGCGCATGTTGAACGTGCCCTTCGTGATGGCCGACGCCACCACGTTGACCGAAGCCGGTTATGTGGGCGAGGACGTTGAAAACATCATCGCCAAGCTGCTGCAGACCTGCGACTACGACGTCAGCAAGGCGCAGCAGGGCATCGTCTATATCGACGAGATCGACAAGATCACCCGCAAGTCCGAAAACCCCTCCATCACCCGTGATGTGTCGGGCGAGGGTGTGCAGCAGGCTTTGCTCAAGCTGGTCGAAGGCACCATGGCTTCTGTGCCGCCCCAGGGCGGGCGCAAGCACCCCAACCAGGACATGTTGCAGGTGGATACCTCCAACATCCTGTTCATCTGCGGTGGCGCCTTTGCTGGCCTGGAAAAGGTCATCGAGAGCCGCACAGAAGGCTCGGGCATTGGTTTTGGCGCGTCGGTGAAGAGCAAGCAACAGCGCAGCCTGACCGAGATCTTTGCCGAGGTGGAGCCTGACGACCTGGTGCGTTTTGGTCTCATCCCCGAACTGGTGGGTCGCCTGCCGGTGGTCACCGCCCTGGCCGAGCTGGGTGAAGATGCCCTGGTGGACATCCTCACCGAGCCCAAGAACGCCGTGGTCAAACAGTTTGCGCATCTGCTGCAGATGGAGGGCGTGGAGCTGGAAGTGCGCCCGCCCGCACTGAAGGCCATCGCGCGCAAGGCCATCAAGCGCAAGACGGGCGCCCGTGGCCTGCGTTCCATTCTGGAACAGGCACTGATGGACACGATGTTTGAACTGCCGAGCATCAGCAATGTCGAAAAGGTCGTGGTGGACGAGTCCACCATTGACGAGGGCAAGCCGCCCTTGCTGGTGTATCGCGAAGCCGCCCGGCAGGCCTGACCGGGCGGGCGTGGGCCCCACCGTGGGCCCATGCCCCCACTGGCAAGTGGGTTGAACTGGCCTGAGGTGCCCCCACTTGGCCCTACAGAAAGAGGTAAGACGATGTCCGGACACCCCCCCCTGCCCAGTGAACCCGTGACGCTGCCACTGTTGCCTTTGCGCGACGTGGTGGTGTTCCCCCACATGGTGATCCCGCTTTTCGTGGGTCGCCCCAAGAGCATCAAGGCCCTGGAGGCCGCGATGGAGAACGAGCGCCGCATCATGCTGGTGGCGCAGAAGGCCGCAGCCAAGGACGAGCCTGCCCCCGAGGACATGTTCGAGATGGGCTGTGTGGCCAGCATCCTGCAGATGCTCAAGCTGCCCGACGGCACCGTGAAGGTGCTGGTCGAAGGCGTGCAGCGTGCCAAGGTGCTGGGTGTGGAAGAGGGCGAAAGCCACTTCAGCGCATCCGTTTCGCCGGTGGAGCCTGCCGCCGAGAGCGCTGAAAGCGAAACGACGGAACTGGAAGCCTTGCGCCGCGCGGTGATGCAGCAGTTCGACCAGTACGTGAAGCTCAACAAGAAGATCCCGTCCGAGATCCTGACGTCCATCGCCAGCATCGACGACGCTGGTCGTCTGGCCGACACCATCGCCGCGCACCTGCCGCTCAAGCTTGAAGCCAAGCAGAGCGTGCTCGACCTGGACAAGGTGTCGCAGCGCCTGGAGAACCTTTTTGCTCAGCTTGAGCGGGAGGTGGACATCCTCAACGTTGACAAGCGCATCCGTGGCCGCGTCAAGCGCCAGATGGAGAAGAATCAGCGCGACTTCTACCTGAACGAGCAGGTCAAGGCCATTCAGAAGGAGCTGGGCGAGGGCGAAGAGGGCGCCGACATCGAGGAGATCGAGAAGAAGATCAAGCTCGCGAAGATGCCCGCCGAAGCCCGCAAGAAGGCCGACGGTGAGCTCAAGAAGCTCAAGTTGATGTCGCCCATGTCGGCCGAGGCCACGGTGGTGCGCAACTACATCGACGTGCTGACTGGCCTGCCCTGGAGCAAGAAGACCAAGATCAAGCACGATCTGGCCTACGCCGAAGAGGTGCTCAACGAGGACCACTACGGGCTGGAAAAGGTCAAGGACCGCATTCTTGAGTACCTCGCGGTGCAGCAGCGCGTGGACAAGGTCAAGGCGCCCATTCTTTGCCTGGTGGGGCCACCGGGTGTGGGCAAGACCTCGCTGGGGCAGTCGGTGGCCAAGGCCACGGGCCGCAAGTACGTGCGCATGGCGCTGGGCGGCATGCGTGATGAGGCCGAGATCCGTGGCCACCGTCGCACCTACATCGGCGCCATGCCGGGCAAGGTGCTGCAAAGCCTGAACAAGGTTGGCACACGCAACCCGTTGTTCCTGCTGGACGAGATTGACAAGCTAGGCATGGACTTCCGTGGCGATCCGTCATCGGCGCTGCTGGAGGTGCTGGATCCCGAGCAGAACCACACCTTTGGTGACCACTACGTGGAGGTGGACTTCGACCTGTCGGACGTGATGTTCGTGGCGACTTCCAACTCCATGAACATTCCGCCCGCGTTGCTGGACCGCATGGAGGTGATCCGCCTCTCCGGTTACACCGAGGACGAGAAGACCAACATCGCCCTGAAATACCTGCTGCCCAAGCAGCTGAAGAACAACGGCATCAAGGACGGTGAGCTGACCGTGACCGAGGATGCCGTGCGCGATGTGGTGCGTTACTACACCCGTGAGGCGGGCGTGCGTTCGCTGGAGCGCGAGCTGTCCAAGATCTGCCGCAAGGTGGTCAAGGGCCTGTTGCTCAAGAAGTACACGCCGACCGTGGTGGTGAATGCCGAGAACCTGAGCGACTTCCTGGGCGTGCGCAAGTTCACGTACGGGCGTGCCGAACAGCAGAACCAGGTGGGTCAGGTCGTGGGCCTGGCCTGGACCGAGGTGGGCGGCGACCTGCTGACCATCGAGGCAGCCCTGATGCCCGGCAAGGGCAACGTCATCCGCACTGGCCAGTTGGGCGATGTGATGAAGGAGTCCGTGGAAGCGGCACGCACTGTGGTGCGCAGCCGCGCGCGCAACCTGGGCATCAAGGACGAGGTGTTCGAGAAGAAGGACATCCACATCCACGTGCCCGATGGCGCCACGCCCAAGGACGGCCCGAGCGCGGGTGCTGCCATGACGACGGCCATGGTGTCGGCGTTGACTGGCATTCCGGTGCGTGCTGACGTGGCGATGACCGGCGAGATCACCCTGCGTGGCGAGGTGACGGCGATCGGCGGCCTCAAGGAGAAGTTGCTGGCGGCGCTGCGTGGCGGCATCAAGACGGTGATCATTCCTGAGGAAAACGTCAAGGACCTCGCCGAGATTCCGGACAACGTCAAGGAAGGCCTGGAGATCGTTCCGGTGAAATGGATCGACAAGGTGCTGCAGTTGGCGCTGGAACGCACCACCGTGCCGCTGACCGAGGAAGAGGCTGCGCCGGTGACGGCTGCTGCGCCTTCCGCCGATGCCACGGGTGCGGTGAAACACTGAAAAATTTTTTGATCAGGTTTGACGGAGGCAAAAAAATCGGTATAGAATAATGGCTTCAGACGACGCAAACAGAAATGTTTGAAAAGACTGAAAAATGCGGGATTAGCTCAGTTGGTAGAGCGATACCTTGCCAAGGTATAGGTCGAGAGTTCGAGCCTCTTATCCCGCTCCAACACCGTCAAAAAAGGAAGCCTCGGCTTCCTTTTTTGTTTTTGGCCTATTGGAAGCCTTCCGCAGGGCCGCCCGCAGCCCGCTTCGCCTGCGTGACGGGCTTGAGCGGTCAGGCGGCTTGCAAGTTGACCGTTGCGGGGGCGGCTTGTATTCGCGCCAGCCCGCACAGCACGTCACCCACCACGATCACTGAGGGGCTGCCCAGGTGCTGCTCGTAAAGGGTTTGTTGCAACTGTCCCAGCGTGGTGACGGCATGGCGCTGCTGCGGCAAGGTGGCGCGCTGCACGATGGCCAGCGGCGTGTCTGCGGGCAGACCTTGGAGCAGGCCCGATTCGATCTGCTCGGCGCTGGACACGCCCATGTAGATGACCAGCGTGAGACGAGCCTGGTGGGCGCAGCGGGCCAAAGCCGCCCAGTCCGTACCGCTGTCGCCAGGCTTGGCGTGCCCGGTGACAAAGACCACGCCGTGCGCATGTTCGCGGTGGGTCAGCGGCACGTTCAAGGTGGTGACGGCGGCCAGGCCGGAGGTGATGCCGTTGATCACGCGCACCTGAATGCCTTCTGCCTCCAGGTGCTCCACCTCTTCACCGCCTCGCCCGAAGATGAAAGGGTCGCCCCCCTTGAGGCGCACCACCGTTTCGCCTGCCAGGGCGGCCTGGATCATCAGTCGCTCAATGAACGTCTGCGGCGTGGATTTGCAGCCGCCACGTTTGCCCACGTGCACGATGCGTGCGTCTGGGTTGGCGTGGGTGAGCACCTCGTCGTTGACCAGGTCGTCCACCAGCAGCACGGTGGCCGAAGCAATCGCCTTGACCGCCTTGAGGGTGAGCAGTTCCGGGTCGCCGGGGCCGGCCCCCACGAGCGTGACGGTGGGGCGCTGGGGTTGGGATGTCTGGGACATGGTGGGCTCCGGTAGGCTGGGGGATCGGGGCGAAGGTCAGGCGGGCAGGGGCAGCTCCGCAAGAGCTTTCTCGATATGGCGCGCCTGCGTTGCAATCGGCGTGGGCAAGGTCTGTTCGCCGCGAAGGACGCGGGCGATGTAACGGATGGTGGCTTCGTGGTCCTGTCCGGCGGGCAGGTCTGGCAGCGAGGCGAGTGATCCCGCTTGCTGTGGCTCTACGGTACGGCATTCGCCCTCGCTGAACAAGTCCATCTGTGGTGTGCGCCGCGGGTCAGCCACCGGTTCTCCCTCAGTGCCGCGCAGCAACAGCGCATGGGTGCCGGTGAGGCGAAGCACGGCGCTCATGCTGTGCAGGTATTCGGGGTGAGTGTAGCTGCTCACGAGCAGGCTGGGGCCACTGCAAGGGGCGAGCAGCTTGACGAGGCTGTGCGCGCTGTTGCGCAAGCCCACCACGCGGCGCACGTTGAGCAGCTTCTGCAGGGAAGGCAACAGGCCTTCCGTTGGAAGGAACCAGACGCCAGCCTGATCTGGCAGATCTGTCAGGGACGAAAGAAAGGGGTTGGGGATCGTGCCCTGCTGCGTCAGCCTGGTGAGCACCTCACTCGTCGTGACGCGCCCTGGGTCCACGGTCTGGCCGTGCAGCAGGACACGCAATCCTTGGTTTGCGAGCGTCAGGGCCAGCAACGCGGCGAGTGCAGGCAATTTGCGGGCACCGTTGTAGCAAGGCAGAACGACGGTCGGCGTGGCACCTGTGGCGCGGGCGGGCAACCGGGCGTGCACGGCGTCCAGGAAGCCGGCCATTTCCTCAGGGGTTTCACCCTTTACCCGCATGGCGATGCAGAACGCCCCCACTTCCAGGTCGCTCACCTGGCCATCGAGCACCTGGCCAAGGAGATCGCTCGCAGCTTCACGCGACAGCGCGCGGGCGCCGTCCTTGCCGCGCCCGATTTCCTTGATGTAGTGAGAAATGCCCATGGCGGGATTTTCGGCGTTCTTATATGAAAACGGGTTATGTGCTGATACGAACAGCGACAGGATTTTGCTGAACGAGGCGCTTGAGCTCGGGGACGCACGAGCCGCATTGTGTGCCGCAACCCAGGCGGGACTGCAAGGTGGCCAGGCGTGCGGCAGGTTCGCCGTCGATCTCTGGCAAGGCTTGGCGGATGGCCTGCGCGGTGATGCCCAGGCAGTTGCACACCGGTTGGCTGCGTTCCGCGGGGGCCCCGCCAGGTGCAGTGTCGCGGGCCTGCAGCAGGGCGAGCCCGGTCACCGGTGTCGGCAGGGTGTCGCGCAGCAGGGTGGACAACCAGGTGCTGCTGCGGCTGTCGCCCGCGAGCAGGAAGGCCTGTACCCGGGATGTTTCGGTACCGCCCACACGCACGCGGCGGTGTTGGTGGCGCAGCGGGTCGGCGTAGCGCAGCGTGTCCACGGTGTCCAGATCCAACGCCTGCACCAGGGTGTGGAGCCAGTCGCCCTGGTCGTCAGGGGCTTGTGCACAGGCGGCCTGGAACCAGATGCCGCACAGGGCAGGCAGGCCAGCGGTCGCGGAGCCGCCTGCCGCAGCAAAAGGCACGCAGGCGGCGTAGTCGAAGGAATTCAAGAGCGGGCGCAGCGCCTGTTGCACTTCCAACGCCTTTTCTGCGGGCAGCCAGGCCATGGCCTGCAGCGTCCAGGGCAGGGCGGTTTTTTCAATGCGTACCGCCGCGTGCTTGAGTTCCGGCTGCTTGGACGTGGGGCAATAGGCCGATGTGGTGAGGCCGTTGACGCCGGACATGCGCTGGCCGTCCAGTCCACGGCCACCCAGGTACTCGCTGCCCCAGTGCATGCCGATGAAGCACTGGCGGCGTGCCAGTTCGTGCGATGCACTGGCGGGCAGCACCAGTTGGCCGCGCTTGCTGGTGACGCGTACCAGGTCGCCTGTCTCGATGCCTGCGTCGGCCATGTCCTGGGGGTGCATCTGGACTTCGGGCTCGGCCACGTGGCCGAACAGCTTGCCCAGGGTGCCGGTGCGGGTCATGCCATGCCACTGGTCGCGCAGGCGCCCGGTGGTCAGGGCGTAGGGGTAGCGCGACTCGCGTTCCTCGGCAACGGGTTCGTAGGGCAGGGCGGTGAAGCGGGCGCGGCCATCGGCGGTGGGGAACATGCCATCGGCGTAAAGGCGTTCGGTGCCGCTGGCCTGGCCTTCAGGCTGGGGCCATTGTTGTGGCGCGGTGTCCAGCTGGGCGTAGCTCAGGCCGGTGATGTCCAGGTCGCGGCCGCGTGTGCTCTCGCGGTGTTCGTTCCAGATCTGCTCGGGCGTTTCGTAGGGAAAGAGCGTGTCGGTGGTACGCCGGGGCAGGCGCTCCTCCAGCCTGTGTGCCAGATCCACGGCGATCTGCCAGTCGTGGCGTGGGCCGTCTGCAGATGTGGCTGGCGGCGGCACGGCGGTGCGCACGCGGGTGATGCGCCGCTCGCTGTTGGTGACGGTGCCTTCTTTTTCGCCCCAGGTGGTGGCGGGCAGCAGCAGGTCGGCCCAGTCGCAAGTGGCGGCGCTGGCGTAGGCTTCCTGCACCACCACGAATTCGGCACGTTCCAGTGCGCGGCGCACGGTGGCCTGGTCGGGCAGTGACTGGGCCGGGTTGGTGCAGGCAATCCACAGGGCTTTGATTTCGCCGTCGGCGGCGGCCTGGAACATGTCCACGGCCGTTTTGCCGGGGGTAGCGGGCACGTCTGGCACGCCCCACAGGGCTGCCACCTCGGCACGGTGTGCCGGGTTGGCCAAGTCACGGTGGGCCGACAGCAGGTTGGCCAGACCTCCCACCTCGCGCCCGCCCATGGCATTGGGCTGGCCGGTGAGGGAGAAGGGCCCCGCGCCGGGCAGGCCAATCTGCCCGCAGGCCAGGTGCAGGTTGATGAGGCTGGCGTTCTTGGCGGTGCCGCTGGTGGACTGGTTGAGCCCCTGGCAATAGAGGCTCAGCGTGCGCAGGCGGGCGTTGGGGGTTACCTGGCTGGCACCGTCTGGCACACCCGCGAACCACCGTGCCGCGGTGAACAGGTCAGCCACGGGCACGCCGCAGATCTGGGCCACGGCGTCGGGTGTGTAGCCCTGGACCAACTCGCGCAGGGCGGTGAAGCCACTGGTGTGGCGGTCGATGTAGCCGGTGTCGATCCAACCCTCGGCCAGCATGATGTGCAGCAGGCCGTGAAAGAGCATGACATCGGTGCCCGGCTGCAGCGGCAGGAAGAGGTCGGCCAGGCTGGCGGTGTCGGTGCGGCGGGGGTCGGCCACGATGACCTTCATGCCTGGGCGCTGTGCCTTGGCATCCTCAATGCGGCGAAACAGCACCGGGTGGGCCCAGGCGGCGTTGCTGCCGACGATGAAGAGACAGTCGGCGTGGTTGACGTCGTCGTAGCAGGCGGGTGGGGCGTCGGCGCCCAGGGTGAGTTTGTAGCCCGCCACGGCGCTGCTCATGCACAGGCGCGAGTTGGTGTCGATGTTGTTGGTGCCCAGCAACCCTTTGGCGAGTTTGTTGAAGACATAGTAGTCCTCGGTGAGCAGTTGGCCGCTGATGTAGAAGCCCAGCGCATCGGGGCCGTGCTGGCGCACGATGGCCGCCAGGCGGTCAGCAGCCAGGTCAAGCGCAGCGTTCCAGGGCAGGGGCTGGGGGGCCGCGCCGCGCTGTGCACGCAGCATGGGCTGGGTCAGCCGCACCTGGCGTGCAATGGCGGGGTCTGCCGTGAGGTGCAGGGTGGAGCCCTTGGTGCACAGCCGCCCGAAGTTGGCCGGGTGCTGCGGGTCGCCCCGTACGTGGGTGACGCGATCGCCCACGGACTCGATGATCACGCCGCAGCCCACACCGCAGTAGGGGCAGGTGGAGCGGGTCTCCTGGGCCAGGGTGATCGGTTCGGCACTCACGTGGTTGTCTCCTCTGCGGGGCGTTCAGGCGGTCTGCGAGCAGCGCCGCGCGGGGCCGGCGATGGGGCGTGCCAGGTCGGTGGCCTGGGTGGCAAGTTCACGGGCGTCCAGCCACACTTCGCCTGCTTCCACCTTGACGTTGAAGCGGGGCGTGCAACCCTCGTCAGGCGCGGCGGCCTGGCCGTCGCACAGGCCGATGGTCCAGTTGTGCAGTGGGCAGGCCACGCTGCGTCCGAAGACGATGCCCTGGCTCAGCGGCCCGCCTTTGTGGGGGCAGCGGTCGAGCAGGGCGAACACCTCGTCTTCGGTGTTGCGGAAGATGGCGACGTCCAGCCCTTTGGCGCGCGCCACGCGGCGCGAGCCCAGCACGGGGATGTCTTCCACGCGGCAGATCAGGGTCCATTCGGGTTGGGGGGCGCTCATGCCACGGCTCCTTCGGAAATGACGGTCTTGACGGGTTCGAACTGGCGCACATCCACCTCGGCCTTGGCGAATTCGAACCAGGGGTCGGGTTCGCCGTCCAGGGCGGCCTGCAGGCGGTCCCACAGGGCCTTGCGGCCTTCGTGGTCGTCCAGGATCTTCTTTTTCACGTAATCCAGCCCCACGCGGTTGACGTAGTGGCAGGTGCGCTCCAGGTACCAGCCCTCCTGCCGGTACAGCTCCAGGAAGGCACCCGAGTACTCCAGCACCTCCTCAGCGGTCTTGACCTTGCAGAAGAAGTGTGCCACTTCGGTCTTGATGCCGCCGTTGCCTGCCACGTAGATTTCCCAGCCGGAGTCCACGCCGATCACGCCCACGTCCTTGATGCCTGCCTCGGCGCAGTTGCGCGGGCAGCCGCTGACGGCGAGCTTGACCTTGTGCGGCGCGTACATGCGCCACAGCTTGAGCTCCAGGTCCTTGCCCATCTGGGTGGAGTCCTGCGTGCCCATGCGGCACCATTCGCTGCCCACGCAGGTCTTCACGGTGCGCAGGGCCTTGGCGTAGGCGTGGCCGCTGGGCATGTCCAGGTCTTTCCAGACGTTGACCAGGTCTTCCTTCTTCACGCCCAGCAGGTCGATGCGCTGGCCGCCGGTGACCTTGACGGTGGGGATCTGGTACTTGTCCACCACGTCGGCAATGCGGCGCAGCTCGCTGGCCGTGGTTTCGCCGCCCCACATGCGCGGGATCACGCTGTAGGTGCCGTCCTTCTGGATGTTGGCGTGGCTGCGTTCGTTGATGAAGCGGCTTTGCGGGTCGTCCTTGGCCTCTTTGGGCCAGGTGCTGATGAGGTAGTAGTTGACGGCGGGGCGGCACGAGGCGCAGCCGTTGGGTGTCTTCCAACCCAGGTGCTGGAACACGGCACCGGTGGTCAGCAGCTTGGAGCCGTCGGGCAGCGGCGTGCGGATGGCCTGGCGCACCTCGTCGTGGCTGTGGTCGGTACAGCCGCACATGGCCTTCTTCTTGGGCGTGGCGCTGTAGTCGCCACCGGCGGTGAACATCAGGATCTGCTCGACCAGGCCGGTGCACGAACCGCAGGACGCGCTGGCCTTGGTGTGCTTGCGCACCTCGTCCAGTGTGAACAGACCCTTGTCCTTGATGGCCTTGCAGATGGTGCCCTTGTTCACACCGTTGCAGCCGCAGACCTCGGCCTCGTCGGGCATGCTGGCGGCCTTGTTGTGGCCTTCGTGGCCGGTGTCGCCAATGTTGGATTCACCGAACATCAGCTTGTCGCGGATGTCCGAGACCTTGCGGCCTTCGCGCAGCAGCTTGAAGTACCAGGAGCCGTCCACGGTGTCGCCATACAGGCAGGCGCCAACGAGCTGGTCGTCCTTGATGACGAGCTTCTTGTACACGCCGCCCACCGGGTCGCTCAGCAGGATTTCCTCGCAGCCTTCGCCGCCCATGAAGTCGCCGGCGCTGAACAGGTCGATGCCCGTGACCTTGAGCTTGGTGGAGGTGAGCGAGCCGGTGTAGCGGCCGATGCCGAATTCGGCCAGGTGGTTGGCCAACACCTTGCCCTGCTCGAACAGCGGGGCCACCAGGCCGTAGGCGATCCCGCGGTGGCTGGCGCATTCACCCACCGCGTAGATGCGCGGGTCGGTCACGGTCTGCATGGTGTCGCTGACGACGATGCCACGGTTGACGTGCAGGCGCATGCTTTCGGCCAGCGTGGTGTTGGGGCGGATGCCCACGGCCATCACCACTAGGTCGGCGGGCACCTCGGTGCCGTCCTTGAATTGCACCTTGCTGACACGGCCGCTTTCGCCGGCGACCAGCGCGGCGGTCTGCGCGCCGATCAGGAAGTTCATGCCCCGCTCTTCCAGCGACTGCTGCAGCAGCTTGCCCGCCACATCGTCGAGCTGGCGCTCCATGAGCCAAGGTGCCACGTGCACCACGCTGACGCTCATGCCGCGCTTCATCAGGCCGTTGGCGGCCTCCAGGCCCAGCAGGCCGCCACCGATGACGACGGCGTGCTTGTACTGGGCGGCCGCGTCGATCATGGCCTGCGTGTCGGCGATGTCGCGGTAGGCCAGCACGCCGGGCAGATGCTTGCCGGGCACGGGCAGGATGAAGGGGTTGGAGCCAGTCGCCAGGATGAGCCGGTCGTAGGGGGCGGTCATGGTCTCGCCCTGGGCGTTGCGGGCGTGGACCATGCGTCGGGTGCGGTCCACCTCGGTCACGGTCCAGCCAGCGTGCAGGGTGATGCCGTTGTCCTGGTACCAGGCCCAGTCGTTGAGGACGATCTCTTCCAGCGTCTGCTCGCCCGCCAGCACGGGCGACAGCAGGATGCGGTTGTAGTTGGGGTGCGGCTCGGCACCGAAGACGGTGATGTCGTAGAGGTCCGGGGCGAGCTTGAGCAGCTCTTCCAGGGAGCGGACACCGGCCATGCCGTTGCCGATCATCACCAGTTTTGCTTTTTTCATTGCGGCTACTCCAGTCTGAGGATGGGGTGCCCGGCTCGAAGCCAAGCGTGTACAGGCGCCTGACAGGGAGCTGGAGCGGATAGGAAAGAGGGTGTTCACCGACCGGGGCGGCCGGATACTGGCGGGCCTGTGGCCTGCCTTCGTTTCGCAACGCACGTCGTTGTGCGCGCAACCCTTGACGCTGGGGGGTCAAGACTGGACGCTTCGTCACGCCCGAAAAAGACCATGCAAGACCTGTGCCATCTGGCGTTTGCATGTGTTCGCGCTTGCGGGATACTTGGGGCTGGGCGTGCGGTTGCCATAGCAGTGCCTGCTTTTCATTGGGCTGGCAGCCCGTTTCATCTGGATATTCAAAGGGTATGACGTCGGTTTTGGTCTATTCCAGCGGTGTGCGAGCCGTGGATTCCCTCTTGCCGGACCTTCAGGGTGCTGGTTTTCCGGTCGTTGCTGCCGTGGAGGAATGCAGCAAACTGGTGCAGTCGGTGGTGCGGCATGCACCAGACCTGGTGGTGGCCGACGTGCCGCAGCTGGACGATGCCTTCGTCAAGACCTTGCGTGCCTTGGGCGAGGTGGCGCCGCTGCCGGTGCTGCTGTTCACCACGGACGCTGACGCGCAGCGCATGGCAAGCGCCGTCGAGGCGGGGGTGCATGCCTATGTGCTGTCTGCGTACAGTGCCCAGCGTCTGCGGCCCCTGGCGCTGCTGGCCCAGGCCCGCTTCAAACGTGAGCAGGCCTTGCTGAAGCAGTTGAGCGATGTTTCCACTCGCTTCGAAGAGCGCAAGGTGGTGGACCGGGCCAAGGGCATTCTCATGCGTGCGCGTCAGATGTCGGATGAAGAGGCTTTCCAGTTGCTGCGCACCGCGTCCATGCACACCAACAGGCGGCTGGGGCAGGTGTCGCAGCAGGTGATTCAGTCAGCGCGCGACGCGGAGTGCCTCAACCGCGCGGGGCAGTTGCGCATGCTGTCTCAGCGTCTGGTCAAGCATCGTCTGCTGCAGTGGGCGGCACAGCCCGAGCGGCATCGCCTGTTGCTGGAGGCTTCCGTGCAACGGGTCGCCGCAAATCTGGAGTTTCTGGACAAGAACCTGTCGCAGCCCAGCTTCGGCGATCTGCTTGCGCGTGTGCGCAAGACTTGGGCTGCATTGACGCCTTTGCTGCGTGGCGACCCCCAGGGCGAGCGCGTGGCCGAGCTCGATGCACTGGCAGAGCGGTTGCTGCAGGACGCCGACCGGCTGGTGACCAGCCTGGAGCAGACCGGCGCCGTGGCCACGCTGCACGTGCTCAACATGGCGGGGCGCCAGCGCATGTTGTCGCAGCGGTACGCCAAGCACGTGTTGTTCGAGTTGCTGGGTGTGGGGCAGTCCACACCCGAGCGCGAGCAGGCCATGTTTGACGCCCGTACGGCTTTCGAGGAAGGTCTGCGCTACCTCAACGGCATCCCCTTGTCGAGCGCTGCCATCCGTGACGGGTTGACGGCGGCGGCCCAAGGCTGGGAGCAGATGCAGGCTTGCGCCAGCGGTGCCGCCCGGGTGGCTGGCCGCGACCGTGCTGCGCGGCTGGAACTGCTCGCCAACGCCAGCGAAAACCTGCTGGAGGTGTTCGAGCAACTTTCTGCCCAGTACGAGAGCAGCATGCAGATGCTGATGGGGTGATGCCAGCGGCTGCACCATCCTTGGGCGCAAATCTTGCTTGAGTTGGTGCATGGCATTCGACATCGACATTGGCTTCGTCTCGTTGGCGGGCCGCAAAGACATCAACGAAGACTTCTGCGCCGCCATGCTGCCCGCGCCTGGGCAGGAGGGCTGGGGTTCCATCGTCGCCATAGCGGACGGCGTGAGCACCGGCGGCATGGGCAAAGAGGCGGCGCAGACCAGTGTCACCAGCCTGGTGCGCGACTATTTCGGCACGCCCGAAACCTGGGACACCACCGTGGCGCTGGACCGCGTGATCGGAGCGCAGAACGCCTGGTTGGCGGGTGTCAATCGCCGCCGCCAACCGGCCATGGGGTTGACGACGCTGACCGCGCTGGTGCTGCGCGGCCAGTCCTACACCCTGGCGCACGTGGGCGACACGCGCTGCTATCTGCTGCGCGACGGGCAGCTCCAGCGCCTCACACACGACCACGCGGTCAACCACCCAGACCTGCGCCACCAGTTGCTGCGCGCCGTGGGGGCGGAGGATCACCTCGTGGTGGACTACCTCCAGGGTGACCTCCACGTGGGTGACCTGTTCGTGCTGGTGTCTGACGGCGTGCACGGCAAGCTGACCGAACGGCGCATGCGCGAACTGCTGGCCACGCCCGGCGCGCAGCAGACCAGCCAGGCGTTGGTGGACGCGGCGCTGGCTGCGGGCAGCGACGACAACGTCACCGCCATGGTGGTGCGCGTGCTGGGCTTGCTTGATGCATCGTTGCACGATGTGGCGCGCGTGGCCGAGGCGTTGCCCGTGCCTGGTCACCTCAAGGTGGGTGACGTGCTTGACGGCTTCACCGTGACCGCGCGCGTGGCCGACAACGGTATCAACGTCTTGTACCAGGTGCGCGAACCCGCCAGCCAGACGCTCTACGCACTCAAGGCGCTGCATCCGTCGCGGGCACACGATCCCGACGAGCGCGCCATGCTGGCCCACGAGGCCTGGCTGGCGTCACGCATGCGCACATCGAGCGTGGCCAACCACCTCGTGCACATCCACGACACGCTGCCCCATGGCCGGGCGCGTTCGGCCTTCTACCTGCTGTACGACTGGCACAGCGGCGAGACCCTGCACCAGATGCTGGAGCGCCAGAAGCGGTTCACACCCACGCAGGCGGTGGGTCTGGCGGTGCAGGCCCTGCTCGTGCTGGGGCGCTTGCACCGGCAGGGCGTGGTGCACCGCGACGTGAAACCCGAAAACCTGCACCTGGGTGAAGACGGTGTGTTGCGCCTGCTGGACATGGGCGTGGCCCTGACAGGGCGCGAACCCGAAAGCATGCGGCGCCTGCACGCGGGCACGCCCAGCTACGTGAACCCGGAGCAGTGGGGCTTTCAGATCCGCGCACTGGCCACGGCACAGGAAGGTGAACACGAACTGCCCAACACCCAGAGTGACTTGTTTGCCCTGGGCGTCACGCTGTACAAGCTGCTGACCGGCAAGCTGCCCTACGGCGAGGTGCTGCCCTACCAGGTGGGGCGCTACTACCGAGACCCCACGCCGCCCAGCCGCCACAACCCCGAGGTGCCGATCTGGCTGGACCATGTGGTCCTGAAGGCCGTGGCGCGTGACAAGACGCAGCGCTTCGAGACGGCAGAGGAATTCACTCTGGCCCTGGAGCGGGGGGCTTCCCGCCCGTTGACCGCGCCCCACCCGGCCACCCTGGTGGAGCGCGATCCGCTCGTCATCTGGAAGATGCTGTTCGCGGTGAGCGTGCTCTTCAACCTGCTGCTGATTTACTGGCTGCTCTTCCTGCCGAAGTGACCGCGTGTGCGGCGGGGCGAGCCCGCCCGCCTTTCTCGGCCCAGGTGCGGGTCCAGCGGATCTGCATCACGCGCAGCATCAGCAGCATGCCCACGGCCAGCACGGCAAACGCCACAAAGCCCCACAGGTAGGTGTCGGTGTACTGCTTGCTCAGGCCCATGGCGTTGGGAATGAAGCCGCCGCCCAGTGCGCCCACCTCGCCAATCATCGATCCGGCCACGGCCGTGGTCAGGGGCCAGCGCAGGGGCACCAGCTGGAACAGTGCGCCGTTGCCCGCGCCAAGCGCCGCGAAGCAGAACATGAAGAGCAGGGTGGTGATCACCAGCGAGCCGCCGGACAGGCCGCACAGCACCAGCGACACGGCCACCACACCCAGCACGCCCGACAGCGTGTTGATGCCGCCCACGCGGTCAGAGATGTAGCCGCCCACCACGCGCACGGCCGAGCCCATCAGTGCCGCCAGCATGGTCAGCTGGCCGGCCTCCACTTTCGTCACGCCGAACTGGTCGTGGAAGTAGGTGGGCAGGAAGCTTGACAGGCCGATGAAGCCGCCGAATGTCACCACATAGATCAGACTGAAGGCCCAGCCATCCTTCTCGAACAGGCAGGCAATGTGCTGCTTGAAGGTCTGGTGCTCCACGTCCGGCGGTTCCTTGGCAAACACCAGCATCACCACCATCGGGATCAGCATGAAGAAGGCGGCCAGGCCATACACGGTCTGCCAGCCGAACTTCATGGCCAGGGGCGGCGCGAACAGCACGGCCAGCACGGTGCCCGAGTTGCCTGCGCCCGCAATGCCCATGGCCAGCCCTTTGTGCTGGGGCGGGAACCAGCCCGAGCCGAGCGACAGCGCCACACCGAAACTGGCCCCCGCTATGCCCAGCAGCACGCCCATGGCCAGCACGTGGTCGTACTCGCTGATGAAGAAGTAGCCGTAGGCCAGGGCGACGATGATCAGGCTCATCTCGACCATGGCAGCGTTCTTGCGGCCGATGTATTGCGCCAGTATCCCCAGCGGAAAACGCATGAGCGCCCCGGCCAGGATGGGCACCGAGATCATGAAGCCCTTCTGCGCCGCGGTGAGCTCGAAGGCTTCGCTGATGAAAGGCGCCATGGCGCCGTTGAGCACCCAGACCGCGAAACAGAAGTCGAAGTACAGGAATGCAGCGAAGAGGGTGGGCGCATGCCCGCTTTTCAGGAATGTGCGAAAGCCCGCCATGGCGTGAACCTTGTAATAGGAGGAACAGGGGGGAGTTTGCTCTAGGCCAGCGTTGGCCCGCAAGCAAGTGATGCATCCATGCGGCGGCAGCCGCGGAGGATTGCAGAGGGGGGATGTCAGGCCGTCGTTAGCCTGAGAACTTCACAGCAAAAACCGTGCCTCGGAAAGGGCGTGGCGGTGGCGCTCTTTCCGAGGGGGTTTGTACCGAATCGGGTGCTGCGGTGCACCATCGTGGTGATTCGGGTTGTGGTTATGTCTCTCTCTGCCCGTTTTTGGGTGGTCAGGCGGCCTTTTCCACGTGGGCCTGGCGGGTGTACAGGAAGTCGATCACGGCTTTGCGGTACTGCAGGTAGGCTGGGTCTTCGGCCAGCTCCACACGGTTGCGCGGGCGCGGTAGCGCCACCGGCAGCACCTCGCCAATGGTGGCGGCAGGGCCGTTGGTCATCATCACGATCTTGTCGGCCAGCAGCACGGCTTCGTCCACGTCGTGGGTCACCATCACCACCGTGCTCTGCGTGCGCGCCACAATCTCCAGCAACTCGTCCTGCAGCTTGGCGCGGGTCAGGGCGTCCAGCGCGCCAAAGGGCTCGTCCATCAGCAGCACCTTGGGCTCCATGGCCAGGGCGCGGGCAATGCCCACGCGTTGCTTCATGCCGCCAGAGATTTCGCCAGGGCGTTTCTGCGCGGCATGGGTCAGGCCCACCAGTTCCAGTGCGGCGTGGGTGCGCGCGGTCAGTTGCGCCTTGTTCTCGGCCGCGGCACCGGTGCTTTTCGACGCTGCGCCAAAGACGCGCTCCACACCCAGGTAGACGTTCTCGAAGCAGGTCAGCCACGGCAGCAGCGAGTGGTTCTGGAACACCACCGCACGTTCCGGTCCAGGCCCCGAAATCTCGCGCCCGGCACACAGCAGCACGCCATCGGTGGGCGTGGTGAGCCCGGCAATCAGGTTGAGCAGCGTGGACTTGCCGCAGCCCGAGTGGCCGATCAGCGCCACAAACTCGCCCTTGGCAATGTTCAGGTGGATGTCGCGCAGCGCGGGGAACAGGCCCTTCTTGGTCTTGAACGTCTGCGCCACGCCCTGGATGTCGATGTACTTTGCGTCGCTCATGATTTCACCTCTTCAAACGTGAAGGCCGTGGCCAGCTTGATCAGGGCCATTTCCAGCAGCAGGCCCACGGTGCCGATGACGAAGATCGCCACGATGATGTTGGTGACGTTGAGGTTGTTCCACTCGTCCCACACCCAGAAGCCAATGCCCACGCCGCCCGTCAGCATCTCGGCGGCCACGATCACCAGCCACGCGGTGCCCACCGCCAGGCGCACACCCGTCAGCATGTAGGGCAGCACGGCGGGGAACAGGATCTTGGTCACGATCTTCCACTCGCTCAGGTTCAGCACACGGGCCACGTTCATGTAGTCCTGTGGCACGCGCTGCACACCCACGGCGGTGTTGATCACCATCGGCCAGATCGAGCAGATGAAGATGGTCCAGATGGCTGCCGGGTTGGCACCCTTGAACACCAGCAGGCCAATGGGCAGCCACGCCAGTGGCGACACTGGCCGCAGCAGGCTGATGAGCGGGTTGAACATGTGGCTGAGGAAGCCAAAGCGCCCAATCATGAAGCCCAGCGGAATGCCCACCGCCGCCGCCAAGCCAAAGCCCATGGCCACGCGCTGCAGCGACATCAGGACGTTCCAGCCCACGCCCTGGTCGTTGGGGCCGTTGCGGTAGAACGGGTCCGAGAAGATCTGCACCGCCTGCTTGCCCGTTTCCAGTGGCGACGGGATGCTGCTGCCCGTGGACACCGACACCAGGTACCACACGCCGATCAACAGCAGCAAGCCGAGCACTGGCGGCACCACCCGCTGGGCCAGCTCAGTCAGATCGATCAAAGGGGCTTTGCGGGCAACCGTCTGTGGCGGTATTGGCGCGGGTTTGCTGCCAGTTTTGGCCGCCAGAGCCTGGGCCATGGTGGCGGGCTTCGCCGTGGTCGCCACTGGGGCGGCCGCCTCCAGCGGTGAATGAAAGACTGCGCTGACCATGTTGTCCACTCCTTAAACCTTGACCTTGAAGCCGTCGGCGTATTTCGCCGGGTCCTTGCCGTCCCACACCACGCCGTCCACCAGCTTGTGGGAGCGCATCTCGCTCTTGGGCAGCGGTGTCTTGCTGGCCGTGGCGGCCTGTTTGTAGATGTCGATGCGGTTGATGGCCTTGGCTACCCCCAGGTAGTCGGGGTGGTCCTTCAGCAAGCCCCAGCGCTTGTGCTGTGTCAGGAACCACATGCCGTCGCTCAGGTAGGGGAAGTTCACCGCTCCATCGTTGTAGAACTTCATGTGGTTCGGGTCGTCCCAGGTCTTGCCCATGCCGTCCTGGTAGCGGCCCAGAATGCGCTGGTTGATCGCGTCCACGCTGGTGTTCACGTACGCGCGGTCGGCAATCGTCTCGGCCATCTTCAGCTTATTCTGCAGGCCAGCGTCAATCCACTTGCCCGCTTCCAGAATGGCAGCTGTCACGGCGCGCGCCGTGTTGGGGTACTTCTGCACGAATTCGGCCGTTGTGCCCAGCACCTTTTCGGGGTGGTCTTGCCAGATGGCCTGTGTCGTGGAGGCAGTGATGCCAATGCCGTCCATGATGGCGCGGTGGTTCCAGGGCTCACCCACGCAGAAACCGTCCATGTTGCCCACGCGCATGTTGGCCACCATCTGCGGCGGCGGTACGGTGATCACCTTGGCATCCTTTATCGGGTTGATGCCGTGCGCCGCCAGCCAGTAGTAGATCCACATGGCGTGGGTGCCGGTAGGGAAGGTCTGGGCGAAGGTGTATTCACGCTTGTCCGTCTGCATCAGCTTGGCCAGGCTGGCACCGTCCACGGCCCCCTTGTCTGCCAGCTTCTTGCTCAGCGTGATGGCCTGGCCGTTGTGGTTCAGGTTCATCAGCACGGCCATGTCTTTCTTGGGGCCGGCCGTGCCCAGGTGCACACCGTAGATCAGGCCGTAAAGCACGTGGGCAAAGTCCAGCTCGCCGTTGACCAGCTTGTCGCGCACGCCGGGCCAGCTTGCTTCCTTGGTGGGAACGATCTTGACGCCGTATTTCTGGTCGATGCCCAACACCGACGCCATCACCACGCTGGCGCAGTCCGTCAGCGGGATGAAACCGATCTTCACTTCCTTCTTTTCGGGAGCATCCGAGCCCGCAGCCCAAACGCCATGGTGCCCCAGGGTGGAGAACAAGGCCGCGCCAGCCAGCGCGCCCCCTTTCTTGATGAGCTCGCGCCGGCCGGGTTGCTCGACGGCAGTTTCGGCACGTGTTTCTGTGGCGCTGGCGGTGGAAGGGATGGCTTGGCTCATGGCAACTCCTAGACAAACATTGACCAAAAACAAAAACGGCGGCCATCACGGCGCCTGCGTTGGCAGGCGGGTGATGGACGCCGTTGTCCGGGGGTGTCGTATCAGGACACAAGGTTGGCGCCGCCGTTGGCCCAAACCGTCGATGGGGTTAAAGCACCTTCCGTGCCAGCTTTTTGCAGTGGCCTATCGGGCACATCTGCATATGCGCCGCGTCCAATGGGCCTCGGCGGCTCAAGCTGTGTCCAGCATGGTGCACGGCCTGGCAATTGGCGCAGATGGTGCACCGCAGCAGTGCTGCCGTGCGCGTCTTCAGCGCAGACGGGCGGGCAACACCTCGGCCATGGACAGCACCGCCTCTGCCACCTCCACCAGCCGACGCCCCTGGTTCATGGCCATCTGCCGCATCGTGCGGTGCGCGTCTTCCTCGCTCAACTGGCGGTGCGCCATCAGCAGGCCCTTGGCACGTTCAATCACCTTGCGCTCGTTCAGGCTGGCGCGCACGGTGTCCAGTTCCTCTTCCATCTTCTGCAGCCGGTGCGCCTGGGCGTGCAGCAAGTCCAGCACTCCGCGGTCCAGTTGCGAACCCAACGGGCGAACCGGCGCCTGGGCCGCCAGCGTCTCAGGCTCTTCAAAGAAGGTGGCCTGCATTTCGGGGGCAACGGCAGATTCGTTCAACGTGGCTTGCACACGCTCCAGGTTGTCCAGTTCCAGTCTGGCTTGCGCAAGCTTTCTGTCGCACAGCGTCTGCAGCGCTTGCGACAGGTGCATCTCCACGGTGCGCATGGCATCAATGCGGGCACTGCACCCCTCAAACCATGGCGCGCTCCAGGCTGTGTTGAGCGGTCCACCGTCGGCGCTCGTGCACAACACCCGCCGCATGCGTTCGAGTTCGGCCGCCAGATGTGCGGACAGGCTGCTGTCCCAAAGTGCGCGCGTTTCGGGGTCGGCGAAATCGGCGAACACCGCCAGACACTGCTCCTGCGAATCGATCAGCCGCATCAGCCGCTGTTGCTGCCGAGCGTCGGCGCGCCCGGCGGCGAACATGGCAGCGCCCGTGGCGCGTTCCTGCCCCACGAACTCCTTGCCCTGCATGAAGTTGAACAAGCTGACCAGCAGGCGGGACACATCGGGGTCGGTGGCCGTGTCGGCGGCCTCGAACACCACCGCCAGCAAGCCAGCCACCAGTTGCACGTAGGCGGCGGTGGCGCGCGGGGCGTCCCAGCGTTGGCTGTCCACCTGCCTGCGCAGGGCTGGCAGGGCGTCCAGCCCCTGCAGGACGTAGGCAATGCGGCTGAACAGCCGTGCGCCGTTGGTCATGCCTTGGGGTTCGATGTTGAGCGTGTCAAAGCAGGTGCGCAGGGTGGTTTCGGTGGCTGTGCTGGCCAACAGCTGTTCCTGGCGCAAGGCGCTGGCGTGTGCACCGCCCGAGCCAAGGAAAAGGTTTGTCAACCCGCGCTCACGCTGCAGGTCGTGGATCATGCGGGCGGTGGTGTCCACCAGCACGCTGGTCTGCGCCAGTTGGCGCAGATCGGCGATCTCACAGCGCTTGGCCGCGACCAGGAAGCACAAACCCGTTTTCATCTCTTGAATATCCACCTTTCGGGAGCCTATCAGCAACAAACGTGCCTTGCCCCTGCCGTTGGGCTGGCAACGGCGCGGCGCTTACACTCCGCGCATGCTGATTTTGGGTATCGAATCCTCCTGCGACGAAACCGGTGTGGCCCTGGTAGACGCCTCTGGCACGGCCACGCCCAAGCTGCTGGGCCATGCCTTGCACAGCCAGATTGAAATGCACCAGGCTTATGGCGGCGTGGTGCCCGAGCTGGCCAGCCGCGACCACATCCGCCGCGTGCTGCCGTTGACCTCTGCCGCACTTTCCCAGGCGGGACGCAGCTTGCAAGACGTGGATTTGGTGGCCTACACGCGCGGGCCCGGCTTGGCAGGGGCCTTGCTCGTGGGCGCGGGTGTGGCCTGCGCCATGGCTGCCGCGCTGGGCAAACCCACCCTGGGCGTGCACCACCTTGAAGGGCACCTGCTCTCGCCCTTCCTCAGCGCCGATCCGCCTGAATTCCCCTTCATCGCACTGCTCGTGTCTGGCGGGCACACTCAGCTCATGCGTGTGGATGGTGTCGGCCAGTACCAGCTGCTGGGCGAAACCATCGACGACGCCGCTGGCGAAGCCTTTGACAAATCGGCCAAGCTGCTCGGGCTGGGTTACCCAGGTGGGCCTGCGCTGTCCCGTTTGGCACAGCAGGGCGATCCACAGGCCTTCAAGCTGCCTCGCCCCCTGCTTCACAGTGGCGACTTGGACTTCTCTTTCGCCGGGCTCAAGACGGCGGTATTGACCCAGGCCAAGAAGCTGGGTGATGACCTGCCGCTGCGCCGGGCCGACCTGGCGGCGTCCACGCAGGCGGCCATCGTTGAAGTGCTGGTGAAAAAGGCGCTGGCGGCCGTGAGCCAGTCGGGGTTGCGTCGGCTGGTGGTGGCAGGTGGCGTGGGTGCCAACAGCCTGCTGCGCGAGCAGTTGAACCAGGCCTGTGCCAAGCGCGGCGTTCGGGTGCATTACCCCGAGTTGCACCTGTGTACTGACAATGGCGCCATGATCGCCCTGGCCGCCGGTCTGCGTGTGCAGTCTGGCCAGCTGCAGCCATCTTCCGGCTACGGTTTCGACGTCAAACCCCGTTGGCCACTGGCTGACTTGTCTCAGGCCGTGCAGTAAACTGGCGCACCTTTTTTGTTTTGATGTCGCATATGTGACACCACACGGGTTGTGTCGAAACCCCTTCGGGCTTCCAAGAGCATCACCATGAAACTGCTGTCTTCCATGACGCGTCTTGCTACGCGTACCCTGCGTGTTGTCTCGCGCGGCAGCGCCCTGGCCGCCATCGCGTCAATGGCCTGCATCGGCATGGCATCTGCCAACACCACGCCTGCGGGCGCCCCCATTCGCCTGGCCCTTATCGAAGGCCTGTCCGGCCCGCTGGCCAACACAGGTGAAGCGGTGTTCCGCAACCTGGTCTGGGCCACCGAACGCGTCAACGCCCGTGGCGGCGTGCGCTTGCCCGGCGGTGCACGGCCGCTCTTGGTCGAGCGTTTCGACAGCAAAGGCCAGACCGAAGAGGCTCTTTCCTCCTTGCGCGCCGCCGTGGACGCCGACATCCGCATCGTCATGCAGGGCAACTCCTCGGCCGCCGCCGCCGCCCTCATCGACGCCATCAACAAGCACAACGAGCGCGACCCGTCGCGCCAGGTGCTGTTCCTCAACTACTCGGCGGTCGACCCCATCCTCACCAACGAAAAGTGCAGCTTCTGGCATTTTCGCTTCGACGCTCATGCCGACATGCGCATGGCCGCGCTGATGGACGTCATCAAAGCCGATCGCGACGTGAAAAGCGTCTATCTGATCGGCCAGGACTACAGCTTTGGCCAAGCCGTGCAGCGTGAAGCCCGCCGCCAGTTGGGCCTGCAGCGCCCAGACGTCCGCATCGTGGGGGAAGAGCTGCACCCCATGGCCCGCGTCAAGGACTTCCTGCCCTACGCCACCAAGATCAAGGCCAGCGGCGCGCAGGCCGTCATCACCGGCAACTGGGGCAACGACCTGACGCTGTTGGTCAAGGCCGCGCGCGAAGTCGGCTTTGAAGGCAAGTTCTACACCTTCTACGGCAACGCCCTGGGCGCGCCCGCGGCCATCGGCGACGCTGGCATTGGCAAGGTGGTGGCCGTGGCCGACTGGTTCCCCAACGTCCCCGGCGCCGAATCCAAGGCGTTCTACGAGAGCTTCCGCGTCCGCTTCCCTCGCCCGGCAGACGACTACGTCCACATGCGCATGCAGCTGATGATCGAAGCCCTGGCCCAGGCCATCGAGCGGGCTGCCGGCTCGGCGGCGGGCATGCCCTCGGCCCTGGCCATGGCCCGGGCGCTGGAATCCGCCGACGTCACGTTGGCGGGGCAGCGCCTGCGCATGCGCGCGGCCGACCACCAGGCCCAGCAGGCGCTCGTGGTGTCCGTCATGGACCGCCAGGGTGCCCCCGGTGTACCGTTCGACGTGGAAGGCTCCGGCTACGGCTTCCGCGTCATCCGCCAGCTGGCGCCCAGCGCCGCAGAACAACCCCACAGCTGCCAGATGAACCGTCCGTGACAATCGCTCGCCCATAATTGCCCCATTGTTTCCAACGAAAGGGCAGGGCATGCGATCCGTCGTGGCAGAACTGGAAGAGTCGCGCATCCGCGAGGTGGCCAACGCCGGCATGGGGCGCGACGACATGCTGGCCTTCTGGTTCGGCGAGAGCGACGAAGTCACGCCCGGCTTCATCCGCGAGGCGGCGATAGCCTCCCTCGACGCGGGTGAAACCTTCTACGCCCACAACCTGGGCCTGCCCGCCTTGCGCGAAGCCTTGGGCCGCTACACGCACAGGCTGCATCCGCAGCACGACGCGGCACACTGGCAGGGCCGTATCGCCGTCACTTCCGGCGGCGTGAACGGCCTGATGCTGGCTGCGCAAACCCTGGTGGACGCTGGTGATGAGGTGGTCGTCGTCACCCCGGTGTGGCCCAACCTTGTGGCGCAGCCGCTCATCATGGGCGGCAAGGTGCGCTGCATCAGCCTGCACCCTGGTGATGATGGCCTTTGGCGGTTGGACCTGGCCGAGCTTCTGGCCGCCGTCACGTCCGGCACGCGCATGCTGGTGCTCAACGCACCCAACAACCCCACCGGGTGGACGCTCACCCGCGCCGAACAGCAGGCCATCCTGGACCATTGCCGCCGCACCGGCACCTGGGTGCTGGCAGACGAGGTGTACGAACGCCTGTACTACGCCGCCAGCGGCAACGGCTGCGCGCCCAGCTTCCTGGACGTGGCCGAGCCCGACGACCGCCTCATCGTGGTGCACAGCTTTTCCAAGAGCTTCCTCATGACGGGCTGGCGCCTGGGCTGGATGGTGTTGCCGCCCGAACTGGTGCAGCCGGTGGGCAAGCTCATCGAGTTCAACACCTCTTGCGCGCCCGTGTTCACCCAGCGCGCTGCGGTGGTAGCGCTGGAGCGCGGCGACGAGGTGACGCCCGCCCTGGTTGCGCACCTGAAGCTTTGCCGCAACACCCTGGTGCCGCTATTGCAGGCCTTGCCCGGCGTTCAGGTGGCCGTGCCGCCGGGCGGCATGTACGCCTTCTTCAAGCTGCCCGTGGAGGGCGACAGCCTCACCGTGGCCAAGCGTCTGGTGCGCGAGGCCGGGCTGGGCCTGGCCCCCGGCAGCGCCTTCGGCATGGAAGGGGAGGGTTGGCTGCGCTGGTGCTTCGCCAGCCGCGACGTCGACCGCCTGCGCCAGGGGGTGGCTCGCCTTCAGCGCTGGCTCGGGGTATAATCATCAGTTGCCTTCGCATGTGCGTGGGCAATTCACGCCCGTTGCGGCAGCTGGCCACCCTTCATGGGGTGCGGCAACCTGCGGCGGGTCGCATGTCAACCAAGGACTCATCCAAATGATCGCATCCTCCATCAAGGCCGAAGTCATCGCGGCCAACGCCCGTGCCGCCAACGACACCGGTAGCCCCGAAGTGCAAGTCGCCATCCTGACCGCACGCATCAACGAACTGACCCCCCACTTCAAGACCCACGCCAAAGACCACCACGGTCGCCGCGGTCTGCTGAAGATGGTGAGCCGTCGCCGCAAGCTGCTGGACTACCTGAAGTCCAAGGACTCCGACCGTTACGTCGCCCTGATCCAGAAACTGGGCCTGCGCAAGTAATTTGGTCCGGCGCAAACGCTGAACAAGAAACGCCTGGGTTGCCACGCTGCCTCAGGCGTTTTTCGCTTTTTCAACGGAGTGCTGTCGTTCAGATCGAAGCTGTGTCATTCCAACGGGGCGTCTGCAACGCCCGTCGCCTCGCTGGAATGGCATCGTGTTCTGAAGGCAAATCTCCAGGCAGGGTGCGTGGCCTCACACGCACACATCAAAGGAGCAGAACATGAGCATGTTCAACAAAGTCACCAAAACCTTCCAATGGGGCAAGCACACTGTCCGCATGGAAACCGGCGAAATCGCCCGTCAGTCCAGCGGCGCCGTGCTGCTCGACATGGAAGGCACCGTCGTGCTGGCCACCGTGGTGGCCAAGAGCGAGGCCAAGGCCGGCCAGGATTTCTTCCCGCTGACCGTGGACTACATCGAGAAGTCCTACGCCGCTGGCAAGATCCCCGGCAGCTTCTTCAAGCGTGAAGGCCGCCCGAGCGAGCTGGAAACCCTGACCAGCCGCCTGATCGACCGTCCCATCCGCCCGCTGTTCCCCGAAGGTTTCTTCAACGAAGTGCAGGTGGTCATCCACACGCTGTCGCTGAACCCCGAGGTGGACGCCGACATCGCCGCCATGATCGCCACCAGCGCCGCGCTGTCCGTGTCTGGCATCCCGTTCAACGGCCCCATCGGTGCCGCCCGCGTGGGCTACATCAACGGTGAATACGTCCTCAACCCCGGCCAGTCCGAGCGTGCCAACAGCCAGATGGATCTGGTCGTCGCAGGCACCCAGGCCGCCGTGCTGATGGTCGAATCCGAAGCCGAGCAGCTGTCCGAAGAAGTGATGCTGGGCGCTGTGGTGTTCGGTCACGAGCAGGGCAACATCGCCATCAATGCCATCAACGAACTGGTGCGTGATGCTGGCAAGCCCGAGTGGAACTGGCAGCCCCCGGCGCAAGACGACGCCCTGATCGCCAAGGTCGAGGCCCTGGGGCGCGACAAGCTTGCCGCCGCCTACCAGATCCGCAACAAGCAGGCCCGTACCCAGGCTTGCCGCGAGGCTTATGCCGCCGTCATGGAAGGCCTGAAGGCCGAAGGCGTGGAGTTCGACGGCGTGAAGGTTGAAGGCCTGCTGTTCAACATCGAGGCATCCATCGTGCGCGGCCAGATCCTGGCTGGCGAGCCCCGCATCGACGGTCGCGACACGCGCACCGTGCGCCCCATCGAAATCCGCAACGGCGTGCTGCCGCGCACCCACGGTTCCGCCCTGTTCACGCGTGGTGAAACCCAGGCCCTGGTCATCGCCACCCTGGGCACCGACCGCGACGCCCAGCGCATTGACGCGCTGGCTGGCGAGTTCGACGACCGCTTCATGCTGCACTACAACATGCCTCCGTTCGCCACCGGCGAAACCGGTCGCGTGGGCAGCCCCAAGCGCCGCGAAATCGGTCACGGCCGCCTGGCCAAGCGCGCCCTGGTGGCGGCGCTGCCTGCCAAGGACGAATTCCCCTACACCATCCGCGTGGTGTCTGAAATCACCGAATCCAACGGCTCTTCCTCCATGGCTTCCGTCTGCGGCGGCTGCCTGGCATTGATGGACGCTGGTGTTCCCATGAAGGCGCACGTGGCGGGTATCGCCATGGGCCTGATCAAGGAAGGCAACCGCTTCGCGGTGCTGACCGACATCCTGGGTGACGAGGACCACCTCGGCGACATGGACTTCAAGGTGGCCGGCACCACCAACGGCGTGACCGCCCTGCAGATGGACATCAAGATCCAGGGCATCACCAAGGAGATCATGCAGGTCGCCC
>CBKZAG010000004.1:0-41443 GCA_966692625.1 uncultured Comamonadaceae bacterium
GCCACAGGTACTGGTTCCAGCCGTAGATGAACTGGATGACGAACAGCGCCGCGATACTTGTGCGCGACATGGGCAGCAGCACGTCCCAGAAAAAGCGCATGGGGCCCGCGCCGTCCACCCGGGCGGCCTCCACCAGTTCGTCGGGCACCGTCAGAAAGAACTGGCGGAACAGGAAGGTGGCCGTGGCCGATGCGATGAGCGGGATGGTCAGCCCCGCGTAGCTGTTGAGCATGCCCAGTTGCGACACGACCTCATAAGTCGGCCCGATGCGCACCTCCACCGGCAGCATCAGCGTCACGAAGATCATCCAGAACACCAGGTTGCGTGCCGGGAAGCGGAAGTACACGATGGCAAAGGCCGAGAGCAGCGAGATCACGATCTTGCCGATCGCGATCACCATCGCCATCACGAAGCTCGTCCACATCATCGGCCACGCGGGCGCCAGCGTGCTGCCAGCTTCCGTTTCGCCGCCAAAGAGCGCCACCTTGTAGGTGTGCCAGAGGTTGCTGCCGGGCAGCAGCGACATGGGGGTGGACGAGGCGATTTCCCTGGCCGACTGGGTCGATGCCACCAGCGTGAGGTAGACCGGGAAGGCCACCACCGCCACGCCAGCGATCAGGATCAGGTGCGACAGGAACGTCAGTCCGGGGCGTCTTTCAATCATGTCAGTATTGAACCTTCTTCTCGACGAATCGGAACTGGATCACCGTCAGGGTGATCACGATCACCATCAGCACCACCGACTGCGCAGCCGAGCCGCCCATGTCCAGCGCCTTGAAACCGTCGTAATACACCTTGTAGACCAGGATGGCCGTGGACTTGCCCGGCCCGCCCTGCGTGGCTGCATCAACAATGGCGAAGGTGTCGAAGAACGCGTAGACGATGTTGATCACCAGCAGGAAGAATGTGGTGGGTGACAGCAGCGGGAACACGATGGTCCAGAAGCGCCGCCAAGGGTGTGCACCGTCGATGGCCGCAGCCTCGATCAGCGACTTGGGAATCGACTGCAGCCCCGCCAGGAAGAACAGGAAGTTGTAGGAGATCTGCTTCCACACTGCGGCCATGACGATCAACGCCATCGCGTGGTCGGGGTTCAGCAGGTGGTTCCAGTCCAGTCCCAGCAGCCGCAGCGCGTGCGCCACCGTGCCGAAGGGCGATGCGAACATGAACAGCCACAGCACGCCTGCCACCACAGGCGCCACGGCGTAGGGCCAGATCAGCAAGGTCTTGTAGACACCTGCGCCCTTGATAACGCGGTCGGCCATCACCGCCAGCAGCAGGGCCAACGACAGGCCCGCCACCGCCACCAGCACCGAGAACACCGCCGTGGTGCGGAACGAGGCGATGTAGGTCTCGTCGTTCCAGAGGCGCTGGAAGTTCTCCCATCCCACGAACTCGGTGGACATGCCAAAGGCGTCCTGCGACAGCACGCTCTGGTACAGGGCCTGTGCCGCTGGCCAGAAGAAGAACACCAGCACCACAACCAGTTGCGGCGTGACCAGCAGCCAGGGCAGCCACCGGGATTGGAATCGGACGCGTTTTTCCATGGCTTTCAAACAGTCAACGCCTGCCGGGTGCTTGGGGGCACGCGGCAGGCGCGGGGTGTATAGGCCTTGGGGCTACCAGAACCCCGGGGCCCGTGGGGGGTCAGGAACGGCCGCTGTTGGCGCGCTGGAAGCGCTCCAGTTGTTCGTTGCCGCGGCGGACCGCGTCATCCAGGGCCTGCTTGGCCGCTTTGCGGCCTGCCCACACTTGCTCCATTTCCTCGTCGACGATGGTGCGGATCTGCACGAAGTTGCCCAGGCGCACGCCACGCGACTTGTCGGTGGTCTTGCGGATCATCTGGGTCACCGACACATCGGTGCCCGGGTTCTGCTTGTAGAAGCCGGACTTGTCGGTCAGCTCGAACGACGCCTTGGTCACCGGCAGGTAGCCGGTGCGCTGGTGGCTGGCCGCAGCCACTTCGGGCTTGGACAGGTAGGCAAAGAACTGCCCCACACCCTTGTACTCGGCGTCCTTCTTGCCTGCCATCACCCACAGGCTGGCGCCGCCAATCACGGTGTTCTGCGGGGAGCCAGGCACGTCCGGGTAGTAGGGCAGGGTGCCGATGCCGTAGGCGAATTTGCCGTTGCGCTTGACGTTGCCGTACAGCGCCGAGGAGCCGGTCATCATCGCGCATTCGCCCGAGACAAAGGTGGCGTCAGCGGCGTTGCCCCGGCCCTTGTAGACAAACAGGCCCTGATTGGCCATGTTGCCCAGGTTCTCGATGTGGCGCACATGCAGCGGTGTGTTGATGGTCAGGCGTGCGTCCAGCCCGCCAAAACCGTTGTTCCTGGTGGCAAACAGCGTGTTGTGCCAGGCCGAGAAGCTTTCCAGCTGCGTCCAGCTGATCCAGCTGGTGGTGAAGGGGCACTTGTGGCCTGCCGTCTTGAGCTTGGCAGCCGCCAGAGCCACCTCGGGCCAGGTGGTCGGCGGCTTTTCGGGGTCCAGCCCGGCAGCCTTGAAGGCGTCCTTGTTGTAGTGGAACACCGGGGTCGAGCTGTTGAACGGGAAGCTCAGCATCTGCCCGTTGGGGGCAGTGTAGTAACCGGCCACTGCAGGCACGTAGGCGTTGGCATCAAAAGCCACGCCGGCCTTTTTCATGACTTCGCCCACGGGCACGACTGCGCCCTTGCTCGCCATCATGGTGGCCGTGCCCACCTCGAACACCTGCAGGATGTGCGGGGCATTCCCCGCGCGGAAGGCTGCGATGGCGGCAGTCATCGACTCGTCGTAGTTGCCCTTGAAGGTGGGCACGATCTTGTAGTCCTTCTGGCTGGCATTGAAGTCCTTGGCCAGGTCGTTCACCCATTCGCCCAGGGCCCCGCCCATCGAATGCCACCATTGGATCTCGGTCTGGGCCTGTGCCGTGGAGGCCAGACAGACGCCCGTCGTCATCGCCGCGACGAGGCGGAACATCTTGTGTTTCATGTTTTCTCCTGTTCAAGGGTGCAGACAAGCCTGTCAGGCTACGCATTGAAAATGTCAAAACTATTTCATTCCATTGGCGGATTTATGACATCAGGGGTTTCCATGAGACCGGTGGGTCTATGCTGCGCTGCGGTAACATCGACCATCCCAGCATACCGGCTGTTCCCTCTCAAGAAATGAACGCGCCCACTCCCCTCCAGCACCTGCTTGACGCCGCGTCTGACGCGCCGCGCCTGCGCGAGATTCCGTACAACTACACCTCGTTTTCCGACCGGGAGATCGTTATCCGCCTGCTGGGCTCCCGGGCCTGGGAAGTGCTCAACCAGCTGCGCCAGGAGCGCCACACGGGCCGCTCCGCCCGCATGCTGTACGAAGTGCTGGGCGATATCTGGGTGGTGCAGCGCAACCCCTACCTGCACGATGACCTGTTGGACAACCCCAAGCGCCGCGCCGCGCTGGTGGACGCCATGCGCCACCGCTTGGGCGAGGTCGAAAAGCGCCGCCGTCCGCAGGAAGACGGCGACCGCGACGCCCTGGTGGGTGAACTGCTGGTGGCCGCGCAGAAGGCCGTGCAGGCCTTTGCCGCCATGTTTGAAGAAATGTCCGGCCTGCGCCAGCGCGTGGGCAAGGTGCTGCGCCGCCACACCGCCAAGGACAACATCAAGTTCGACGGCCTGAGCCGCGTCAGCCACGTCACCGACGCCACCGACTGGCGCGTTGAGTACCCCTTCGTCGTGCTTACTCCCGACACCGAGGTCGAAATGGCCGGCCTCGTCAAGGGCTGCATCGAGCTGGGTCTCACCATCATCCCGCGTGGGGGCGGCACCGGCTACACCGGCGGCGCCATTCCCCTGACGTGGAAGAGCGCGGTCATCAACACCGAAAAGCTCGAAGCCATGACCGAGGTCGAACAGATCGACCTGCCGGGCCTGGACCACAAGGTGCCCACCATCTGGACCGAAGCCGGGGTGGTCACGCAGCGCGTGGCCGACGCCGCCGAGCGTGCCGGTTTCGTCTTTGCCGTGGACCCCACTTCGGCCGAGGCTTCCTGCGTGGGCGGCAACATCGCCATGAACGCGGGCGGCAAGAAGGCCGTGCTGTGGGGCACCGCGCTGGACAACCTGGCCAGCTGGCGCATGGTCACGCCCGACGCGAAGTGGCTGCAGGTCACCCGCGTCGGCCACAACCTCGGCAAGATCCACGATGCCGAAGTGGCGAGCTTCGAACTGCAGTACTTCGAGGCCGACGGCAAGACGCTGATCCGCACCGAGCGGCTGGACATTCCCGGCAAGACCTTCCGCAAGGAAGGCCTGGGCAAGGACGTGACCGACAAGTTCCTGGCGGGCCTGCCCGGCGTGCAGAAGGAAGGCTGTGACGGCCTCATCACCAGCGCCCGCTGGGTGGTGCACCGCATGCCCGAGCACACCCGCACGGTGTGCCTGGAGTTCTTCGGCAACCCGAAGGACGGCGTGCCCAGCATCGTCGAGATCAAGGACTACATGTTCGCCGAGCAAAAGCGCTCGGGAACGCTGCTGGCAGGCCTGGAGCACCTGGACGACCGCTACCTGCGCGCCGTGGGCTATTCCACCAAGAGCAAGCGCGGCGGTTTCCCGAAGATGGTGCTGATTGGCGACATCGTGGGCGACGACCCCGACGCCGTGGCCCGCGCTGCCAGCGAGGTGGTCCGCCTGGCCAATGCCCGTGCGGGCGAGGGCTTCACCGCCGTGAGCTCCGAGGCGCGCAAGAAGTTCTGGGCAGACCGCAAGAAGACGGCGGCCATCAGCAAGCACACCAATGCCTTCAAGATCAACGAAGACGTGGTGATCCCCTTGCCGCGCATGGGCGAATACACCCTGGGCATCGAGCGCATCAACATCGAACTCAGTCTGCGCAACAAAATCAAACTGGCCAACGAGCTGGAAGCTTTCTTCCTGCGCGGCAACCTGCCTTTGGGCAAGGCCGAGGAAGCAGCCGACATGCCCAGCCCCGAGACGGTGCAGGAGCGCACCGACGAGGCGCTGGCCGTCATCCGCGCCGCGCGTGCCCTGTGGCAGCAATGGATGGACGGGCTGGACGTGTCTCAGCCTGACACGGGCCGCAGCTTCTTCGAGCAGCTGCAGGACTACACCCTGCGCGCCAGCTGGAAGACGCAGATCCGCGAACCGCTGGCCGCGTTGTTCACCGGCAGCGTGTTCGCCCCCGTGCTGGCCGAATGCAACACCATCCACCAGCGCGTGCTCAAGGGCCGCGTTTGGGTGGCGCTGCACATGCATGCTGGCGACGGCAACGTGCACACCAACATCCCCGTCAACAGCGATGACTACGAGATGCTGCAGACCGCGCACGAGGCGGTGGACCGCATCATGGTCCTCGCGCGCAGCCTGGACGGTGTCATTTCTGGTGAGCATGGCATCGGCATCACCAAGCTGGAATACCTGAGCGACGAAGAGATTGCGCCGTTCGCCGGTTACAAGGCCAAGGTGGACCCTGAAGGCCGCTTCAACAAGGGCAAGCTGCTGCGTGGTGGGGCCTTGTTCGGGGCGCCCGACCAGCGCCTGGCCGACCTGAGCCAAGCCTACACCCCCAGCTTCGGCCTCATGGGTTACGAGTCGCTCATCATGCAGCAGAGTGACATCGGCGCCATCGCCGATTCGGTCAAGAACTGCCTGCGCTGCGGCAAGTGCAAGCCGGTGTGCTCGACCCATGTGCCGCGCGCCAACCTGCTGTACAGCCCGCGCAACAAAATCCTGGCCACCTCGCTGCTGGTCGAAGCCTTCCTGTACGAAGAGCAGACCCGCCGCGGCATCAGCATCAAGCACTGGGAAGAGTTCGAGGACGTGGCCGACCACTGCACCGTCTGCCACAAGTGCCTCACCCCCTGCCCGGTGAAGATCGACTTCGGCGACGTGTCCATGAACATGCGTAACCTGCTGCGCAAGATGGGCCAGAAGAGCTTCCGCCCCGGCAACGCGGCGGCCATGTTCATGCTCAACGCCACTAACCCCGAAACCATCAGAATAGCGCGCAGCGCCATGGTGGGCGTGGGTTTCAAGGCGCAACGCATGGCCAACAACCTGCTCAAGGGGCTGGCGCGCAAGCAGACCTCGGCGCCCCCGGCCACGGTCGGTACCGCCCCCATCAAAGAGCAGGTCATCCACTTCATCAACAAGAAGCTGCCGGGCGGCCTGCCCAAGAAGACGGCGCGCGCCCTGCTGGACATCGAGGACAAGAACTACGTCCCCATCATCCGCAACCCGCAAGCCACCAGCAGCGACACCGAGGCGGTGTTCTACTTCCCCGGCTGCGGCTCTGAGCGACTGTTCAGCCAGGTGGGCCTGGCAACACAGGCCATGCTCTGGCACGCGGGTGTGCAGACCGTGCTGCCGCCGGGCTACCTGTGCTGCGGCTACCCGCAGCGCGGCAGTGGCCAGTTCGACAAGGCCGAAAAGATCATCACCGACAACCGCGTGTTGTTCCACCGCGTGGCCAACACGCTCAATTACCTCGACATCAAGACCGTGGTGGTGAGCTGCGGCACCTGCTTCGACCAGCTCTCGGGCTACGAATTCGACAAGATCTTCCCCGGTTGCCGCATCGTGGACATCCACGAGTACCTGCTGGAAAAGGGCATCACCCTGGAAGGCAAGGGGGCCTACCTGTTCCATGACCCCTGCCACAGCCCCATGAAGCAGCAGGCACCGCTCAAGACGGTCAAGGCACTGCTGGGCGACACGGTGCTGCAGAGCGACCGTTGTTGCGGTGAGTCCGGCACCCTGGGTGTGACCCGCCCCGATGTGTCCACCCAGGTGCGCTTCCGCAAGGAAGAGGAACTGCGCAAGAACGCCCAGCAGCTCACGGCGCTGGCCGAGCAGAACGGCGTGGCCGCCACCCCGGGCACCACCAAGATCCTCACCAGCTGCCCCAGCTGCCTGCAAGGCCTCAGCCGCTACAGCGAGGATTTGCCCAACGGCCTGCTGGAAGCCGACTACATCGTCATCGAGATGGCGCGCCACATCCTGGGCGAGAACTGGCTGCCCGACTACGTGGCCCGAGCCAATGCCGGTGGCATCGAGCGGGTGCTGGTGTGAACGGGATGAACCCAACACCCGCTTGCCCCCTGTGCGAAGGTGACGGCGGCCTCGTGGTGTTGCGCCACGAGAAGTTTCGCGTCATCCGCGTCCAGGGTGCCGAGGCGGCCGACTTCCCGGCCTTCTACCGCGTCATCTGGAACGGCCACGTCGCCGAGTGGTCCGACCTGTCTGATGATGACCAGGCCTTGTGCATGCGCGCCGTCAGCGCAGTGGAGCGCGCGGTGCTGGATGCCGTGCAGCCCCGCAAGATCAACCTGGCGGCATTGGGCAACATGGTGCCGCACCTGCACTGGCACGTGGTGGCCCGTTTCGAATGGGACAGCCGCTTCCCTGCGCCCATCTGGGCGGCGCCTGTGCGCCCGAACGACGAGGCGCGCTGGGACCTTGTCCACCAACGCCTGTCTGCCTGCGATGCCGCCATTGCGGCCCTGACCCTGAACTGAAGGTGAACACCATGGCCGGTCTGCAAAACAGCACCCCCACCCCTGAATCCATCACCGTGCATGCGCAGTCACGCATCCTCGAAGTGGGCTTCTCCGACGGTGCGACCTTTCGCATCCCTTTTGAGCTGATGCGCGTGTATTCGCCTTCCGCTGAAGTGCAGGGCCACGGCCCCGGACAGGAAACGCTGCAGACCGGCAAGCGCAACGTCGAGATCGTGGCGCTGGAGCCTGTGGGCAACTACGCCGTGCAACCCACGTTCTCCGATGGGCACGACTCCGGCATCTTCAGCTGGGACTACCTGTACTTCCTCGGTGCCAAGCAGGACGAACTGTGGGCCGATTACAACGCACGCCTGCAGGCCGCCGGTGTGGATCGTGATGCGCCCATGCCCGAAAAAGCGGCGTCTGCTTGCGGCCACCATCACTGAAATATCCATCCAAATCAATGGGTTGTGACCGCTGTGCCCCGTCGTGGCAGGTCTGATGCGCCGATTCGCCAGAGCGGTGCATTCCCCTGCAAGGCGCACTGATTTCGTGCGGCATTGTGAACAGCCTGTGTGCATCACCTACCATTTCTGCCATGAGCCAGACACATTTCGGATTCCAGACCGTTGACGAGCGCGACAAGGCGCGCCACGTCCGGCAGGTGTTCGACTCCGTTGCGTCCAACTACGACGTGATGAACGATCTGATGTCGGCTGGTCTTCACCGCTGGTGGAAGGCCTACACCATCAACGTGGCCAACCCCCGCCCGGGCGACCGTGTGCTCGACATCGCGGGTGGCACAGGCGACCTGAGCCTGGCCTTCGCACCACGGGTGGCGCCCTCCGGCGTGGTGGTGCACACCGACATCAACGAAGCCATGCTGCGCGAAGGCCGCGACCGGCTGCTCGACAAAGGGCTGGTGCTGCCCACCATGGTGTGCGATGCCGAGAAGCTGCCCTTTGCCGACGGCAGCTTCGACATCGTCACGGTGGCATTCGGCCTGCGCAACATGACGCACAAGGATGCGGCCCTCAAGGAAATGAACCGTGTGCTCAGGACTGGCGGCAAGCTGCTGGTGCTGGAGTTCTCCAAGGTGGCGCCGCCACTGGAAAAGGCATACGACTGGTACAGCTTCAACATCCTGCCCAAGCTGGGCAAGTGGGTGGCCAGGGACGAGGAGAGTTACCGTTACCTGGCCGAGTCCATCCGCATGCACCCTGACCAGGAAACCCTGCGCGGCATGATGAAGGACGCTGGTTTCGGGCACGTGGATGTTCACAACCTTACGGCGGGCATCACGGCACTGCACGTGGGAATCAAGTGTTGACGGTGGTCACGATTATTAAAGCGAGCGAGACATGAAGGTGTGGGCAGTGATTCTGAGTTGCGCGATGGCGTTTTCTTCGCCTGAGGTGTTGGCGGCCAAACGGCTGGGTGGCGGCACGTCCATCGGCAAGCAGTCGGCGAACGTCACGCAGCGCAGCACAGCCACTCCCGCAGCTCAGCCCGCTCCTGCGCCCAGCCAGTCGGCCCCGGCGTCTGGCGCCACAGCTTCACAGTCTGCTGCGGCTGCACAGGCGGCGGCGCCCAAGCGCACCTGGGGGGCCATGCTCGGCGGGCTCGCTGCCGGTTTGGGTTTGGCCTGGCTCGCGTCGTCTCTGGGGCTGGGTGAAGGCTTTGCCCAGTTCCTGCTGGTGTTGCTGGCGGTTGGGGCCGTCCTGATGGTGGTGGCTGCCCTGCGGCGCCGAACGTCTGGGGCGCAAGCTGCGCAGCAGTCCCTGGTTTTCCAGGCTGCAGGCGGTTCATCGCTGCCGCGTGACTACAGCCCCAAGAATGTTGGCAACGATGCTTCTGCGCGTCCATGGGAGCACGGCAACAGCACTTTTGGCTCGGTCGAGGGCGAGTCTCTCATCGGCTCCGCGCTGGCCGGGCAGCAAACCTGGGGCGTGCCGGCTGACTTCGACACGGAAGGTTTTCTGCGTGCCTCCAAGGCCAACTTCATCAAGCTGCAAGATGCCTGGGACCGCGCAGACATACCGGCCCTGCGCGCCATGATGACGGACGAGATGATTTCCCAGATCCAGGCCCAGTTGAGTGAGCGTGAAAAGCACACCGGGTCGGTCGAGAACAAGACCGACGTGGTCATGCTCGAAGCGCAGCTGCTGGGCATCGAGGAGTTGCCCGGCGAATACATGGCCAGCGTCGAGTTCTCCGGCATGATCCGGGAGGAACCCTCGGCCGGGCCCAATCCTTTCCGCGAGGTGTGGAACATCACCCGCCCCAAGACAGGGCAGGGCGGCTGGTTGGTTGCCGGGGTGCAGGCCCTGCAGTGAACGGCGCTCGGTTTATCCGTCAAAATCGGGGGGCTATGGACAAGCCCCCCTTTTCGTTTCCAACACCCGAATCCCTGCAATCGTTGCTGCGCTCGGTGCCGCAACCCCCCGCCTGGCTGCAGGCCGAATTGCGCAACCGCGTCATCTTGTTGCTCAACCACGTGCTGATGCAGGAGCCGCAAGCGATGGAGCGGCTGCGGCGCCAGCAGGGCAAGACCTTGCTGGTGCGCTGGGGGCAGATCAACCTGCCGTTGCAGGCCAGCCCGGCGGGGCTGTTGGCACAGGCTCCCGATACCGCCGCACCAGACCTGACGCTGGGTGTTACGGAGCCTTCCCCTTTGTCACTGGCGCAAAAGGTCCTGGCTGGCGACAAGCCCGGCGTTGACATTCAAGGCGATGTGCAGTTGGCGGCCGAGGTGGCCTGGCTGGTGGACAACGTCCGCTGGGACATCGAGGAGGACCTCTCACGCCTCATCGGCGACGCTGCGGCTCACAGTCTGGCGGGCGCTTTGCGTCAATTGGCTGTTGGGCTCAAGGGGTTTGCGGCACAGGCGGCCAGCCAGGCTGGTCAGGTGCGTGATCGCGTGGCGTCCCTGCGTCCTGGTCAGGCTGGTACTGCCAAGGCGGATTCATGATGCGCTTCCTGCGAGGCGCCTTCATCGTCTGGGTGGTGCTGCGATACGGGCTGGACGAACTCGTTCTCTCAGGTTTTCGCAACCCGCTCGTGCGAACCTTGCGGCGCGTCATCACCATCGGGCGCAATCTCAGCACGCCGCGCGGCCAGCGCCTGCGCGAGGCCCTGGAATGCCTCGGGCCCATCTTCGTCAAGTTCGGTCAGGTGCTTTCCACCCGGCGCGACTTGTTGCCACCAGACATTGCCGATGAACTGGCGCACCTGCAAGACCGTGTGCCTCCCTTCTCGTCCGATGTGGCCGTGGCCACCATCGAGCGCGCCTTCGGCCGCAAGCTTGATGCGGTGTTCCGTCAGTTCGAGCGCGTGCCTGTGGCCAGCGCGTCCATTGCGCAGGTGCACTTCGCCGAGCTGCACGATGGCCGAGAAGTGGCCGTGAAGGTGCTGCGCCCGAACATGCTGCCGGTCATCGAAAAGGACCTGGCCCTGATGCGCATGATGGCTGGTTGGGTCGAGAAGATGTCTGCCGACGGCAAGCGTCTCAAGCCGCGCGAGGTGGTGGCCGAGTTTGACAAGCACCTGCATGACGAACTGGATCTGGTGCGCGAGGCATCCAACGCAGCCCAGTTGCGCCGCAACATGCACGATCTCAACCTCGTGCTCATTCCCGAGATGCACTGGGAGTGGTGCCGTTCCGAGGTGCTGGTGATGGAGCGCATGCACGGTGTGCCCATCAGCCAGATGGGGCGCCTGCGCACGGCGGGGGTGGATATTCCCAAGCTGGCGCGAGATGGCGTCACCATCTTCTTCACCCAGGTCTTTCGCGACGGCTTCTTTCACGCCGACATGCACCCAGGCAACATCCAGGTCAGCATCGCTCCCCAGACCTTCGGCCAATACATTTCGCTCGACTTCGGCATCGTTGGCACCCTGACGCAGTTCGACAAGGAATATCTGGCGCAGAACTTCACGGCATTCTTCCGGCGCGACTACAAGCGTGTGGCCGAACTGCACGTCGAATCCGGCTGGGTGCCTGCGGACACCCGTATTGACGAGCTGGAAGCCGCCATACGCGCGGTCTGCGAACCCTACTTCGACCGCCCGCTCAAGGAAATTTCGCTGGGCATGGTGCTCATGCGGCTGTTCCAGACCTCGCGCCGTTTCCATGTGGAAATCCAGCCGCAGCTCGTGCTGCTGCAGAAGACACTGCTCAACATCGAAGGTCTGGGGCGCGAGCTTGACCCGGATCTGGACCTGTGGAGCACTGCCAAGCCCTTTCTGGAAAAGTGGATGGTGGAACAGGTGGGCCCCAAGAAGTTCTGGGAACAGCTCAAGGCCGAGGCGCCGCACTACGCCAAGCTGGTGCCCGAGTTGCCGCGCCTGCTGCACGACTATCTGAGGCACCGCCCCACCGAGCTGAAGCGGGAGATGCAGCAATTGCTGCACGAGCAGCGCCGCACGAACCGGTTGCTGCAGGGCATCATCTACGCGGGTGTGGGCTTCTTTTTGGGCTTGCTGGCCATGCAGCTGGTGGTGCGTGTGGCGGTGTGGTAGCCGCCCTTGAATATGGGGGCGGTGCCGCGATTTATAATGGCCGGTTCCCTGGTTTTGACTTCCTTAGGTTTCCGCCATGCCCATTTACGCCTACAAATGCGAGTCCTGCGGCCACGCCAAGGACGTTTTGCAGAAGATTTCTGACGCCCCGTTGACCGACTGCCCCGTCTGTGGTGCCGCGGCTTTCAAGAAGCAGCTGACGGCGGCTGGCTTCCAGCTCAAAGGCTCCGGCTGGTACGTCACTGACTTCCGCAACGGCGGCGGCAGTGCCTCCGCTGGTGCCACAGGCGCGCCAGCCACCGCTGCTGCGGCGTCTGACAGCACGCCTGCCGCGTCCTCAAGCGCTGACAGCGGCACGCCCGCTGCCAGCGGCGGTTGTGGCACTTCCTGCGCCTGTCATTGAGCCGGGCCGGTTGAAAGTGGCTGCCTTTCGCAAATGGCTGCTCGCGGGCCTGCTGGTCCTCGTGCCCTTCATCGTCACCCTGTGGGTGCTGGAGTGGGTCGTCTCCACGCTGGACCAGACCCTCAACATCCTGCCCGAGGCGTGGCAGCCCGAGCGCTATTTCGGCATGCGCATTCCTGGCCTGGGGGTCATTCTTGCCCTGGCCATCGTGCTCAGCATCGGCGCCCTGGCTTCAAACATTGTCGGCAACCGTCTGATCAGTTGGTGGCATGCACTCTTGCACCGCATTCCGGTCGTGCGCTCCATCTATTCCGGCGTCAAGCAGGTGTCCGACACGGTGCTTTCCGAGAAGGGGAACGCATTTCGCAAAGCCTTGCTGGTGCAGTGGCCGCACGAAGGCATGTGGACCATTGCCTTCCTCACCGGCACGCCCGCCGGTGATGTGGCCAGTCACCTCAACGCCAAGGACTACCTGAGTATCTACGTGCCGACCACACCCAACCCCACGGGTGGGTACTTCGTGATGGTGCACAAGCGCGACTGCGTGGAGTTGTCCATGAGCGTTGATGAGGCGCTCACCTACGTCATCTCCATGGGGGTGATCGTTCCTGGCGGCCCCAAGGCGCTCCCCACTTCCACTGCTGGCCCGGTCACGAGCCAGGCCTGACCTATTACTGAAAGCAACACACCTATGGCAATGCGAAGCGAATACTGCGGTCTGGTGACCGAGGCCCTGCTGGGCCAGCAAGTGACTCTGTGCGGCTGGGTCAACCGTCGCCGCGATCACGGCGGGGTCATCTTCGTCGACCTGCGCGACCGTGAAGGCTATGTCCAGGTGGTGTGCGACCCTGACCGGCCCGATATGTTCAAGACGGCTGAGGGTCTGCGCAACGAATTCTGCGTGCAGGTCAAGGGCGTGGTGCGTGCCCGTCCGGAAGGCACCACCAACGAGAACATGAAGAGCGGCAAGATCGAGGTGCTCTGCCACGAGATCAACGTGCTCAACCCCTCGGTGACCCCGCCGTTCCAGCTGGACGACGAGCACCTGAGCGAAACCACCCGCCTGACGCACCGTGTGCTGGACCTGCGCCGCCCCTACATGCAGCACAATCTGATGCTGCGCTACCGTGTGGCCATGGAAGTGCGCAAGTTCCTTGACGCCAACGGTTTCATCGACATCGAGACACCGATGCTCACCAAGAGCACCCCGGAAGGTGCGCGCGATTACCTCGTGCCCAGCCGCGTCCATGACGGTCACTTCTTCGCCCTGCCGCAGTCGCCCCAGCTGTTCAAGCAGCTGCTGATGGTGGCTGGCTACGACCGCTACTACCAGATCACCAAGTGCTTCCGTGACGAGGACCTGCGCGCCGACCGCCAGCCCGAGTTCACGCAGATCGACATCGAGACCTCCTTCCTCACGGAGGAGGACATCCGTGCCATGTTCCAGGGCATGATCAAGACGGTGTTCCAGAACGCGCTGGGTGTGGACCTGGGCGAGTTCCCGGTGATGCCCTTCACCGAGGCCATGTACAAGTACGGTTCCGACAAGCCCGACCTGCGTGTCAAGTTGGAATTCACCGAGCTGACCGACGTGATGGGCAACGTGGACTTCAAGGTCTTCAGCGCCCCGGCCCAGATGAAGAACGGCCGCGTGGTGGCCCTGCGCGTGCCGGGCGGCGCCGAAATGAGTCGCTCCGAAATCGACGCTTATACCGAATTCGTCAAGATCTACGGTGCCAAGGGCCTGGCCTGGATCAAGGTCAACGACGTGGCCACCGGCCGCGATGGCCTGCAAAGCCCCATCGTCAAGAACCTGCACGACGCGGCCATCGCCGCCATCCTGCAGCGCTCGGGTGCCCAGAATGGCGACATCCTGTTCTTCGGCGCCGACAAAGCCAAGATCGTGAACGATGCCATCGGTGCGCTGCGCATCAAGATCGGTCACAGCGAATTTGCCCGCAAGAGAGGCATTTTCGAGGACCGCTGGGCGCCGCTGTGGGTGGTCGACTTCCCCATGTTCGAGTACGACGAGGACGAAGGCCGCTGGAATGCCGTGCACCACCCATTCACCGCGCCCAAGGATGGGCACGAGGACTACATGGACAGCGACCCGGGCAAGTGCGTGGCCAAGGCCTACGACATGGTGCTCAACGGCTGGGAACTGGGTGGCGGCTCCATCCGTATCCACCGCGCCGAGGTGCAGAGCAAGGTGTTCTCTGCCCTGAAGATCGGGCCGGAGGAGGCTCAGGCGAAGTTCGGTTTCCTGCTTGACGCGCTGCAGTACGGCGCGCCGCCGCACGGTGGTCTGGCCTTCGGTCTGGACCGCCTCATCACCTTGATGACCAAGGCCGAGTCCATCCGTGACGTGATCGCCTTCCCCAAGACGCAGCGTGCGCAATGCCTGCTCACCCAGGCGCCGAGCGCAGTCGACGAGAAGCAGTTGCGCGAATTGCACATCCGCCTGCGCAACCCGCAACCGGCGTGATGTATAGTGGGTTCGTTGCATCTGCCCTTGGAGATTTCCATGCCTGACAACACGCTCGAACCCAAAGACAAGCTGGTTGCCGACCTCAAGGTCGTGGTCGCCGATGCCGAGGAACTGCTGGCTGCCACCGCTCACCAGACGGGTGAGAAAGTGACCGAGTTGCGCGAGCGCATGCAGGAGAACCTGCGTGCCGCCCGCCACAAGCTGGCCGACGCCGAGGATGCCATCCGCGCCAAGACCCGCGAGGTGGCCAAGGCGACCGACCACTATGTGCACGAGCATCCCTGGAAGTCCATCGGCATCGCCGCCGGTGCAGGGCTGATCATCGGCCTGCTCATCGGGCGCCGCTGAGCGTCTGACCGCCAGGCCATGGCGAAAGCCGATCCCGCCGATCCTTCCAGTTCTCCGGAAAGCCTGGCCTCTGGCATCAGGGGGTGGCTGCACGATGGTGTGCAGCTCCTTCGCGTTCGCCTGGAACTGCTGGGCATCGAAGCGCGTGAGCATGCGCTCGACGTCATGGAGTTGCTCTGGCTGGGTGTGGCAGCGGTGATCCTGCTGGGGCTCGGTCTTGGGTTCCTCGCAGTGTTGATCACTGTGCTGCTTTGGGACAATCACCGTACCCTGGCGCTGGCGCTGTTTGCCGCCGTGTTCCTGACGCTCGGTGGCGTCGCTCTGGTGGCTGCCAGACGTGTCTGGCAGCGTGACCGTCAGTGGTTTGAGGCCAGCCTGAAAGAACTTCGTCAAGACGCGCAGCGGGCCAGCCCATGAGCCCACGCCGCCAGGCGCTGTGGTTGCGCCGTCTTGAACTGGTTAGTGAATCCTCACGGCTGCGCGAACGTCTGGTTGTGCATGGCCGGGCGATCGCGCCCGCTTTGGTGTGGGCAGATCAGGCTAGGGCGGGTGTGCAGTGGCTCAAGGCGCATCCCTGGGTGCCAGCACTGGCAGGTATCTTGCTGTTGTGGCGCAGGCCGCGCTTTGTCTGGCGTTGGGGTGGCAGGTTGTGGGCGGCCAGCGGCCTGGTGCGGCGGGCCGTGTCCTTCTGGCAAGCTTTTGCCGTCAAAAAATGAGATATATGCCTTGGAAAGTCGAATTTGTCTGGCGAGTTGATTTTCGTCCTACGGTTTTGCCGGCATTGTGTCGATAGATAATCAATTTGTACTGTTTTGGGTAGACGCAGATGTTTGTCATCGTCGGGTGGTTGATTGCACTGGGGTGTGTGTTCGGGGTGTTCATCATCCACGGGGGCAACATCGGCGTGATCCTGAAGGCGTTGCCGTTCGAGATGCTCACCATCTTCGGTGCGGCCATCGGTGCGTTTCTGGCGAACAACCAGATGAAGGTGGTCAAGAAGGTCACCAGGGGGCTGGGCTTGTGTTTCAAAGGGTCCAAGTACACCAAGGACCGCTACATGGAGCTGCTTGCCATGTTGTTCGAGATTCTGCAGAAGGCTCGCAAGGAAGGCCTGATGGCGATAGAGAGCGACGTAGAGAACCCGGAAAGTTCGCCTCTGTTCCAGAAATACTCCACAGTGGGGAGCGATCACCACGTGGTGGAGTTCGTCACCGACTACCTGCGGATGATGGTCTCGGGCAACCTCAATGCGCACGAGATCGAGTCGCTCATGGACAACGAGATCGACACCCACCACCAGGAAGAGCATGCCGCCGTGGCCGCCTTGCAGCGTCTGGCCGGGGCCTTGCCTGCCTTCGGTATCGTGGCGGCGGTGCTGGGTGTGGTCAACACCATGGGGTCGGTGGGGCAGCCGCCGGCCGTATTGGGCGGCATGATCGGTTCAGCCCTGGTGGGTACGTTCCTGGGCATTTTCCTGTCATACGGCTTTGCCGAGCCGCTCGCGGGCTTGTTGGAGCAAAAGCTTGACGAAGGCTCCAAGGAGCTGCAATGCATCAAGTCCACGCTGCTGGCCAGCATGCAGGGCTATGCACCCATGACGGCCATCGAATTCGGGCGCAAGGTGCTGTTTTCCACAGAGCGCCCCTCGTTCTCGGAGCTTGAGGGCCACGTCAAGGGCAAAAAGTAAGGCGGAAGGACACGCATGGCCACCTCCGGCAAGCAACTGCAGCCCATCATCATCAAGCGCGTCAAGAAAGGCGGGCATGGTGCTCATGGCGGTGCCTGGAAGATCGCCTACGCCGACTTCGTGACGGCGATGATGGCCTTCTTTCTGCTGATGTGGCTGCTGGGTTCCACCACCGAGGGTGACCGCAAAGGTATTTCAGATTATTTCAACGCACCGCTGAAGGTGGCCTTGTTCGGTGGGCCGGGCAGCGGCGCCAGCAACTCCATTCTGCCCGGTGGTGGCGACGACCTGACCCAGGAAATTGGCGAGGCGGCGCGCGGTGACGCAGACGTGAAGACACGCGAACTGGGGGCGGCCGTGGCGCGCGCAGACGCTTTGCGGCAGGATTTGCGGCGACTTCAGATCATGAAGGAGCGGATCGAGACGGTGATCACCAACAACCCGCGCCTGGCCGAGTTCAAGAACCAGATCAAGCTGGAAAAGGTGCAGGATGGCTTGAACATCCAGATCGTGGACGAGCAAAACCGCCCCATGTTCGACGTGGGCAGCGCGGTGGTCAAACCTTACATGCGCGACATCCTCCGGGAGATCGGCGCAGCGCTCAAGGACGTGGAAAACCGCATTGCGCTCACCGGGCACACCGATGCCACCCCTTACGGCAGTGGAGACCGGGGTTACAGCAACTGGGAACTTTCGGCTGATCGCGCCAACGCCTCGCGCCGTGAACTGGTGTTGGCGGGCATACCCGATGCCAAGCTGGCACGGGTGGTGGGGTTGGCGGCGAGCTATCCGCTGGAGCCGGACAAGCCGTTCGCGCCCATCAACCGGCGCATCAGCATTCTGGTGATGTCCAAGGAGGCGGAAGAGCGGATGAACAAGTCCTTTGAGCTGGATACGACTGTTCTGGAGGGCCAGGAAGCTGCTCAGCCGGTTGGCGTTGCCGCTCCAGCCTCCGCCCCGCCGGTGACCCCGTCAGTCAACATTCCGCAGATCATCGTGGCCCCGGGCAACGCCCCGCAGGCTGCTCCCCGGTGATTGCCTTCGTCTTACACTTACACTTAGAGCCCTCTCCAATCGGAGCACCTTATGGCCGACTTGCGATTTTTGATTGTTGATGACTTTTCCACCATGCGCCGCATCGTGCGCAACCTATTGAAAGAAATTGGCCATGCCGACGCAGATGAGGCCGAGGACGGCGTGGTTGCGCTGCACAAGCTGCGCAACGGCAAGTTCGATTTCGTGGTGAGCGACATCAACATGCCCAACATGAATGGCTTTGAGCTGCTCACGCAGATCAAGGCCGATGAAAAACTCAAACACATTCCGGTGCTGATGGTCACGGCCGAGGCGCGCAAGGAAGACATCATTGCCGCGGCGCAGGGGGGGGCCGCCGGCTACATCGTCAAGCCTTTCACCAAGGCCACCTTGGAAGAAAAGTTGGCCAACATCTTCAAGAAAATGGGTTGGTAGGAGCCTGGCGCATGATTCAAGAAGCCGCCAAGACCGAAGACCATGCCTCGTCCGAGATGTTCCAGAAGCTGGGCTCCATCACCCGGCAACTGCACGACGCGCTCAACGAGCTGGGATACACGCCGGTCCTCAAGGGGACCGTTGAGGAACTGCCCGACGCCCGCAGCCGCCTGGAGTACATTGCCCGCCTGACCGGCGAGGCTGCGGAAAAGGTACTCAACCGGGTGGACGAGGCCAAGGCCGAGCAGGAGCGGGTGATAGACCACAGCAAGCAGTTGCTGGACACCTTGCGCCGCGTGCCCGGCTTGAAGTGGGCCATGCCGGAACTGACGGACTGGTCCGAGAAGATCCAGATCAGCGCCGAACGCACCGACACGCACCTGACCGACATCATGATGGCGCAGGACTTCCACGATCTGACGGGCCAGGTGATCAAGAAGGTGGTGGCGCTGGCGGCCACGATCGAAGGGCAGTTGTTGCAACTGCTTTTGCAGGCCGCCCCCCATGCCTTGGCCCACCATGAGGAGGGCGGACCCCGGGCGGGCGCGTCTTCCCGCGAGGAACTGGCGGGACCGGTGGTCAACCCTGAAGGCCGCACCGATGTGGTGACCGACCAATCGCAGGTCGATGATCTTTTGGCGAGCCTGGGCTTCTGATTGAAATAAGCCGGGTTTGCCCGGCTTTATCGTGCTTTAGTCCGGGCATCCCCCGCCGGACAATGCGGTCAACGACTTGTTTGACCGCCCATGGACTCCTCCTCACAAGACAAGAACCTGCCCGCCACCCCAAGGCGGTTGCAAAAGGCCAGAGAAGAGGGTCAGGTTCCCCGTTCCCGCGATCTGCTGCACCTGGTGGTGCTCGGCGGCGGTTTGTTGATGCTGAGCATGCTGGTGCCTTGGGGCTATGACCAGCTGCGTACCGGTATGCGCGCCAGCATGACCTTCGATCTGAGCCTCATTCAGCACCCGGAGGCGACCACCGGACATTTGGTCGAGGGTGTCAAGCAGGTCTTGATCCTGGTTCTTCCGCTGGGGCTGGCCGTGTCGATGGGCGTGGTGCTCGCCTCTGTGGCGGCGGGCTCGTTTGTCTTCAGCGCAAAGCCGATGATGCCCCAGCTCTCGAAGATTGGCCTGCTCAGCGGTTTCCAGCGCCTGTTCTCACGCCAGCAGTTTTTCGAGGTGCTCAAGCTCATGGCGATCACGACGCTGCTCGCGGTGGTGGCAAGCGTGTTCATCAGTTCCCACATGCTGGAGTTCGGCACGCTGCTGTTGCGTCCGTTGCCCTCATCGTTGAGCCAAATGGGCAAGTGGTTCACGGTCGGCGTGGGAGGACTGCTCTCCGTCGTCGCGTTGGTGGCCCTGATCGATGTTCCTCTCCAGCATTACCTGCACAGGCACCGTCTGCGCATGTCGCTGCAGGAGGTCAAGGATGAGCACAAGGAGTCCGAGGGCAATCCGCAACTCAAGGGGCGCATGCGCCAGCGCCAGCGTGAGATCGCTCAACGAAACAGCATTGGCCGCGTGCCCAAGGCCGACCTCGTCGTGATGAACCCGACGCACTACGCCGTAGCGCTGAAATACGACGACGCCACCATGGCCGCGCCCCACGTGATCGCCAAGGGGGCAGACCTGATTGCGCTGCGCATCCGTGACGTGGCGAACGACAGCAAGGTGCCTGTGTTGCAGTCGCCGATGCTGGCGCGCGCCCTGTACGCCCATACCGAAATCGATCAGCAGATCCCGGCCGCGCTGTTCACGGCGGTGGCCCAGGTGCTGGCATACGTTTACCAGTTGCGCGCGGCGATGCGGGGCGAAGGCCCGATGCCCACCCAGCCGCCCAAGCCCGAGGTGCCGGTCGAGTTGGACCCCCACCATGGCCGAGATATCCATTCCACCCAGGGAGCCTGACGCATGAACGCGCAGTTGCAAAAGATTCAGCAGTGGCTTGCCGCCAACCGGGGGCATGCCTCGGCCCTGGCCGCGCCTGTTCTGGTCATGGTCATTCTGTCCATGCTGGTGCTGCCCTTGTCGCCGTGGATGCTGGACACCTTCTTCACGCTGAACATTGCCATCTCGCTGACGGTGATGATGGTGGCGTCGTACATGAAGCGGGCGTTGGACTTCATGGCCTTCCCGGTGGTGCTGTTGCTGACCACGCTTTTGCGTCTTGCCCTGAACGTGGCGTCCACGCGGGTGGTGCTGATGGAGGGTCACTCCGGGACCGGTGCTGCAGGCGCTGTGATCGAAGCCTTCGGCACCTTCTTGATCGGCGGCAACTTTGCCGTCGGTCTCATCGTTTTCGTGATCCTGGTCGTGATCAACTTCGTGGTGATCACCAAGGGTGCGGAGCGCATCGCGGAGGTGGGCGCGCGTTTCACGCTGGACGCGATGCCGGGCAAGCAGATGGCGATCGATGCCGATCTGAACGCGGGCATCATCGACGAGAAGGAAGCCAAGCGCCGCCGCTCTGAGGTGGGCGAGGAGGCGGATTTCTTCGGCAACATGGACGGCGCTTCCAAGTTCGTGCGCGGCGACGCCGTTGCAGGCATCCTCATCCTCATCATCAACATCGTTGGGGGCTTCGCCATTGGCGTGCTGCAGCATGGTCTGAGCGTGTCCGAGGCGGCCAGCAGTTACATCACGCTGGCGGTGGGCGATGCGCTCGTTGCACAGGTTCCAGGCCTGCTGATCTCGGTGTCTGCGGCCATGGTGGTTTCGCGCGTCGGCAAGGACGAGGACCTGGGGCAGCAGATCGTGCAGCAGATGTTTGTTTCACCCAAGGTGCTGGGTGTGACGGCAGGCGTGCTGTTCCTGCTGGGCATCGTGCCGGGCATGCCGCACGTGGTGTTCCTCACGTTCGCTGCACTCGTTGGCGGGTTGGCCTACTGGGTGGCCCGCGAGCAGGCGAAACCCAAACCTGAGGAGGTGGCTGCTCAGCAGGCTGCTGCTGCCAAGGCGCCCGCCGATACCGAGGCTTCCTGGGACGATCTGCAGCCGGTCGATCTGCTGGGCCTGGAGCTCGGATACCGCCTGATTCCGCTGGTGGACAAGAGCCGCCAGGGCGACCTGCTGACCCGCATCAAAGGCGTGCGCAAGAAGTTTGCGCAGGAAGTTGGCTTCCTGCCGCCGCCCGTGCACGTGCGCGACAACCTGGAACTGCGGCCCAGTGCCTATCGCATCACGCTGCGCGGCGTGGTAGTGGGCGAAGGCGAGGTGTTCCCTGGGCAGTTCCTGGCCATCAACCCCGGACACATCAAGACCCCGCTCATCGGCACTGCCACCACCGATCCGGCTTTTGGTCTGCCCGCGCAGTGGATCGACGACCGGCAAAAGGAAAACGCCCAAATGGCGGGCTATACCGTGGTTGATTCGGAGACCGTGCTGGCCACACATTTGTCACACTTGATGCAAGTCCACGCCGCCAGATTGCTGAGCCGTACCGAGACCCAGGAACTGGTGGAGCATGTGGCCAAACTGGCCCCGAAACTGATCGAAGAAGTCGTACCCAAGATGGTGTCCATTGGCGTGTTCCAGAAAGTCCTTCAGCTGTTGCTGGAGGAGTCCGTGAACATCCGCGACATCCGCACCATCATCGAGGCGCTGGCCGAACACGCAGGTCAGACCCAGGACCCCGCCGAACTGGCGCGGCGCGTGCGCCAGGCACTGGCCCCCGCCATCGTCCAGCAGATCTACGGTCCGGTCAACGAACTCGAAGTCATTGCCATCGAACCCGGCCTGGAGCGCTTGCTGACGCAGGCCCTGAGCGGCACGGGCATGGCTGCGCTCGACCCCGGCGTGGCCGACATGCTGACGCAGTCGGCCGCCAAAGTGGCCAACCGCCAGGAGGAGTCGGGCGTGCCCGCCTGCCTGCTGGTGCCCGATTCCATCCGTTCCGCCATGGCGCGCCTGCTGCGCCGGGCCGCGCCGCGCCTGCAGGTGCTGGCGCACAGCGAAATCCCTGAAACCCATCTGATCCGGATCGGCCCGATCCTTGGAGAGCCCGCATGAACGCTCAACGCTTTATTGCACCTACGTCCCGTGAAGCCATGTCTCTGGCCCGCGCGGCCTATGGCGACACTGCAGTGATTCTGTCGAGCCGCGCCACGCAGGATGGTTTTGAGGTGGTGGCCACGGCCGAAGAGAACCTGGAAAGTCTGGCGACGCAAAGCGCTGTGACGCGTGCCCCTGTGGCAACGGCCGCACCGCGCCAGGGCATGAGCCTGCAGCAGCGTGCGGCGCAGCAGATGCCTTCTGTTTCGCCCAACAGCACGGTTGCGCAGGACACCGAGACCCTGGCCATGAGCACCCTGTCTTTCCAGGACTACGTGCGCGAGCGCATGTTGCGCAAGCGCCGCGAGTCCCTTCAGGGCAACGCACCAGCGGCTGCGGCCCGCCCCGCGAAGGCGGAGCGCGCACCCACCCCGTTCGAGCGCCAAGCCGATGTGACCTTGCCCTTTGGGCAGGCCAGCGAACCGGCCGCGCGCCCAGCCGCACCCGCCAAAGCAGCCCCCGAGGCCGCCCGCAAACCGGCGGAACAGCCAGGTGCTGCTGATCCGCGTCTGGCTGACGAGATCAACAACCTGCGCGCCATGATGGAAGAGCGCTTCAACACCCTGGCGTGGATGGGCAGCGCCAAGCAGAACCCGATCCAGTCGGGGTTGATGCACAAGCTGATCCGTGCGGGCTATTCGCCCACGGTGGCGCGCGCTGTGACCGAGCGCCTGCCTGCCGAGTACGGCGCGGCCGACGCCTTCCGCTGGACCCAGGAGGTGCTGGCGCGCAACCTGAAGACGGTGCAGGATGCCAGCGCTCTGTGTGACGAAGGTGGCGTGTTCGCGCTAGTCGGCTCCACCGGCGTGGGCAAAACGACCACCGCAGCCAAGCTGGCCGCGCAGTGCGTCAAGGCCTATGGCGCCAACAGCGTGGGCCTCATCACGCTGGACACCTACCGCGTGGCGGGCTACGAGCAGCTGCGCACCTACGGCCGCATGCTGGGCGTGGTGGCGCACTTGGCGCACGACCGCGCCGCGTTGCAGGACCTGCTCAACCTGCTGGCCAACAAGCGCATGGTCATCATCGACACCGCAGGCCTGGGGCAGAAAGACCCCCGCATCCAGGAGATGATGGAGATGCTGGCCACGCCCAAGATCAAGAAGCTGCTGGTGCTCAATGCGGGCAGCCACGGTGACACGCTGGACGAGGTGTTCCACGCCTACAAGGGCACGCAGCTGTACGGCGCAGTGCTGTCCAAGGTGGACGAAGCTGCCAAGCTGGGGCCGGCGGTGGACGCGCTATTGCGCCACCAGGTGGTGCTGCGTGGCCTGAGCACCGGCCAGCGCGTGCCTGAAGACTGGCAGCGCCCTGACGCCCAGGCTCTGGTTCGCATGTCCATGGCCAGCAGCGGCAAGTCTGCCTACGACCCCCGCTCCTCCGAGCTGGCCTTCTTCTTCACCGACCCGGTGCAATCCGGTGTTCAACTGGATGCTTGGCATGTTTGAGAATCCGTCCGATCAGGCGCGGGGGCTGGCCAGCTGGGACCTGGCGCTGCCGACCAGGGTGCTGCCGGTGGTGGCTGGTGATTCCCCCGAAACGCTGCGTTATTCCCACGAATTGCTATGGACCCTGGAGCAAGGCCTGAAGGCGCAGGGGCAGACGGTGGTGGTGCTGGAAGACATGAGCGGGCTTTCGCCGCGCGACGCCACCGCAGGCCATCAGGCCGTGCTGAGGCGTTGGCTCTCGGGTATCAGCGCGGGATGCGTGGTGCTTTTGCACGCTCCGCTGGAGGCGCTGGCTGTGCTGCTTGCCGACAGCCATGCGCGCCCGCTCGTGGCTTTGCATGATGAAAAACGCGCACTCATTTGGGCCTACAACGCCGTCAAGGTGCTGGTGCAGGCGGCGGGTTTGGAGTCCGTGCTGCTGATGCCTGGCACAGGCTCGGGGGAGCGCCGCAGTCAGGTGGCGCAGGCCGTTGCCTCCATCTGTGGTCAGCGCTTGGGCTCGGTTCCTGCCGTGTGGGTGCTGGGGTATGATGACCAGTGTTCGGGAATGCAGCGCCGTGAGTTCGATGCCTGTCTTTTGCGAGTGCTGGACTGTGCTCTGATGATCGATGAAAAGCGCGCCCGAGAACATGTTGACCAACGCTTTGAGTACCGACAGCCAACAGCCGATCCGATCATCGGAGCTTCAGATGTACACCGCCAAAGGCACGCTGGACCGTGATGCCCAGTTACGCAAGTACAGTCCTTTGGTTCACCGTCTCGCTCATCACATGATCGTCAAGTTGCCAGCCAGCGTGGAAGTCGATGACCTCATCCAGGTCGGCATGATCGGCCTGACCGAGGCTCTGGCCCGTTACGAACCCTCTCAAGGGGTGCAGTTCGAAACCTTCGCGAGTCAGCGCATCCGTGGCGCCATGCTCGATGAGTTGCGGGACGGGGACTGGATGTCCCGTGGTGCCCGCAAGATGCAGAAGGACATCGAACACGCCGTGCAACGCCTGGAGCAGCGCCTGCAGCGCGCGCCCAAGGAGTCGGAGATCGCCGAAGAGTTGGGTATGCCTTTGCGGGAATACCAGGAAATGCTGGCGCGTGTGCGTGGCACTCAGTTGGTGTACCTGGAAGATCTGGCCGCCAAGGGGGATGACGAGGACCATTTTCTGGACCGCTATCTGCCCGCAGACAGTCAGGCCAATCCCGAGTCACTGCTGGGCGACCAGCGCATGCGTGCAGCACTGGTGGAGGCGATCAAGAAGCTGCCGGAGCGGGAACAGCACGTCATGAGCATGTATTACGAGCACGACATGAACCTCAAGGAAATCGCCGCTGTGCTGGGCGTGACGGAATCGCGCGTGTGCCAGTTGCACAGCCAGTCGATCGCCCGTTTGCGCGCCCGCCTGCGCGAGCATTGAAGCGCCCTCAGGCCTTGATGAAGGTGCTGCCCGCCTTGGGCTGGGTGCCGTAACCGGTGTTGCCCAGCTTGCTGTAGGCGCGCACCTGGTCTTGAGGGAACAGCACGGCCGCTGCCCGATTGGCCTGTGCCTGCAGGCGCGCCGTTCCAGCGTACAGATTGCCCAGTGCGTTTTGCACTTTCTGGAGCATTTCGAGTACTTCTGCGGGTGCTTGCCCGGATGACAGTGCCCGGGCCAAACTTGGCTGCTCTTTGGCGAGTTGCTGGTTGAGCCGTGCGCAGCAGGCGGCAAAATCGTCGGCATTGCCGGATGAGACGGATGCAATAGAGGCCGCATGTGCGGCCTCTATGGATTTGAGCAGTTCACCCAGGGTGTCCACGCATTGGGACCAGGGCGGGGGCAAAGGTGTCATTGACCAGGGGCGGTGAATGTTCAGTTGGCAGATGCCACACCCAGCATTTCGCGGGCGTTGGACAACAGTTTGTCGGCAATGGCTTCAGCGTTGACGGAGAAGGAGCCGTTTTCGATGGCCGTGCGCATGGCCTGGACCTTCTCGGCATTGAACACGTCAGTGCCCGAACGAGCTATGCCCTTGGTCATGGTCTGGGTGACGGAGGACAGCTTGACAGTCACGCTGGCGCCCACCTCCTGTGACTCGGCGGTGCTTTGCGAATTGACGGACCTGTCCGCAGGCTTGGTGAGCCCCACGGAAGTGGTGCCGACGGGCTTATCTGACAGGTTGTTGACTTTCATGGCACTCTCCATACCCGGGTTTGCGGGCCGTACGAGAGGTTTATCGACCAGACAAGTCAGGACTTTACCCCTTTTTCAAAAAAAAGATGTGATTTGTGGGGGGCAGTCTGTGGGGTCAGCCCAACAGATGATGGGCTCAAAGAGCAATTTCAACAGTTTCGGCGTCACGCACTGTGCCGGTCAGGATCTTGCGGTTGGGCATGCGCACCCTGACCGGCTGACCGACGTAGCCATGCGCCAGGGCTTCGCCAGTGGCGGCGAGCTGGAAGCCGTTGCCGCGCACCGTGACGCGGACTTGCGTCCCTGCGTCAAAAACCTGGGGTGTGCGCACCATGCCTTTACGCAGTATTTGACCAGGCATGAGCGCGCGGGTGGCCTGGCTGCCCATCCAGTCCTCGGGCAAGGCCAGCACGGGCGCAATGCTTTCGGCCCAGTCAACCTCGGTGAGTTCCGCGTCTGCCTCGGTCAGGGTGGCGCCGGGTGCCACGGGTTGCCGGATCGTCCAGGCCGGCCCCCAGGCGCGTACGGTGATGGGCAGGAAGACGTTCCAGCGGGAAGGGCCATCCACGCAGCGCAGACCAATGCGCGAGCGGCCCCAGAGCCGTGTGCTTTGGGGCAGGTAAGGTTCCACGGTCGGGCAGGGGGCGAGCTGAAGGCGGCTGTCCAGTTCGCCGACTTCCACCTCAGGGCGCAGTTTCGGACCTGCGCCGGCGCCTGAGGGTGCGGCGGCGAGCTGCCCGTCGATCCAGGCCTGCGCCTGTCTGGCCCATGGGGCGAAGGCGGGGTCTGCCGCCGGGCTGGGGGAGGGAAGCAGAGCCAGCGCCAGCAGGCCGTACAGCGCAAAGGGTCGCATTGCCGTGCGCCACCAGTGCCCAGCCTGACGGACGGGTGGGTGCTGGTGAAAGGAGTTGGGGGGCGGCGTGTAACGCATGGCTGTCGTCATCCTGGGCAGAACTTTAGACCTGCGCCCCCATGTTCAAGCTTGGAAATGACTGGGGATGCTCGTGCTTTTTGCGGGATTGCTTGGCCTCAAGTTTTTGACAATTCCCTCACGCCGGTGTTTTGCCGGTCCTGACCTGTGAGGTGTCCATGTTTCAGCAATTGACCAGCCGGATGGAGTTTTTCTCCCAGTCGCTGCAGTTGCGCGCGCATCGTCAGCAGGTGATCGCGAGCAACATTGCCAACGCCGATACTGCGGGCTTCGTGGCGCGCGATTTCGATTTCCGTGCTGCGTTGCAGGACGCAGCCAGCGGCACCTCAACGTCGATGCGTGCAGGTGGGAGCAATGCGCTGGCTGGAGACGATTCGCGCCATCTGCGCACGGTCAGCAGTTCCGAGGGCGTGACCGACCGGGTGCGCATGGGTTATACGGTCCAGACCGAGCCCTCGCTGGACGGCAACACGGTGGACATGGACCAGCAGCGCGCCAATTTCACCGACAACGCAATCCGTTACGAGTCCACGCTGCGCTTCATCAACGGGCATGTCAAGACGATGCTCAGTGCGATTCAGGGCCAGTAAGGCGAGCCGGGAGAGTCCTCATGTCCATGTTCACGATTTTTGGGGTGTCGGGCAGCGCAATCAGCGCGCAGGCGCAGCGCCTCAACACGGTGGCCAGCAACCTGGCCAACGCCGATGCGGTGGCCGGGCCCGATGGCCAGGCCTACAAAGCGCGCCAAGTGGTTTTTCAGACGGTGCCGATGAGCAACGACCAGACATCCGCCGGGGTGAAGGTGCAGAACATCGTGGAGAGCCAGGTGCCGAACCGCCGTGTCTTCAATCCGCAGCACCCCAGTGCCGATGCCCAGGGCTACGTCACCCATTCCAACGTCAATCCGGTGGAGGAGATGGTCAACATGATCTCTGCGTCGCGTTCTTACCAGAACAACGTCGAGGTGATGAACACGGCCAAGTCCTTGCTGATGAAGACCTTGCAGATGGGCCAGTGATTTTCAGGAGCTTTCCATGTTCATGACCCCCTTGAGCAACAGCCAGATCGATGCCTACAACGCCAAGGGCGGTAGCCAAGCCGATTCCACGGACCCGCAGGCAGCGCAGGACCGCTTCTTGAAGCTGTTCGTCGCGCAGCTGGGCAACCAGGACCCCCTCAACCCGATGGACAACGCGCAGATGACGACGCAGATGGCCCAGATCAACACGGTGACGGGCATCCAGCAGGTCAACGCGACGCTCAAGTCGCTGGCTGAACAGTTCACGGCCGTGCAGAACATCCAGGGCGCAAGCCTGGTGGGGCGCGAAGTCATCACCCAGGGCAATCAGTTGTCCATCGATGGCGGCGTTGCCAGCGGCAGTTTCAGTCTGAGCAGCAGCGTGGACAAGCTGCAGGTCGACATCCTGGACAGCGCGGGGGCCATCCTGGGCACGGTGAACCTGGGCGCCAAGTCGGCGGGCATGCACAACTTCGAGTGGTCGTATGGCGATATCGACCCCTCTCGCATCGCGAAGATGCAGGTGACGGCGACGTCTGGGGGCAAGTCCGTGGCAGTGACGCCGCTGGCCCGCCAGACGGTGGAGGCCGTTGGCATGGTTGACGGTTCCTTGCGTCTGAGAACCGAAAGCGGCGGCTCGGTCAGCTATGGCGACGTGCTGGCTTTTCTGTGAGCGTCTGAATCGAATTTCTAGGAGTACATCATGAGTTTCCAGACAGGTTTGTCCGGTTTGAACGCTTCCAGCAAGAACCTGGATGTGATTGGCCACAACATTGCCAATGCCAACACGTCGGGCATGAAGGCGTCGCGCGCCGAGTTCTCTGAGATGTATGCCAGCGCGCTGGGGGCTGCCGGTGGAGCGAACAGCGGTATCGGCGTCCAGGTGGCTGCCGTGACCCAGCTGTTCACGCAGGGCAACATCAAGGTCACGGGCAACCAGCTCGACCTGGCCATCAACGGCAGCGGCTTCTTCCAGGTCCAGACCACCGATGGTTCCACGCTCTACACCCGCAACGGTGAGTTCAAGCTGGACAAGGAGGGCTACATCATCACCAATACCGGCGCCCGTTTGCAGGGGTTCCCGACGGACGAGGCGGGCAACCGTACTTCCGTTGTGCCGGCCGATATCCTGTTGCCGACCGGCGCGGCGATCGACCCGCGCGCAACGGGGACGGGCACCGATGTAGACAAGCAGGGTGTGTCCATCACGGCCAACCTGGATGCACGCGCGACGACCCTTGGCGCGCCGCTGGCACCCGTGGCACCCGCCACGACGGTGACGCTCACCACCGACCAGAAGAAATATGGCACGGCCTTCAATGCGTACGACTCGCAGGGCAATGCGATTCCCGTTCAGTTGTATTTCGTGCGGGTGGACAGCGGTGCGGTCTCCACCACGGCGGAATGGCAGGGGCTCTGGAGCATCGATGGCGGCCAGAATGCCACCTCGATGGGTACGGTGACTTTTGGCGTGGACGGCAAGGTCACGGCCAACAACCTCACCACGGACATCAGCATTGCGGGCGGCTCCTTCGCCTCGGGCATTCCGTCGAACGATCCCTTGTCCTTCCCGATCAATATCGAGGATGCCGATGGCAACTTCACCCTGACCCAGTATGGCGCGAACTTCGCGGTGTACGACCTCAGCCAGGACGGTTATCCCTCGGGCGAGCTGACGTCGATCGACATCGGTGAAGATGGTGTCATCCTGGCGCGCTATTCGAACGGTGTCTCGCAGGCCGAAGGGCAGGTGGCGCTTGGCAACTTCCGCAACCTGCAGGGCTTGCAGCCGGTCAACGGTGGTTACTGGTCCGAGACGTTTGCATCGGGCCCGGTGGTTCTGGGCGGCCCGCAGGAAGGGCGCCTGGGGCTGGTGCGCCAGAGTTCGCTGGAGGACTCGAACGTGGACATGACGCAGGAGCTGGTGAACATGATCGTGGCGCAGCGTGCCTACCAGGCCAATGCACAGACCATCAAGACGCAGGACCAGGTTCAGCAGACGCTGGTGAACCTGCGCTGACCGGCACACACTGAGCGAGAGACACCATGGACCGCATCATCTACACCGCCTCGACCGGCGCGAACGCTGCGATGCACCGGCAGCAGGTGCTCTCGCACAACCTGGCCAACGTCAGCACCAACGGTTTTCGCGCGGAGCTTGCCACCTTTCGGTCGGTGCCGCTGCGCGGCGAGGGTGCCAGCACCCGCGTGCACGCGCTGGAGGCCACGGCGGGCCACCTGGACGCGCCGGGCACCATGAGCCAGACCGGGCGCAACCTGGACATTGCCGCGGTGGGCAAAGCCTACTTCGCCATCCAGGGGCTGGATGGCACCGAGGCCTACACCCGTGCGGGGGCCTTGCAGGTGTCGGCCAACGGCGTGCTGGTGGGCCATGCGGGCCTGCCCATGCTCGACGGTGGTGGGGCGCCCATCAACGTGCCGGCTGGCGCGGAGGTGTCGATCGCGTCGGACGGCACGGTGTCTGCCCGGGTGCCTGGGCAGCCCATCACCGCGGTTGGGCGGTTGAAGATGATCACGCCCAACGAGGATTTGAAGATCAAGCGGGGGGACGATGGACTGTTTCGCAGTGCAGATGGCAACCCCATGCCGCAAGACAATGACGCCCGCCTGGCCGACGGCATGCTGGAGGGATCCAACGTGAACCCGATCGAGGCCATGGTGGGCATGATTTCGGTGGCGCGGCAGTTCGAGGTGCAGATGCGCATGCTGCAGAACGCCGAGAAGAACGACCAGACCGCTGCCCAGTTGCTCAGCCTGAACGGCTGACGCAGCCCAACCCGACAGGAGCAATGCCATGATGAATTCCCTGAACATTTCCAAGACGGGCATGCAGGCCCAGCAGACGCAGCTGGACGTCATTTCGCACAACCTGGCCAACGTGTCCACGTCGGGCTTCAAGCGTGGCACGGCCATTTTTGAAGACTTGATCTACCAGAACCTGCGCCAGGCTGGGGGCAACACGTCGGAACAGTCGGAGTTGCCCACAGGCTTGCAGATTGGCCTGGGCGTGCGCACGGTGGCTACCGCCCGCACCTATACCCAGGGCAACCTGCAGCAGACCAGCAACAGCCTGGATGTGGCCATCAATGGCGGCGGCTTCTTCCAGATCGAAATGCCCGATGGCACCACCGCTTACACGCGGGACGGCGCGTTCCAGGTGAACTCGCAGGGGCAACTGGTGACGTCCAGCGGCTACCGCGTGCTGGGCGGGGTGACGATCCCTGCCGACGCGCGCAGCGTGACCATTGGCGCAGATGGCGTGGTGAGTGTGATTTCAGGAACCAGTTCTGCGCCTCAGCAGGCCGGCACCATCGACCTGGCAACGTTCATCAACCCGGCCGGGCTGGAGCCGCGCGGGCAGAACCTGTTTACCGAAACGCTGGCTTCCGGCAACCCGACCACGGGCACGCCAGGCACCGAGGGACTGGGACAGGTGATGCAGGGGTTTCTGGAGGGCTCCAACGTGAACGTGGTGCAGGAACTGGTCAACATGATCCAGACCCAGCGCGCCTACGAGATGAATTCCAAAGCGATCCAGACGTCTGATCAGATGCTGCAGCGCCTGTCGCAGCTCTGATGAGGCGCCCGATGGAGTGAACGTATGAAGCCTGAATACCTTCTTCATGGCGGGCGGTGTGCCCGGGTGGCAGCCAGTCTGCTGGCAGCGGTCTGGCTGGCCGGTTGTGCCAGCTTGTCGCAGATTCCCGACGTGGACCTGGCCAAGGCGCCGCAGCGGCTGGAGTACCCGCAGCAAACCATGGCGCAGAACGCACAAGGCATGCCTGCCACGGGCAGTCTGTATGCCGCGTCCACCTTTCGGCCAGGGTTTGAGGATCACCGCGCACGGCTGGTGGGCGACACGCTCACGGTGCGCATCACGGAACGGTTGACCGCGTCGCAGTCCTCGTCGTCCGAGGTGAACCGGGAGTCGGAGTTGAGCGCGGGTGTCTCGGCATTCCCCTATCTTGGAAGCACCATCCTGGGCAAGTTGCAGGCGGGTGCCACGTCGTCCAACACCTTCAATGGCGATGGCGCCACGACGGCGACCAACACCTTCACGGGCAATATCACCGCCACGGTGACCGAGGTGTTGCCCAACGGGCACCTGGTGGTGATCGGTGAGAAGCAGATCGGTGTGAACCAGAACGTGGACGTGATGCAATTCTCGGGCACGGTGGACCCGCGCACCATCCAGCCGGGCAACACGGTGCCGTCCACCCAGGTGGCCAACGTGCGCGTGTTGTCGCGCGGGCGTGGCGCACAGAACGATGCGCAAACATTTGGCTGGCTTTCCCGGTTCTTTTTGACGCTTTTGCCGTTCTAAAGTTTTTCGACAATCGGTTCACGAGGTAGTGCCTTATGAACCGATTTGTTTTTTCCCCCCTTCGCAGCCTTTTTCTGGCCCTTTCGGCCATTGCCCTTCTGGGTACTGCGCCAGCCTACGCCACGCGAGTGAAGGACGTGGCAGGCGTGCAGGGCGTGCGCAGCAACCAGTTGACCGGCTATGGCCTGGTGGTGGGGCTGGACGGCACGGGCGACCAGTCGCAGCAGATGCCCTACACCCGCCAAAGCCTGGCGAACTACCTGCAGCAGATGGGCATCACCCTGCCGGAAGGCGTGGTGGCACAACCCAAGAACATCGCTGCTGTGCTGGTGACGGCGCAACTGCCCGCGTTCGCCCGGCCAGGGCAAATGATCGACGTGACGGTCTCGTCCGTGGGCAACGCCAAGTCGCTGCGGGGCGGCACCCTCATCACCACACCGTTGCGTGGCGTGGATGGGCAGGTCTACGCGCTGGCCCAGGGCAGCCTGCTGGTGGGCGGGGCCGGGGCCTCTGCTGGCGGCAGCTCGGTGCAGATCAACCACCTGAGTGCGGGGCGCATCCCTTCCGGTGCGCAGGTGGAGCGCGCGGTGCCGTCGCCCCTCTTGTCTGGCGACACGCTGGACCTGACCTTGAATGCCTTTGACTTCCAGACCGCTCGCCGCGTGGCCGAAGCCATCAACCGCGCCAAGGGCAATGGCACGGCACAGGCCATGGACGGGCGGGTGGTGCGTGTGTTTGCGCCGCCGAATTCCGATGCGCGCGTGGCCTTCCTGGCCGATATTGAAGAGCTTTCGCTGGAACTGCCGACACCCCAGGCGCGCGTGGTGGTGAACGCCCGCACGGGATCGGTGGTGATGAACCAGCAGGTGGCGCTGGGGGCCTGCGCGGTGGCGCATGGCAACCTGTCGGTGAGTGTGAGCTCCACGCCAGTGATCAGCCAGCCCGGGCCGTTCGCGCCTCCCAACGCGCAAACCGTTGTCACGGAAAAAGCCAACATCCAGATCAACCAGGAGGGTGGTGCGCTGATCCAGATGGAGGCGTCTGCCCAGCTGGGTGATGTGGTCAAGGCGCTCAATGCGCTGGGCGCCACGCCGCAGGATCTGGTGGCGATTCTGCAGGCGCTGAAGGCGGCAGGCGCGCTCAAGGCGGACCTGGAGGTGATATGAACCCCTCGACCCTGAGCCTGGCGAATCAGCGCGGTCTGGCCGCTGATTCCAAGGCGTTGAACAGCCTCAATGCCCAGGCGGGCAAGGATGCCCGCTCGGCACTCAAGGAAACGGCGCGCCAGTTTGAAGCCCTGTTCATGCAGGAGCTGCTCAAGAGCATGCGCGATGCCAGCATGAAAAGCGGCCTGATGGACAGCGAAGAGGGCGATCTGGGCACACAACTGCTCGACCAGCAGTGGGCGCAGATGATGACGGGCATCCCGGGCGGCCTGAGCGAGATGATCGAAAAGCAGCTGTCGCAGCAAATCACTCCCGCTGGCGCTGCAACCCCTGGCCAGCAGCCCGATGCCAGCGTGCGCGCCACGCCGGGTGCGTTGCGGCCCACGGCGAGCCAGGCCAACTTCGTGAACCAGCACCGCGACGCGGCGCTGCAGGTCTCGCGCGAAACGGGTATTCCGGCCAGCTTCATGATCGGCCAGGCCGGGCACGAGACCGGCTGGGGCCGGGGTGAAATCCGCCATGCCGACGGCAGCAACGCCTTCAACCTGTTCGGCATCAAGGCCGGGCCGGGCTGGAAGGGCAAGGTTGCCGAAGTCACCACCACGGAATACGTCAACGGTGAGCCGCGCAAGGTGACGGCAAAGTTCCGCGCCTACGACTCCTATGCCGACTCCTTCCGGGACTATGCCCGGTTGATCAGCAGCAGCCCGCGCTACGCGCAGGCCATGCAGAACCTGCATTCGGTGCAGGGCTTTGCCTCCAGCCTGCAGCAGGGCGGCTACGCCACCGACCCGCAGTACGCGGCCAAGCTCAGCCGTGCCATCAACGCCACGCTGAACTTGCAGCGTGCACAGGCCTGAGGCTGAAAGGACGACCACGTGAGCAGCCTCAACATCGCCAGCCGCGCATTGACCACCAACATGGCCGCCTTGCAGGTCATTGGTCACAACATCGCCAACGTCAACACCGAAGGCTACTCACGCCAGACGGTGCAGCTGCAGCAGGTGCCTGGGCAGCTCTTTGGCAACGGCTATTACGGCAAGGGCGTGGAGATCGGAGGCATTGAACGCAGCTACAGCACGTTCCTGACGCGCGAAGCCAACCTGAGCCGGGCGGCCGCTTCAGCAGACACCATACGTTACTCGCGCCTGCAGCAGCTGGAGCAGCTCTTTCCCATGGGCGACGACGGCATGGGCAAGCAGCTCAACAGCTTCCTGAACTCCTGGGCGGACGTGGTGGCTTCGCCCACCAACCAGACAGCACGCGGTGTGGTGCTGACCACGGCGGATGAGATCGCGGCGCGGATGCGCCAGACCGCCAGCCAGCTGGATGAACTGACCGTGACCACACGCACGCAGATCGAGGCAGGCATTGGCAGCGTCAACCGCATTGCGAGCGACATCGCCGCCATCAATCAGAAAATCGTCGAAGCGTCCGGCTCCGGGCGCAGCCCCAACGATCTGCTGGACCAGCGCGACAAGCTGATCCGCGACCTGAACAAGTACGTGCAGACCAACACGCTCGAGGCTGATGACCGGTCCCTGACCGTCTTCATCGCGGGCAGTTACCCGCTGGTGATGGGCAGCGTGGCCAACCAACTGGTCAATCCGCCCACCGCGGACGTGGCCGGGCGCCTGTCGCTGTCTCTGGGCAGTTCCAACGCCCGCATCAACAACGATCTGCTGGGTGGCGGCGAACTGGCTGGCCTGCTGCAGTTCTACAACAACGACGTCGGCGACGTGCGCAACCAGTTGGGGCGTCTGGCGCTTTCGATGGCGGAGCTGACCAACCGGCAGCACATGGCGGGCATCGATCTGAATGGCAATGCAGGGCAGGCGCTGTTCGGTGCGATCGATTTCGGTACGGCCGTCATCCAAGAACCGTCGGTTGCGGCTGTGCTGTCAATCGCTGTGGATGCCGGCAACCTGGACGCCCCTACCGAGTTCAAGGCCAGCGATTACACGGTTGCCTACACCGCAGCCGACCAGGTGCAGATCCGCCGCCTGAGCGATGGCATGTATTTCAACGGAACGGATTTTTCATCGAGCACGGCTGTCGATGTCACGTTTCCTGCCGCGCCCGGCAACTATCTGAACTTCGACGGTTTGCGTCTGACGCAGACCACGTCGGGCGCGGTGGGCGACCAGATCCTGCTGCGGCCTTTTGCCAACGTGGCAGAGCAGATGCGGGTGGCGCTCACGTCACCGTCACAACTGGCGGTGGCCAGCCCGGTGCTGGTGGAGGCCAATGCCGACAACTCTGGCACGCTGGAGGTGGAATCCCTCTACCGTCCAGGAGGGCAGAGTGCACCTGTTGGCTGGACCGGGACAACCGTTGAGTTCGTCAGTGGCGGCTACACCACCGACGGGGGAGCCACTGTGATCCCTTTCACCTCGGGTGAACCGATCGAGGTGGACGGTTTCCGCCTGACCTTGCGCGGATCGCCCACAGTGGGGGACGTGTTCACGGTGCGCCCGCCTGCGGCCGGTGAGACCATCACCCAGAATGCCGGTAACGGCCAGGCGCTGCTGGATTTGCGCGACGCGGTGGCGCTGGATGGCTACACGCTGTCTGACGGCTACATCCCAGTGTTCTCAGCCGTTTCGTCCAGCATCCAGAGCGCCAAGTCGGCAGCAGAATTCTCTACGGGTGTGGCCGAGGCCGCCGAAAGCGCACGTGCCAACCAGGCAGGCGTCAACCTTGACGAAGAGGCCGCCAGACTGCTGCAATTCCAGCAGGCGTACCAGGCGTCTGCCAAATTCCTGCAGACAGCGCAGTCGCTTTTCGACACGCTGCTGCAGACCTTCAGTTGAACCGGAGAGCCAACATGAGCTACTTTCGCGTCAGCACAGCCAATTCCTACGATGCCACGATCACGCGCATTTCTCAGCGCACGTCGGATCTGACCCAGCTGCAGGAAAAGCTGTCGGCGGGCAAGCGCGTGTTGCGCGCCACCGACGACCCCGTGGCGGCAACGCTGGCCGAACGCGAGTCCAACCGCTTGATGCGTGTGGAAGCCGATCAGCGTGCGCTGCAGCGTTCCCAGGCGGCACTGGAGCAGGCGGAAAGCACGATGGGCGAAGCCGTGGACGTGCTGCACCGGGTCAAGGAGTTGATCGTGCAGGCGGGCAACACCGCGCTTTCGGCCAGCGACCGCACCAGCATTGCCCAGGAGCTGCGCAGCCTGCGCGACCAGTTGCTGAGCCTGGCCAATACCCAGGACACCGAAGGCAACGCACTGCTTGGCGGCCTGGGGGTGACCAACACCCTGGGCAAGCCTTTTGCAGACGTCTACGGTGCCACGGCAGGTGTGCAGTACCAAGCCATTGCGGGGCAGACCGCCGCCACCGAAACCAGCGTTCCCAACCGTGTGGATGGTCAGCACGCATTGATGCGCAACCTCACTGGCAACGGGACGTTCGTCGTGGCACATGATCAGGGTGGAATGTATGCGGGGACAAACGGTGTGGTGGACACAAGCGCCATCAACAGTGGTGTTCTGCCGTATGACAGTTCGGTCACACCGCAAGGCCGCTACGAGATCGAAGTCATCACGGCGGCCGGCCGGCTGGAGGCCCAGGTGACGCGATTTGACAAGAGCACCGGGACGTCCACCGTGCTGTCGCCCAACGCCGATCTCGGGGCCTACACCGCTGGGCAGTCCGTCAAGCTGAACAACGTGTCGATACAGTTCGAGGGGTTGCAGCTGACTCTTGCCGGCAGTGCGGCCCCAGGGGCCAAGCTCACGGTCAGTCCGAGCCAGCCGGACGATCTGTTCGCCACACTCCAGCGCACCATTGATGCGGTGGAGACCCCCGGCCCGGCCGACTCCAATGCTCACCTGACGCAAGAGCTTTCGCGTGCGCACACCGAACTGGAGACCGGGCTGGACAGGTTGCAACTGGTCCGGGGCCGTCTGGGCGAGTGGCTGCGCCGTGCCGAAACCATCGATGGGCAGTTGGAGAACCGTGCCGTCGGTCACGAAAAACAACTCTCCAACCTGACCGACCTGGACATGGTCAAAGGCATCTCGGATTTCGAGTCTCAGCAACTGGGTCTGCAGGCAGCGCTGCAATCGTACGGGCAGGTGCAAAAGCTATCGCTCTTCCAGTACATTGCCTGATGTATGGCATTCAACATCCTTGAGCACGTCACCTTTGCCTACCAACCCATCTGGGGATCGAAGCGCCAACTGACCGGCGCGCGTCTGCGCGTGCGCGCGCTGCACCCTGATTCGGTGGACGCCGCACACCTGCTCGAGGTGCTGGAAAACGAGTGGTCGCACGACGCCCCCTACCTGCTGGTTTCCTTCACTGAGCAAACGCAACTGTTGCAGGCGTTGGCCTTCAACCCGCACGATTCCATCTGGCTGGAGCTGCCCGACTTTGGCGAGTACACGCCGCCCCAGGTGGTGCAGGCCGTGGCGCTGGCCCGCCGCGTTGGCCACCGGCTGGTGCAGCGTGCGCCACTGGCGCGCGCACGGCCAATGGGCAACGGCACGGGTGCCAAGAATTTCCGCTACCTGTTGGACTTGTGGCCCGAGCAGGTGGCGCAGGCGATGGTGTCAGTCCAGCAGAAAGGGCAGACCGGTGCGCAGCAGACCCCCTTGTTGCCGGAACAGCTCTACCACCGCCTTGGCACCCGTGCGCTGGCGGCTCACGTGCTGGACGATGCCAAAGGCTGGGGCGTGTGTGGCTGGCCAGCGGAAGACGTGCTGAAGGCACACCAGCGCTACGGCGTGCCCGTGGACCGGCGCACGCTGGTACGGGTGCAGCAGGCCCTGATGCACGAGTCGTCCATGGACGCGGTGGAGCATCTGATCCACCAGGACGCGGTGCTGACGCACCGTGTGTTGCGGCTGGTGAATTCCCCATTGTTCGGTTCAACCCGCCAGGTTGAAACGGTGCGCCAGGCGCTGTTCCTATTGGGCCAGACCCGCCTGCGCGACTGGTTGCTGGAACTCATGCCAGGTTCCGCCACCGACGTGGACCTGTTCCCCGTGAGGCAGTCTTTGGTGCTGCGGGGCAAGTTGATGGCACAGCTCATGAACGCTGGCGCGCAGAACAACCTGGCCACCGAAATCTACGTCACAGGCCTGTTTTCGGGCCTGGCGCAATTGACCAACGAACCCCTGGGTGTGGCGTTGGGGCGTGTGCCGGTTGCGGATGCCGTGAGCGATGCCCTTTTGCGCCAAAGTGGGCCGTATCACGTCTACCTGGACATTGCCCGCCGCATGGAAGACCCGGAGCAGGTGGAGCGGTTGTCCGCCGTCTGCGCCGAGGCCGATTTTCCCCTGGATCAGGTCAACCGCGCTTTGTTGCGTACCTTGTCACAGTGGCGCAACGTGATCTGAGGCCTCTGGCAGCGGGTTGCTGACGCCGCTGGCCACATGCCCGGCTGGTACATGGCGTGCTGCCGATTCGATGTGCCCCGTCTGATCGTCGAAGAAGAAATCGGGCTCGAACTCGCGCAGGAATTCGCCTTTGGGCAGGCCGCCCAGGAACATGGCCTCGTCCACCTCAATGTTCCAGTCCATCAGCGTGCGGATGGCGCGCTCGTGCGCAGGGGCGCTGCGTGCGGTGACCAGCGCCGTGCGTATGCGCATTTGCGCGGTGCCTTCGCTCTGCAGGCGGTGAAGCGCCTCCAGCAGGGGCTTGAACGGGCCGCCCGGCAGTGGTTGCCCCGCCTTGCTCACTTCATGCTGCTGGAAGCCCTTGAGCCCCTGGGTCTGGTAGATGCGCTCGGCTTCGTCGGAAAAGAGCACCGCATCACCGTCAAACGCGATGCGCACTTCGTTCGGGTGCGCGTCTGAAGCGCGTACCGATTGCGGGTACACCCGCGCAGCAGGCACGCTGGCGTCCAGCGCGGCACGCACGTCGCTCAGGTGGGCTGACAGGAACAGGTTGGCGCGCAGCGGGCGCAGGTAGCGCCACGGCGGCATGCCCCGCGTAAAAACACCACGCTCTATCGGCAGTTCGTAATGCTTGGCAGAGCGGAACACGCGCATGCCCGACACCGGGTCGTTACGGGAGAGGATGACCACTTCTACCCGCCTGCTTCCGGCGTCGTTGAAGCTCAGCAGCTTCTGTACGAGCGAGAACGCCACACCGGGCCGGGCGGGCTGCTCCAGCCTTTCCAATTGGAGCCGCATGTAGGCCCGGTCGTCACCCTGTTCGAAGATGAGGTTTTCTTCCTCAAAGTCGAACAGCGCCCTTGATGAGATGGCGACGACGAGTTGGCGTTCCAGGCTGGGTGAGGTGGACATGGCGCTGCCATCTTAGCTCAGCCGGGCGCGGGCCAATGCTGCACCAGCCACTGCCCCGGAGAGGGGGCTTCGCGCGGCCAGTCGCTGCCTTGCGTTGGGCAGGTAACGCCGCTGTGCAGCAGCGTCATCGCCCGCGCCACGCCTGCATGTGTGATCCACACCACCCGCGTGAGTCCGTGTTCCTGGCAGGTCCGGCGGCAGTCGTCCCACGCGGCGACTACCCGGGCCATGAACTGGGCCACGCTTTCGCCTCCGCCCACGCGGTGGTGGGCGAAGTCCTGGTCCCAAGGGGCGAAGTCTTCTGCGGTCAGCGCGCTCCATGGTTGCCCCTCCCAGGCCCCAAAGTCCATCTCGGCCAGACGCTGGTCGGTATGCATGTGCAGGGCGGCAGGCCACTGCTGCACCAGCGCTTGTGCCAATGCTTGCGTTCGTTGCAGTGGTGAGGCCCAAAGCATCAAGCCCGGTGCAGACACTTTGGCCAACGCTGCAGTCAGAGCTACGGCGGTCTCTTCGGTATGGGTAGGGTCGGCGGGTACATCGCTGCGGCCATAGCAGGTGCCAGGTTCCACGAGCGCACGCGCATGGCGCACCAGCCAGAGTTCAAGGGGGGCTTGCATGGCCCGTCAGCGCCAGCCCAGGGCCAGTGCCATGGCCAGGTAAGCGGCGATCTCGCTGATCTGCTGGCAGGCGCCCAGGCCGTCGCCGGTGAAGCCTTGCAGGCGCCGGGCCAGACGGCTGTGCACCGCCAGCCAGCCCAGGGCCGAGCCCGCCACGCCCCACAGCAGCACTTCTGCCTGCGCCTGTGGGGTTGGCAGGCTGCCGCTCCAGTGCGCGGGCAAGGCATCGGTCAGCCACAGCGCCAAAGTCACCGCCAGGGTGCACCACAAGACGCCAGCGGCCAGCGCCGCGTTGCCTATCTGTTCTGCCAGCGGTTTGGACTTGCTCTGCCCGGTGTCGCCCACATGGGGCAGCAGTCGTATGGTCAGCAGGGGCCAGGTGCGCGACGTCACATGGGCCAGGGCCAGGCCCAGCGCGGCAATGCTGAGCGACACCTGGCCCAGCAAGGCCAACAGCACCACCTTGGTCAGCAGCACCAGCACCAGTGCCATGGCACCAAAGGCGCCGATGCGCGAGTCCTTCATGATCTCCAGCGCACGCTCGCGGTTGTAGCTACCGCCCAGACCGTCGGTCAGGTCGGCCAGACCGTCTTCATGGAAGCCACCGGTGACCCAGATGGTGGCGAAGGTGCTGAGCACCGCCGCCGCCCAGGGCGTGGCACTGGTGCCCGGCAGGTGCAGGCACAGCAACAGGTAGACCACAGCGGCCACTGTGCCCATCACCAAGCCCACGCCAGGGAAGTGCGCGGCGCTGGCGCGCAGCATGGCGGGGCTGAAACCCACCCAGCGTGCCAGCGCACCGGTCACCGGTATGCGCGTGAAGAACTGCAGCGCCAGCAGAAAGTGCCTGATGCCTTGCACGTCGCGCTGCCTGTGGCGGGTCAGGCCTTGAGGAACAGCCGGAACACAGGGTTCTGGGTCTCTTCCACATAGGGGTAGCCCAGGGTGTCCAGAAACTTCTGGAAGGCCTTGCCGTCCTTGTCCGGCACCTGCAGGCCCACCAGAATGCGGCCGTAGTCAGCCCCCTGGTTGCGGTAGT
>CBKZAG010000005.1:0-41259 GCA_966692625.1 uncultured Comamonadaceae bacterium
CAGGTAGGGGTACGGCAAGGCAAGCCTGCGATTATATGCCGAAACCGTCGGTCGAGCCAACGAGCCCGCTGGCTGAACGGATCAGCGCGGGTAACGGATGCGTTCCACCAGGCTTTGTGCGCTGGCTGACGGTTTGGGAGTGAGCAGGCTCACCACGATCAGCACGGCAAAGCCCACGGGCACGCCAAAGATGCCTGCGGAAATGGGCTGAATGCCCCACCACAACTCCACCGGCCCCTGCAGGCCGAAGACGGCGCGCAACCAGGGTTGGGTCGTGGCCATGTAGTAGAAGGTGACGCCCAGGCCGCTGAGCATGCCCATCACCGCACCGGCACCCGTCGCGCGCTTCCAGAATATGCCCAGCACCAAGGCCGGGAAGAACGCCGCTGCCGCGAAAGAAAATGCCGCCGACACCAGAAACAGGATGTCCGCAGGCTTCTGTGCCGCCACATAAGCAGCGGCCAGCGCCACCATCAGCAACAGCACCTTGGAGATGGTCACCCGACGTGCAGTGGACGCATTGGGGTCGATCATCTTGTAGTAGAGGTCGTGGCTCAGCGCGTTGGCGATCGTCAGCAGCAGGCCGTCGGCGGTGGACAGTGCCGCCGCCAGTCCCCCGGCCGCCACCAGGCCCGCGATCACATAAGGCAGCCCGCCTATCTCGGCCGTGGCCAGCACGATGATGTCGCCGCCGATGGATATTTCGTTCAACTGCAGCACACCGTCGCGGTTGATGTCGGTCACGCTCAGCAGCGACGGGTCCACCTTGTTCCACGCCGCCACCCATGACGGAAGTTCGTTGAACGAGGTGCCCACGAGCACGTTGAAAATTTCAAATTTGACCAGCACCGCCAGCGCGGGGGCCGTGAAGTACAGCAGGCTGATGAACAGCAGCGACCAGGTCACCGAACGGCGCGCCTGGCGCACACTGGGGACGGTGTAGTAGCGCATGAGGATGTGCGGCAGCGCCGCCGTGCCCAGCATGAGGCACAGCACCAAAGCCAGAAAGTTCCGTCTGGAATTGTCGAATTCGACGCGCTGCTCCGGCGTACCGGCAGGATCCCCGGCAAACTGCTGGGCATGAGGCACCATCCCATTGAGCGGACGCGACTTGGCCTCTGCCTCTTCCAGCTGTTTTTCCCACAAAGCCCTGGCCGATGCCTCGTCTTTTGGAACCCGGGAAAGCTCCCGTTCCGCAGAAGCAATCTCGGCCGGCAAACCATTCAAATCGCGCAAGGCTTCGACGTAGGCGGCGGCCTGAGCGCGGTCCTGCCTGAGCGAGGCCGCGGGGTTTTCAAGCTTATCCCTCAGCACATCGGCTCGGTGAGCCGAAATCAGACGCACCTCGCTCTCCGCCGGGTCGTTGATCAGTTCCTTCTCCCGCTCGGACACCTTCGCCAACTGCACGCCATAGACCAACTGCGGCACCGGCACACCAGTCTGCTTGGCGGACAGCCACGCCACGGGCAGCACATAGGCGATGATGAGAACAATGTACTGTGCCACCTGGGTCCATGTGACGGCGCGCATTCCCAAAAGGGAGGAACAGACGAGAATCCACCCAAAACCGAGAAAAACACCCAGTTCGAAAGCCACGCCTGCCAGCCGGGAGGTGATCAGCCCCACGCCGTAGATCTGCGCCACCACGTAGATGAACGAGCAGAGAATGGCTGAGGATATGCCCAGCAGTCGCGGCCAAGCCCCGCCGTAGCGCTCGCTGAGAAAGTCTGGAATGGTGAACTGGCCGAACCTGCGCAGGTAGGGGGCCAGCAGCAAGGCCACCAGACAGTACCCGCCAGTCCAACCCATGACGAAAGCCAACCCGCTGTAGCCATTCAGGTACAGCGTGCCTGCCAGCCCGATGAACGAGGCCGCAGACATCCAGTCCGCGCCCGTGGCCATGCCGTTGTACATGGCAGGAACCCGGCGACCGGCCACGTAGTACTCCGTGGGGTCGGTTGTCCGGCACATGATGCCGATGGTTGCATACAGACCGATGGTGGCCAGCAGAAACACCAGACCGATCCACTCGCGGGACATCCCCCACTGTTCCAGCACGGCCAGGCTGGCCACGAACAGGAAAAAACCTGCGGTGTACCAAAGGTACACCCGGTTGAGTTGGCGCCTGAAAAGTGCGTTGCTTTCGCGTGACATGGACGGCCCTAGTCCTGCGGCTCGGACAAGCCATGACGCTCGTCGAGTCCATCCATGTACCAGGCGTAGAACGCAACGATCCCGACGTAGATGAACATGCTGCCCTGCGCAGCCATCCAGAAGCTGAAGGGCCAGCCGAAAAAACGGAAACTCAGCTCGCGGGCAAAGTAGCTGACGACAAAGGTCACGAAGAACCAGATCAGCAGCAACAAGGCCGTGACGCGCAGATTGGCCCGCCAGTATTTGGTCCTGTGTTGTTGAGGAGTCATGGCCCGGCTCTCAGTCATGGTTCATGCAGCAGCGGTAGCTGCGGTGCACTCCAGCCCAAGTTCCACATGGAGACGGCGAGCCACCCTGGGTTCGAACGTACGCAGGTGCGCCACGACCTGGTTCGCTTTCTCTGATTCGCCTAGCGCAGCGTGCAATCGCGCCAGTTGCTCCCAGCCGTGGGGGCTGAAGGGTTGCCGAGCCGTGTTTTCCCGAAAAGCCTGCATGGCTTCTTCGGTTCGGCTCTGGCTGGCCAACGCAAGCCCCAAACCGTACCAGGCCAGGTCAAAGCGCTCGTCCAATTCCAGCGCCTTGCGAAAAGCCTCCTCGGAACCAACGGCTTCACCAGAACGCTCCAGCAGAAAGCCCAGGTTGTACCAGGCAGATGCACTTGGCCCGGTTCGGACGACCCGTTGCTGGTAAGCCACTGCCAGGCCATGCTCACCGCGGGCCCCGGCCAGGAAGGCCAATGTCGCCAAGGCATGCGTGTCATCTGGTTTGCACTGCAGCAACCGCTCGAAGCAACGCCGCGCCCGCGCATGCGCACCCATCGTCAAAGCGAGGCGCCCCCACAACCGCTGCCAGACCGCGAACAAGGCCATCTTCAGGCGTCCAGCAGCAGCAGTTCCTTCACCTTCTCGACCAGTTCCTTGGTGGAGAACGGTTTTGTCATGTAGGCGTTCGCGCCCAGCTCCAAACCTTTGGCAACGTCGGTGTCCCGCCCCCGTGCAGTGAGCATGAGAATGGGAGTGCGGCCGACGTCAGCCCGGGCACGCACCTCCTGGCAGACGTCGAACCCGCTCTTTTTGGGCATCATCACGTCCAGCAGCACCAGAGCAGGCCGGTATCGCACGATGGCGTCCAGCGCTTCCTGTCCGTCCCGTGCCAGCTTCACGTCGTAGCCTTCCCGTTTCATCAGGAACTCCAGCGAAATGAGGATGTTCGGTTCGTCATCTGCGATCAAGATGGTTGCACTCATGTATTGACTCCTGGTGTTGGCAGGGACTCCCCGGCAGCGGTCAGCACAGGCAGCAGAAAGCCAAAGCAGGCTCCCTGGCCCGGCACCGAACGCAACCACATGCGCCCCCCGAAATGCTCCACGATCTGGCGGCTGATGGGCAAACCCAGACCGGTGCCCTGGGGCCTGTCCAAGCCGTCGCCGCCTTGGCGGAACTTCTCAAAAACCTGGCGCTGCAACTCCAGCGCCACTCCTGGCCCATTGTCCTCCACTTCGACCGTGACGCCGTGGGGCGCAGCCACCACCCGGACGTGGACCTCTCCGGTATCGCGTGGCACGAACTTGGCTGCGTTCGACAGCAAGTTCAGCATGACTTGCGTGAGGCGGTCGGCGTCGGCCCGGACCATCACGGGCGCGCCGGGGGTACTGATGCTCAGACTGATGCCTCTTTCACGCAGCATTTCGGCCGTGGTCTGCAATGACTGCCGGACCAGCGCAACAATGTCCAGTTCGGTGCTGCGCCAATCGGCATGCCCCGATTCAATCTTGGCCAGATCAAGCACCTGGTTGACCAGACGCGTCAGCCGCTCAGTCTCGGAGACAACGATGTTCAAAAACTGCTCGCGCTGCTCAAGTGCCATCCCTGCATCATCAAGCATGAGCTCGGCCAGAGCCCGTATGGACGTCAACGGTGTGCGCAGTTCGTGTGTGACCGAGGACATGAAGTCGTCCTTCATGCGGTCCAGGCTTTGAAGCTGCTCGTTGGCGGCACGCAGTTCTGCGGTGGCTCGTTCAAGAGAGAGGGACTTTTCCTCCAGCTCGCGAGAGTGCAGGCGCAGCCGGTTGGCTTCCTCCAGGATGCTGATCACGTCACGAAACTCCAGCGGCTCTTCCTGCACCACGGAGGCAACCATCACCCGAGCTGATGCACCGCCAATGGCACCAGCCAATTGAGTCTCGACGAACTGCACGAGCTCTGGCGTACCCTTGAGCTGCTGGACTTCCAAGCCCCGGGCGCGCGCATAGCCCTCCAGCATCTGCTGCACGCGATCCGCCCCCAGAAACCGGGCCGCCAGCGGCCGCAAGGCGGCAACGCTGGCCTGGCCACGCCAGAAGATGGGGGAGACGTTGCTGGTGCGCTCGAATACGTCAACGAACAGCACCGCCTGGGTGGCTTCACGCACGGACGGCCCGCGCCAGACCGAGACAAGCACATAAGCCCCGGTGTTGAAAAGCAGACTCCAGAAGAGCGAGTGTGTGAGGTGGTCAAGGCCGTCCAGACCGAACAACTCCTCGGGCACCAGCAGACCTATGCCCCAAGGCCCTTCCTGGAGGAAATCGACCCCGAACCAGCCCGTGCGGGCCAGCGAAGGCAACAGCAGGGTGTAAACCCAAACCGCGAACCCCAACAGCAGGCCAATGGTGGCGCCCTGACGGGTACCGCCCTTCCAATACAGCCCCCCCAACAGGGCCGGACCAAACTGGGCCACCGCAGCAAAACTGATGAGCCCGATGCTCGCCAGGGCATACAACTCCACTGCGAGGTGGTAGTAGAGGTAACCCAGCATCAGCAGCAGCAAAATCGCCAGCCGCCTGATCATCAGGAGCAACCGGGTGAGGTCGGGCCCTTCCTTGTGCAGCCACTTTTGTGTGCGCAGCAGCACCGGCATGACCAGATCGTTACAGACCATGGTGGACACCGCGATGGATTCCACGATCACCATGCCGGTGGCCGCAGAGAGTCCCCCCACGAAGCCGAGCAAGGCCAATGCGTCCTGCGAATACGCCAAGGGCAGCGAGAGCACGTAGGTTTCCGGGTCCACCCAACTGCGGCCAAAGTCCAGCAACCCTGCAAACGCAATCGGCAACACAAACAGGTTGATGAGCAGCAGGTACAGAGGAAACATCCACGCCGCACGGCGCAGGTGGCCCTCGTCCACGTTCTCGACCACCATCATCTGGAACTGCCGGGGCAGCAGAATGACCGACAGCATGGCCAGCAAGGTGGTGCCAAACCATTCGGCATAGGGAAATGGGTCGCCCTGCCCCATGGTAAGCAGCGGTGCGAGTTCGGGTGCCGCCCGCACACGGCCAAAAATGTCCTCCACCCCGTCGAACACCACGTAGGTGACGAACACACCAATGGCCAGAAACGCCACCAGCTTGACCAGCGACTCCAGCGCGATAGCCACCACCATGCCCTCGTGCCGCTCCGCGGCGTCCAGCTGCCGCGTGCCGAACACCATGGTGAAGCCCGCCAGCCCCAGCGCGAGGTAGAAAGTGCTCTCTTCCCACCAAGCCCGGCTGGTGTCAAAGGGCTGGCCCAGCGGTGTGGTCAGCACCGAATAACTCAACGCAATGGCCTTGAGCTGCAAGGCAATGTAGGGAACGATGCCCACCACAGTGACCAGTGTGACCGCCCCTGCCAGCACAGGGCTCTTGCCATAACGGCTGGAGATGAAGTCGGCAATGGAGGTGATGCGGTAGGTCTTGGCGATGCGGATCATCTTGCGCACGACCAGCCACGCCAGGATCATCGCCAGCGTGGGCCCCAGGTAGATGGGCAGGAACCACACACCCGCCCCCGCCGCGCGCCCCACGCTGCCGAAGTACGTCCATGCGGTGCAGTAAACCGAGATGGACAGAACGTAAACCCAGGCGCTGCCAATGACCGAGCGCCCTTGCGCCGCACGCCTGTCGCCCCAGTAAGCCACGGCAAAAAGGAGCAGCAAATAGGCGAATGCAACGGTAATGACCAGCAGCTGTGACACGGGCTAAAGGTGCGGTGAAAAGTAGCGAAGCCAGCGGCCGTCAGTCAGCCTGACGCTCAAGCTGCCAGGCGAGCACACCGATCAACCCCGCCCATATGGCGAACAAAGCCAGATAGGAAAGCGGAATGTTCAGCCAGTGGACGTCACGATCCCACAGCTCCAGCAAGGGGAAGTTGAAAAGCAGCACACCCGCAAAAAACAGCGCCACCAGGCGTTGAGAGACCAGCTTTCTTTTCACGACCTCGTCCTTGCGTGCACCGGCAATTCGGCGCTTCATTCTATGGTCTGCGCAGGGCCACCGGCAGCTGGCGCGCGCAATATCGGTCCACCCCGAAAAGCAGAAAGGGCCACCAGCGGCCCCTTCTGTCATTTTGTCAGCGACTGGCGCACATCACTTGCTGGCCAGCTTCTGCCAGGTTTCCACCACTGTGTCGGGGTTCAGGGAGATGGACACGATGCCCTCGTCCTTGAGCCACTGGGCAAAGTCGGGGTGGTCGCTGGGGCCCTGACCGCAGATGCCGATGTACTTGCCCTGCGCGCGGCAGGCCTTGATGGCCTGGCTGATGAGCGCCGTGACGGCAGGATCGCGCTCGTCGAAGTCGTGGGCCAGCAACTCCAGGCCGGAGTCACGGTCCAGACCCAGGGTGAGCTGCGTCAGGTCGTTGGAGCCAATGGAGAAACCGTCGAAGAACTGCAGGTACTGTTCGGCCAGGATGGCGTTGCTGGGAATCTCGCACATCATGATGAGCTTGAGATCGTTCTCGCCGCGCTTGAGGCCGAACTTGGCCAGCAGGTCCACCACGCGCTCGGCCTGCTTGAGGGTGCGCACGAAGGGTACCATCACCTGCACGTTGGTCAGGCCCATGTCCTCGCGCACACGCTTGAGCGCCTCGCACTCCATGGCAAAGGCCTCACCGAAGTCGTCGCTGATGTAACGAGCGGCACCACGGAAGCCCAGCATGGGGTTTTCCTCGTCGGGCTCGTAGCGGCTGCCGCCCACCAGTTTGCGGTATTCGTTGCTCTTGAAGTCGCTCAGGCGCACGATCACGGGCTTGGGCCAGAACGCGGCGGCAATGGTGGCCACGCCTTCGGCCACCTTGTCCACGTAGAAGGCGCGCGGGCTGGCGTGTCCTCGGGCCACGGACTCCACGGCCTTCTTCAGGTCGGCGTCCACCTGGGGGTAGTCCAGGATGGCCTTGGGGTGCACACCGATGTTGTTGTTGATGATGAATTCCAGACGCGCCAAGCCGACGCCGCCGTTGGGAATCTGGGCGAAGTCGAAGGCGAGCTGCGGGTTGCCCACGTTCATCATGATCTTGACGTCCAGCTCGGGCATGGCGCCGCGCTTGACTTCGGTGATCTCGGTTTCCAGCAGGCCGTCGTAGATGTTGCCGGTGTCGCCCTCGGCGCAGCTCACGGTGACGAGGGTGCCGTCCTTGAGCGTGTCGGTGGCGTTGCCGCAACCCACCACAGCGGGAATGCCCAGTTCACGCGCGATGATGGCGGCGTGGCAGGTGCGCCCGCCACGGTTGGTGACGATGGCGCTGGCGCGCTTCATCACGGGTTCCCAGTTGGGGTCGGTCATGTCGGTGACGAGCACGTCGCCGGGCTGGACCTTGTCCATCTCGGAGATGTTGTGCACCAGGCGCACCGGGCCGGTGCCCACCTTCTGGCCAATCGCGCGGCCGGAAGCCAGCACCGTGCCCTTGCCCTTGAGCTTGTAGCGCATTTCCACCTGGCCTGCCGCCTGGCTCTTCACCGTCTCGGGGCGGGCCTGCAGGATGTAGAGCTGGCCGTCGTTGCCGTCTTTGCCCCATTCAATGTCCATGGGGCGGCCATAGTGCTGTTCGATCACGACAGCGTACTTGGCCAGTTCGCGCACGTCGGCGTCGGTCAGGCTGTAGCGGTTACGCTGCTCCACTGGTACGTCAATGGTTTTGACGAGCTTCTTGGTAGCAGCCTTTTCCTCGGGCGTGCTGAAGACCATCTGGATCAGCTTGGAGCCCAGGTTGCGGCGGATGAGCGCCTGCTTGCCCGCCTTGAGCATGGGCTTGTGCACGTAGAACTCGTCGGGGTTCACCGCGCCCTGCACCACCGTTTCGCCCAGGCCATAGCTGGAGGTGATGAAAACAACATCTTCAAAGCCGCTTTCGGTGTCGATGGTGAACATCACGCCAGCGGCGCCCAGGTCGGAGCGCACCATGCGCTGGATACCGGCGGACAGGGCCACTTCAGAGTGGGTGAAGCCCTTGTGCACGCGGTAGCTGATGGCGCGGTCGTTGTAGAGACTGGCAAAGACTTCCTTGATCTTGTGCAGCACTTCCTCGATGCCGTGCACGTTCAGGAAGGTTTCCTGCTGGCCGGCGAAGGAGGCGTCGGGCAAATCTTCGGCAGTGGCGGAGGAACGCACGGCGTAGGTGGCGGTGGTGCTGTCGCCGTTGAGGGTGGCATAGCCGTCGCGGATGGCCTGTTCCAGATCGGCCGGGAATGGCTGGGCTTCGACCATGGCACGGATCTCGGCGCCGACTTCGGCCAGGGCGCGCACGTCTTCGGTGTCGAGTGCGGCCAGTTTGGCGTGGATGCGCTCGTCCAGGCCGTCGGCCTTGAGGAACTCGCGGAACGCGTGCGCCGTGGTGGCAAAGCCCGTGGGCACCCGCACGCCTTGCGGCAGTTGCGAGATCATCTCGCCGAGGCTGGCATTCTTGCCGCCGACGGCTTCGACGTCGCTCATTCTGAGTTGTTCAAAGGGCACGACCAAAGCGGTCGGGCTGAACAGTTGGGACATGGTAGGACTCCTAAGTTAAAAAACCGGGAGCCACCCCGCCACCACCACCCCGATCGTTGTTCTGTTGTGGGAGGTGCCGGAAGCCAGGCGACAAATCTGGATAATGGGCGTGATTGTAGGTCCTTGGCCCCCGACACCATGCCCCACCGCACCGCCTTCTTCATTTCCGATGGCACCGGCATCACCGCCGAAACGTTTGCCAAGGCCATCCTGGCGCAGTTCGAGATCAACCCCAAGCGCGTGCGCCTGCCCTTCGTGGACGACGCCGACAAGGCCTTCCAGGCGGTTCGCCAGATCAACCATGCCGCCGAGGTGGACGGCGTGCGCCCGCTGGTCTTCACCACCGTGGTCAACATGGAAGTGCTGGCCGTGCTGCGGGCAGAGTGCAAGGGCATGCTGATTGACATGTTCGGCACGTTCATTTCGCCGCTGGAGCACGAACTGGGCATGAAGTCCAACCACCGCGTGGGGCGCTTTTCGGACGTTTCCAAGAGCCAGGAGTACCACGACCGGATCGAAGCCATCAACTTCGCGCTGGAGCACGACGACGGCCAGACGAACAACAACCTGGAGTTGTCGGACGTGATTCTGGTGGGGGTGAGCCGCAGCGGCAAAACGCCGACCTCGCTGTACCTGGCCATGCAGTTCGGACTGAAGGCGTCGAACTACCCGCTGATTCCGGACGACTTTGAACGCCGCCAACTGCCGCCACCTCTGGTGCCCTTCAAGAAGAAGCTGTTTGGGCTGACGATCCAGCCCGAGCGGCTGAGCGAGATCCGCAACGAACGCCGCCCGAATTCGCGCTACGCCAGCTTGCAGAACTGCCGCTACGAGGTGTCGGAAGCCGAGGCCATGATGCGCCGCGCGGGCATACGCACACTGTCCACCACGACCAAGTCGATCGAAGAGATCGCCACCATCATCCGCCAGGAACTGAACCTGGAATGATTCACATCGCGCCCGGACGGGCGTGCACAGGCGAGCGGTAGAAGTGCAGGATGCGCTGCACGTAGTTCTGCGTTTCAGCGTAGGGGGGCACGCCGCCATGCTTGTCAACCGCGCCCTCGCCAGCGTTGTAGGCGGCGGAGGCCAGCGCCACGTTGCCATTGAAGCGCTCCAGCAACCAGCGCAGGTAGGCCAGGCCGCCACGCACGTTCTGCTCGGGGTCGAAAGGGTTGCGCACGCCAAAACGCGCAGCCGTGTCGGGAATGAGCTGCATCAACCCCTGTGCGTTCTTGGGGGACACGGCCGAAGGGTCGAGATTGGATTCTGCCCGGGCAATGGCCAGAGCGAGCCGGTAATCGACATCAAACCGTGGGGCCAGACGGCGGATCAATTGCGCGTGACGCTGCTTGTCGCGCGGCAAGGTGAGCATGTATCGCTCCACCACCTCCAGTGGCACAACAGGTTCCGCCGTTGACGCGCCGCGAGCCAGTTCAAAAGCAGCCAGACGGCCCGTCAGCAGGCACTCAGGCCAAGCATCCACCGCATGCTGACCGTCCAGCAAAGCAACGGCTCTTTCGTGACCGCGTTGGGCAGCCATGCCTAACAGCGCAAGCCCTTCCAGGCGGCCAGGCTCGTCAGCACGCTCAAGAAACAGCTTGCCCAACCGGTACTGAGCCTCGACACTGCCGAATCGGGCTGCGGCACAATAACGCTCGGCCGCCAGCACGGGATTGCGGCGTTTCTGGGCATCGTAGCCTTCTTCCAGCCAGCGGGACAGCTTGGGCGGCTCATCACTCCATTCAGGCGGGCCGTCGTCAGGCAAGGATGTGGCCATGGCAGCGGCGCAGGCCAGCACACCAAGTACCACGAATCCACGCCTGTAGTGCTTCATGACTTTTGCACCTTTTTCTTGCCCAGATCAAGACCGTGAGCGTGTCGGCTGAGTGCAAAGTTACAGAAAATCTTCATCCACAGGGTGACACCTGCAACGGCAATCCAGTCTTCACGGGCAATGGCTTGGAACCCCAGAACCGCAACCAGCACGCCGATCAGCACCACGGCACCGATCAGGTTGATGACCATTTCATAAGGGGCGTAGCGCTCAGGGTTCGCCGGAGGCACCCCCTTCTTGAGAGCCACCTCGGAAAAGTCGCGTTTGACAAGAATGCGCCAGACACGCCGTGCCCAGAAAAACGACACGGGAACAAGGGCCAGCAAAAAGACCCAATCCAGAATGGCAACACTTACACCCCAGTTCATCTTGAATAACTCGCTTTCATAGTTCAACTTGGATTCTCTGCCAAAGTCAGGGGATTGTCCAAGGTGCAACACCCTTCAACGCCGGAGAATGAACGCACCGGACAACCGGCCATTTGACTTGCCCATTGTTGACCCCGCGCAAGGTTGCCCGCGCGGGCATGTGTAGGATGCCCGGTATTGTCCAACAGCAGGCCATCCACATGACCAGCCAACCCCTGCCCCGCAGTGCCGACAACCACGTGAACCTCATCACCACGCCAGTGTCGGCGTTGGTAAAACGCACTGTAGTGTCGCTGCCGCCGGGCACTACCATCCGTGAGGCGGCGCAGACGATGCGCGACGAACGGGTGTCGTCTGTACTGATCGTCCGGGACGGCGTGCTGTTCGGACTGGTCACGGACAGAGACCTGCGCAACCGGGTGGTGGCGGCAGGCCTGGACACTTCGCGCCCGATCATGGAGATCGCAACGCTGGCCCCCATGACAATCAGCCTGAACAGCCACGCGTTTGACGCGCTGCTGATGATGGCCCGCCACAACATCCATCACGTGCCAGTCATGGATGGTCAGCAGGTGGCGGGCATGATCACCAGCACCGACCTGACCGAGCAGCAGAGCAACTCAGCGGTGTACCTGGCCGGGGCCATTTACAAGCAGACCAGCGTGGAAGGCCTGGTAGAGACCAGCCAGCGCATCAAACAACTGCAGCAGAACCTGGCAGCCGCCGAGGCCAGTGCCTACAGCACAGGACACATTGTGTCGGCCATCACCGACGCGCTGACCTCACGGCTCTTGCAGTTGGGCGAACTGCGCCTGGGCCCGCCACCCGTGGAATACGCCTGGGTGGCTGCAGGTTCCCAGGGCCGCAACGAGCAGACAGCCAAATCCGATCAGGACAACTGCATGGTACTGGACGACGCCTACGACGAGCGCATGCACGGTGAGTACTTCAGCGAGCTGGCCCGCTTTGTATGCGATGGGCTCAACGCCTGTGGCTATGTGTACTGCCCTGGCGAGATGATGGCGATGACCGATCAGTGGCGCCAGCCGCTGCGGCAATGGCAGCAGTACTTCCGCGGGTGGATCGAACAACCAGACCCCAAGGCACTGATGCTGACCTGCGTGTTCTTTGACCAACGCTTTGTCTATGGCAAGCGCGAGTTGTTGGACACGCTTCGTGCGGATGTGCTGTCGCGCAGCAAGGAGCAGAGTATCTTCCTGGCTTTCATGGTGGGCAATGCACTCACGCACCAGCCGCCGTTGAACTGGCTGGGCAACCTGTCGTTGATCAAGAGCGGCGAGAACGAAGGTACCATCGATCTGAAGCACACAGGGATCGTACCGATTGTGGACCTGGCCCGCGTTTACGCCTTGGCAGGCGGCTCCCCCGCAGTGAACACCCGGGAGCGGCTGGAGAACGCGGCTGCGAGCGGAGAGATCACCGAGCAGCGCGTGCGCGATCTGCTGGATGCACTGGAGTACCTCAGCGCGCTGCGCATCCAGCACCAGGCACGGCGCATGTCCGAAGGGCACGCTGCCGACAACTTCTTGCGCCCTGACGAACTGTCGAACCTGGAACGCGGCCATCTGAGGGACGCATTCAGTATTGTCAAAAGCCTGCAAGGCGTGCTGGAAAACCGTTACCAGGCCGGCCGTTTCTAGTACTTCAGACGAGCGTAGTAGGTGCGCTGGGCGGCTTCGCGGGCCTGACCCAGTGTGTATATGCCCTTTTCCGCCAACAACGGGATCAGCTTCAGAAACACCTCGGCCGTCACCATGGCGTCGCCCATGGCGGTGTGCCGCCCGATCACAGTAACGTTGAACCGCTCGGCAATGGCCTCCAACCGGTGAGAGTCCTGGCTGGGATGGATGAGCGCCGACAGCAACAGGGTGTCGAGCACGGGCTGGTCGAAGCTCAGGCCGGTGGTTTTTTCCTTGAGCTGCAAGAAGCGCATGTCGAACGCGGCGTTGTGCGCCACCAGAACCGTATCTTGCGCAAAGGCGTGGAATGCAGGAAGCACTTCCAGAATGTCAGGCTGGCCCTCGACCATGTCAGGTGTGATGCCATGGATGGGAATGGACGCAGGCGGAATGCTTCGGTGGGGGTTGACGAGTTGCTCGAAGCTCTCTTGCCGTAGCAGCTTGCCGTTGACGATGCGCGTGGCGCCGATCTGGATGATCTCGTCGCCCTGTGATGGGTTGAGGCCGGTGGTTTCCGTATCAAAAACGGTGTAGGCCAGATCGGTCAGGGGCACATCCTCCAAGGCTTGGCTGCGCGCGGAAGTGCGGAACAGATCGAAGTCGTAGTATTCGGGGCGGCTTTCGGTTCGGATGAATGTTGCAACGTCCAGCGGTTCTTGCGGTTGCGCAGTGGGCAGCAGGAAGCGGAAAAAGGCCCGGTGGCTGGCGCGGTGCCGCTCAAACCAGAACGCGCCGCCATGCCGCTCCACCACATCCCGCACGGTCAGCGAAGACGCGTCCGCACCGGCCCGCATGGCGTCCATCTCCCAGCTCATCACGGTCTCGGTGCTGATGGCCTGGCCTGACCACACCAGATCGAGTTCCGCGCGTTGCGGCGCCTGGGCGGCTGGCTGCAGACGCAAGGAAACGTACCTGACGTCAAACTCGTCCTTCAACCTTGCACTGAGGTACACCAGCGCCTGCATGACAGAAAAACTTTCCACCCGCAGCCACAAGGCACCGTCAGCGTCGACGTCCTTCACGGGCACGCCCACCACTTCCTCAATGCGTCTGCCCACGGCAGACAGCAGGTCTGCGCCCAGCATGTCTTCCAGCGGCCACCGGGTCTTGATGCCACTTGCAGCGCGGTTGGACAAGTCCTGCACGCGAGCGCTCATGACGCGCACTTCGTCACGTACGACGTTGAGGAAACGCTCTCGCATGGGTGCCTCAAGGTCAGGGTAGTCGAGCATTTCAACAGCCGCCTGGATATTGGCGAGCGCCGCCCGGCTGCCTTCAGTGAGGCCCAAGAGCAGTTGGTCCCGCTCGGCCTCCTCCTCGTATTCGCGGGTGATGTTGTCGAGCATCAGCACGTAGCCCGCCAGGGCCAAGGGGGAATCTGCGTCCTCTTGCTCATGCACTTGGCGCACCGGCGTCATCTGCACACGCAGGAGCTGCCCTGCCCGTGTTGTGGTGACGAACTGCGCTGAAGGGTTGGCCACGCCACGGCGCATGCGCTGCTGCACGCTTTCGAGCGCATGTGCAACGAGCTTGCGATCAAAAACCGCGTAAATGGAACGCCCCAGTCCGATCAGTTCGGCACCATCGGCCAGACGCGGCGCACTGGACAGGGCTCGAAACTGTACTCTGGCCCGGTTGTTGTAGAGCAGGATGCGGCCGTCTAGGTTGCAGACAACAACGCTTTGCGTCAGTTCGGACATGAGCGCCGCCAGACGGGATTTTTCCTGCTCGATGTCTTGCGCTGCCTCGCGGACCTTGGCGTCCATCTCGGCGCGCAGGCCCTCCCTTTGGGCCACGAGCTGGTTGATAAGCTCGACGGTGGCGCGGGTCTCGCGGTTGCCTGCGGGTTCAAGTTGGCGAACCACGCCTGTGCGCAGCAGCACCTGAACGTGCTCCACCAGCTGCGCCGCAGGCACCACCCAGTAGCGGAACCACCTTTGCAGTGCCCAGGCCAATACCCCCACGCCGCCGATCCATGCAAGCAATAGCAACGGCCAACGGTCCGTCAGGATGGAACGGAAAGCCGCAGATGTCTCGCCTTCAAGCGTGCTCGCCAGCAGCCATAGTGTCGCCACAAGCCAAACGGCCAAACCCAGGCTGCAGACAAGCAGCCCCCCCCAGACACGCCTGTCAGCTCGATCCGCGCGGCTCACGCGCCAGTCCCCAGCATCTCGCGCACCTTGTCCAGCAGCTCCTTGGTGGAAAAAGGCTTGGTCATGTAGGCGTCAGCCCCCAGAGCCATGCCCTTGGCCACATCGGTGTCGCGGCCTTTGGCTGTGAGCATCAAGATGCGCGTGCCCTGGAGGTCTTCGCGTGCACGGACTTCCTGGCACACGTCAAAACCATTCTTGCGGGGCATCATCACGTCCAGCAGCACCAACGCCGGGCGGAAGGCCTCTATGGCCTCTATGGCCTCTTGCCCGTCTTGGGCAATCTTCACGTCGTAGCCCTCGCGAGTCATGAGGAACTCAAGCGATATGAGGATGTTGGGTTCGTCGTCGGCGATGAGAATGGTTGTTGTCATATCTTTGACTCCTGCTGCGGGGGCATGCTGGTGTCCATGATTGGCAGCCAGAAGCCGAAGCAGGCACCCTGGCCGGGCACCGAACGCAACCACATGCGCCCTCCGAAATGCTCCACGATCTGCCGGCTGATGGACAAGCCCAAACCAGAACCCTGCGTGCGGCTAAGGCTGTCCCCACCCTGACGGAATTTTTCAAATATCTGCTGCTGATCCTCAAGCGGCACTCCGGGTCCGTTGTCTTCCACCTCCACGGCCACGCCATCCTCTCGGCATTCCACCCGCACAGTCACCCGGCCGCGCTCCAAGGGCACGAATTTGGATGCATTGGACAACAAGTTCATCATCACTTGCGTCAGGCGGTCCGCATCGGCGCGAACCATCACAGAATTTGGTGGAGCGTTGACTGTGACCACTGCGCCTCGCTCGCGCAACATCTCGGCAGTTGTTTGCACCGACTGCTTGACCAGCGCCACGACGTCAAGCTCAGCCCCTCGCCAATCCGCATGGCCGGACTCGATTCTGGCCATGTCAAGCACTTGGTTGATCAGCCGCGTCAACCGCTCCGACTCCGAGACGATGATTCCCAGGAAACGCTGCCGCTGAGCAGCCTGAATGTTTTCATCATCCGCCATGAGTTCGGCCAACGCCCTGATCGATGTCAAAGGTGTCCGCAATTCGTGCGTCACGGAAGACATGAAATCATCCTTCAGCCGGTCCAGGCTCTGCAGTTGCTCGTTGGCTGCACGCAAACGCTCCGTCGCCTGCTCGAGCGAGCGGGATTTTTCCTCCAGCTCGTGCGAGTGCAGCCGCAGCCGGTTTGCCTCATCAAGGATGCGCATCACGTCGCTCTCGCTGAGCGGCTCCTCCTTGACCACCGAGGCCACCATGACACGGGCGGATGCACTGCCAATCGCACCTGCCAGCTGCGTCTCTACAAACTGCACAAGCCCCGGGCTCCCTGGCAGCTCATCTACCGATGCGACCCCCTGTGACTGCGCGTACGACTGGAAAAGCTGCTGCGCGCGCTCCATGCCGAGGAAACGCCCAGCCAGCGGCAGCAGTGCTGCCACACTGGCCTGACCGCGCCAGAACACAGGATGTTCGGCATCGGAATGATCGCTGCGATCGAATGCGTCAACAAACAGCAAAGCCTGGCTGGTCTCACGGGCCGACGGCGCACGCCAGACGGACACAGCCACATAAGCCCCTGCGTTGAACACCATGCTCCAGAACAGCGAATGCGTCAGATTGTCCATCCCCTCCAGCCCAAAGAGTTGCTCAGGCTTCAACAATGCCATGCCCCAAGGCCCATGTTCCAAGAAACCAGACGGCAACCAGCCAGACTTGGCCAGGGATGGAAGCATGAGCGTGTAGGCCCACACCGCGAAGCCCAGCAACAGGCCACTGATGGCACCCTGCCGCGTGCCACCTTTCCAGTACATGCCAGCCAGAAGCGATGGCGCGAACTGCGCGACTGCGGCGAAGCTGATGAGTCCAATGCTGACGAGCGCATACGCTTCACCCGCCAGGTGGTAGTACAAATACCCCAGCAACATGATGCCGAGGATGGCAAGGCGGCGGACCATGAGCAGAAGCCTTGTCAGATCCCCTCCCTGGGCATGCATCCACCGAGGCCTGCGTAACAACACAGGCATGACCAAGTCGTTGCAGACCATGGTGGACACCGCTATGGTCTCCACGATCACCATGCCCGTGGCGGCGGACAGCCCGCCGACGAATGCAAGCAGCGCAAGCGCCCCTTGTTCATTGGCCAGGGGCAGAGACAAAACATAGGTTTCGGGGTTGGCCGCTCCTTGTCCGAACGTGAGCAGCCCGCCCAGAGCAATCGGCAACACAAACAGATTGATGAGCAGCAGGTAAAACGGAAACACCCAGGCTGCGCGCTTGAGATGGCGCTCGTCCACGTTCTCAACGACCATCACCTGGAACTGGCGCGGCAGAAGAATGACCGACAACATGGCCAGCACAGTCAAGCCGAACCACTGCCCATAGGCAAACCCCCCGCCCTGCCCCAGCGACAACAACCGGGCCAGCTCCGGTACGGCGCGGGCTCGGTTGAATATGTCCCCCACGCCATCGAACATGCCGTAGGCCACGAAGAGCCCCACGGCCAGGAAGGCCAGCAGCTTGACGAGCGACTCGAATGCAATGGCCACCACCATGCCTTCGTGCCGTTCACCACTGTCGAGGCGGCGCACACCGAACAACATGGTGAACCCCGCCAGCGCCAGGGCGAGGTAGAACGTGCTCTCTTGCCACCAGACCCGCGCCTCTGCCAGGGGCTGTCCGAGCGGCTGGGTCATCACCGAATAACCGACAGATATGCCCTTGAGCTGCAGGGCGATGTAGGGCACGATGCCCACAACCGTGATGAGTGTGACCGCGCCAGCGAGCACCGGGCTTTTGCCATAACGGCTGGAGACGAAGTCGGCAATGGATGTGATTCGGTAGGTCTTGGCGATACGGACCATCTTGCGCACCACGACCCAGGCCAAAATCATGGCCAGCATGGGCCCGAGGTAGATGGGCAGGAACCACAAGCCGGAACTGGCCGCCCGTCCTACGCTGCCAAAGTAGGTCCACGCAGTGCAATACACGGCCAGCGAAAGCGCGTAGACCCAAGCACTGCCAATGACGGAACGCCCATGCGCGGCGCGCCAGTCCCCCCAATACGCCAGCGCAAACAGGAGTAACAGATAGGCGAATGAGACCGCGACGACGAGAAGCGCTGACACTGCAACCTCACCACGGCTGCAGGGCAATTGGCAACACCCCGCGGGCGGGCATTGGTGACCGCAGGAGTTGGAACGCCAGCATCTGCTTCATGGATGCCTCCTCGTGACGACAGCCGCTGGTGGCTGGCCGTTTTTTGCTTCTATTGTGCCGTGCTTGAGCTTACCTCGTACTTACCGCAAAGACATGCCAGCGCCATAAAGAAAAACCCCACCGGCCAAGCCGGTGGGGCTGTTCTTGTTGCCGGTCTGTCACCAGACCGGCCTGGACCGATCAGTGAGCAACGGCACCACCCGCACCCTTGGGGGTGCGAACGGAGTCCACCAGCTCAGCGATGTGGCCGGGAACCGGTGCGGTCATCTTGCTGACGAAGTAGGCCACAGCGAAGTTCACGATCGCGCCCACCGTACCGAAGGCCTCGGGGGTGATGGTGAAGAAGCTGTTGGCGCCACCGATCAGGTTGGTGAACTCGGTGCCCTTGATGAAGAAGATGCCCTTGTGCGCGAACACGTAGAACAGCGTCACGAACAGGCCCGCCAGCATGCCCAGGGAAGCACCCTTGTCATTGATGGTCTTGGAGAAGATACCCATCATGATGGCGGGGAAGATCGTCGAAGCCGCGATACCGAAGGCCAGCGCCACGGTACCTGCTGCGAAGCTCGGCGGATTCAGCCCCAGCCAACCAGAGATGACGATGGCCACGGCCATGGCAATCTTGCCTGCCAGCAGTTCACCTTTCTCAGAAATGTTCGGAGCGAACACACCCTTGATCAGGTCGTGGGACACGGCGGAGGAGATGGCCATCAGCAGACCAGCCGCAGTGGACAGCGCAGCGGCCAGACCACCTGCGGCGACCAGTGCGATCACCCAGTTGGGCAGCTTGGCGATTTCCGGGTTGGCCAGCACGATGATGTCGGCGTTCACGGTCAGTTCGTTGCCCTTCCAGCCTGCGGCCTCTGCCTTGGGCTTCACGGCTTCGCTCTTGTCGTTGTAGTGCTGGATGCGGCCGTCACCGTTCTTGTCCTCGAACTTCAGCAGACCGGTCTTTTCCCAGCGCTTCATCCACTCGGGGCGGTCGTCGTACTTCAGGCTGGACTCAGGCGCGAAAAGCACGTCCTTGTTGCCTTGGTTGGCCTTCACAACGTCAGCCTTCACCACCATCTGGCCAGAAGCATCAGAGCCCAGGCCCACAGCGGTGTTGACCGTCCCGAACAGGTTCAGGCGAGCCATGGCGCCAACGGCGGGGGCCGTGGTGTACAGCAGCGCGATGAAAATCAGCGCCCAACCAGCGGAATAGCGGGCGTCGGAGACCTTGGGCACGGTGAAGAAGCGAACGATCACGTGCGGCAGACCAGCGGTACCGATCATCAGCGACACGGTGTAGAAGAACATGTTCAGCGTGGAGCCGGCAGAGGTCGTGGTGTATTGGCCAAAGCCGAGGTCAGTCACCACTTGGTCCAACTTGGCCAGCAGGGACACATCGGTACCAGCCAGATCAGCACCCAGGCCCAGCTGGGGCAGGAACACGCCAGTCAGGTTCAAGGAGATGAAGATGGCGGGAATGATGTAGGCCAGGATCAGCACGATGTACTGGGCCACCTGGGTGTAGGTGATGCCCTTCATGCCGCCGAACACCGCGTAGAAGAACACGATGGCTTGGCCGATGTAGATACCGGTTTCGCTGCTCACGCCCAGGAAGCGGGAGAAGGTCACGCCCACACCGGTCATCTGGCCGATGATGTACGTGGTGGAAGCCACCAGCAGGCAAACCACGGCAACGGTGCGCGCGGTTTGCGAGTAGTAGCGGTCACCCACGAACTGCGGCACGGTGAACTTGCCGAACTTGCGCAGGTACGGAGCCAGCAGGCAGGCGAGCAGCACGTAGCCGCCAGTCCACCCCATCAGGAACACGGCGCCACCGTAGCCCATGTTGGAGATGAGGCCAGCCATCGAAATGAACGAGGCCGCAGACATCCAGTCGGCAGCCGTGGCCATGCCGTTGGTGATCGGGTGCACGCCACCACCGGCAACGTAGAACTCGGAGGTGCTGCCGGCACGTGCCCAGAAAGCAATGCCGAGGTAGAGGGCGAACGTTGCGCCGACCACCACGTAGGTCAGGGTTTGAAGATCCATTTGTTTGGTCCTTTATGGGCTCAGTCTTCGTGCATGTCGAACTTGCGGTCGATGTCGCCCATCTTCTTGGCGTACCAGAAGATCAGCGCAATGAAGATGTAGATGGAGCCCTGCTGGGCAAACCAGAAGCCGAGCGGATAGCCGCCCAGGTGGATGCTGTTCAGCACCGGCGCCAGGATGATCCCGGCGACGTAGGAACAGATGAACCATATGACCAGCACCTTGGTCAACAGCCCCAGCGTCGCGGACCAATAGGCCTTTGCATTACTTTCACTTGACATGAACGTCATCTCCTCAGAGTGATGCTTTTCTTTGGCGGTTTGACCCACCACGCTTGAACACCGCAAGGGGACTCGCGATATTGCACGGTGGACTGTCAGCGCCGTTGCTTACAGCGAACTTATGAAATGACGCCTTGCTGGCGAACATAGGGAAAGTCCTAGTGACCCTGTGCCTCCTGCGCCTGGCTCCCCGGCTCGCGCTGTGAAACACCAGCGGACTCGAAACTGGCCATCTCGCGCAGAATGGCACAGGCCGACGCCAGCAGCGGCCACGCCAGCGCAGCCCCCGAGCCTTCGCCCAGGCGCAGCCCCAGGTCCAGCAGCGGCTGTGCCTTGAGGTGCGCGAGCATGAGGGCATGGCCTCGCTCGCCCGACTGGTGGGCGAACACGCAGCGCTGCAGCACGTGCGGCTGCAGTTTTGACGCCACCAGCACGGCGGCTGTGGCAATGAAGCCATCCACGACGATGACGCGCCGCTCGAACGCGCCCTGCAACACCGCGCCGGCCATGGACGCGATCTCGAACCCGCCGAAGGCCGCGAGCGCGTCCAGCGGCTCCGTGGCCTCGCCGTGCCGCTGCAACACCTCGCGCAGGATGCCGATCTTGCGCTGCACTGCTGGCGCGTCCAGGCCGGTGCCCGCACCGGTGCAATCCACAATGTCCAGACCCGCCAGCCGCGCCATCAGCAAGGACGCAGCCGACGTGTTGCCTATGCCCATTTCGCCCAGCAGCAACGTGTTGCCGGGGAGTTGCCGCACCAGCTCGGCGCCATTGGCCAGTGCCTGCGCGCATTGCGCGGCAGTCATGGCGGGCTGCTCAGACGCATCCGCCGTGCCCGGAGCCACCTTGCGCTGGTGCAGGCCGTCGCGGGGTGCGAAGTCGTGGCGCACGCCGCAGTCCATCACCGTCAGGCCAATGCCATGCTGGCGCGCCAGCACGCTCACCGCCGCGCCACCAGCCAGAAAGTTTTCAACCATCTGCCAGGTCACGTCGCTGGGGTAGGCAGACACGCCCTTTGCGGCGAGGCCGTGGTCACCCGCGAACACCACCAATTGGGGGTTGGTCAGCGCGGGGGCTTCCGTGCCCTGGATGGCGCCCAAGCGCAGCGCCAGCGACTCTAGGCGCCCGAGCGACCCGAGTGGCTTGGTCTTCTGGTCAATCTTGTGTTGAAGCGCTTGCTCCAGCTGGGGGTTGGTGATGTCTGGGATCGAGGGAATCTGGAAGGTCATACAGGGCTCCGAAGTGTTCAATTGCTGATGAGGGCGTCGAGCACGCCTGGGGTGGTGTGCTGCACAAGAAAGTCGGCGAGGTGGTTGAACACGCCATCCAGCGTGGGCGCGCTGGCGCCAAACAGTGCTTGCAGCACGGCGGGGTCTTCAAACAAGCCGTGCAGGTACAAGCCCAGCACGTTGCCCGCTTCGTTCTGCCAGGCCAGGCCGGGCAGCACCTCGTGCGCCTTCACCCCCTGGGCCACCATGGCCGGGTGCAGCGCCGTCTGCCCGTGGTGGATTTCGTAACCGCTGACGGCCACGCCATCCAGAGCGGCCCAAGGGCCGCCATGCACCGACAGGCGGCCATGACTGGGTTGTACGGTTTTGTCTTGCGCGAACGCTGTGACCAGGGGCAACAGGCCCAGGCCCGGCGCGTTGCTGGATTCAATAGACTCAACGCCGTGGGTGTCGATGAGCGCCTCACCCAGCATCTGCAGGCCGCCGCAGATACCGAGCACCGCCCCACCCTTTTCGGCGTGGGCAGACACCGCCTGGTCCAGCCCCTGGGCGCGCAACCAGGCCAGATCGGAACCCGTGTGCTTGCTGCCGGGCAGAACGATCCAGTCAGCATGGGCCACATCTGCCGGGCTGCGTGCCCACACCAGACGCACACCGGGTACGTTCTTCAGCGCCTGGAATTCGTCGAGGTTGCTGATGCGCGGGTACGCCACCACGGCCACGGTCAGGCGCAAGGCCCCGGCGGTGTGGGTGCGGTCGTCGAACACGCCGTCTTCTTCCGGCAGGCCATGGCCGTAGAACATGGGCAAGGTGGCCACGGTGGGCACACCGGTCAAATCCTGCAACATCTGCGGGGCGGGCGCGAGCAGGCTGGCGTCTCCCCGGAACTTGTTGAGAACAAAGCCGCGTATCAGCTTCCGCTCCTCGGCAGGCAACAATGCCCAGGTGCCGTACAGGTGGGCAAAGGCGCCGCCACGGTCGATGTCGCTGACCAGCAAGCAGCGAGCCTGAGCGTGGCGGGCCACCCGCATGTTGACGATGTCGCTGGCGTGCAGGTTGATTTCGGCAGGGGAGCCTGCACCCTCGATGACGACCACGTCGTGGCTGTCTCGCAGTTCGTCGAGTGCCTGGCGGATGTACGGCCACACGTGTTCGCTGCGCCCACGCCAGGGCATGGCGGTGAGTTCAGGGTGAACCTGCCCCAGCAAGACAACCTGGCTGCGGGTGTCGCCCTCGGGCTTGAGCAGCAGCGGGTTCATGCGCACGTCGGGCATGGCCCGCGCAGCCAGCGCCTGAAAGTACTGCGCAGAGCCGATCTCGCCCCAATCGAAAGCATCACCCCTGCGCTGGCCAGTGACGACACGGGCGTTGTTGCTCATGTTCTGCGCCTTGAAGGGCACCACTTTCAAACCCTGGCGCGCATAGTGGCGGCAAAGGGCTGTGGTCAACCAGCTTTTACCAGCGCCGCTGGTGGTGCCCAGCACCATGATGCATTTGGCGGTCATGTTCTGTGTTGTGCAGTGGATGTTGAAGCAGCGGCGCCTTGCAGGGCTGCCGTCAAGGCTTGCTGTGCCACGGGTGGCTGCACGCTCAGGCGCCAGTGGCCCGGCAGGCCAAAAGATGTGGCGTCGCGCAGCTTGACGCCCTGGCTGCGCAAGGCGTCAGGGTCAATCGGTTCTGGTGGCCGGGCGCAGAAGAAGTTGGCATGGCTGGGCAGACAAGACCAGCCCAACGTTTCCAGGGCTTCCCGCTGACTCACACGCCAGCGCCGCAACACGTCGCGCGACGCGGCCAGCCAACGTTGCACCGCTGGTAGCGTCCAGGCGTGCAGCATGGCCACGGCATGGGCACCGAGCGGCCAGGACGGCCCCAGGGATTCGAGCTGGCGGGCATCTGCCTCCGCCCCCAAGGGCGCGATCAGGTAAGCGCCGCGCACGCCCGTCAGGCCCAGGGCCTTGTTGGGGGTCCACAACTGCCACACCTGTTGCAACTCGTCGGTGTTCAAAGTAGGCTGACCATCCAGCCGCAGCGGTTCGTAGGCGCGGTCCAGCACGGTCACACCCCCTTGTTCGGCGTTGGCATGCGGCTGCCACGCCTGCCCCAGCGGGCTGCTGGGCTCGCAGCCCCAACGCAAGTCTGCCGCTGCGCCGACCTGCACGGCCATGCCCCAGGCCTGGGCCAGTTGGGCGTAGTCGCCATAGGCATGTTCCGGCACGGCTACCCGCTGCCCGCCGCGCCTGGCCACCCAGGCAGTGACGCGTGCGATGGCCTCGCTGCCGCTGGCGGCAAGAACAATGCACGCCGGCGCAACGTCATGAAAATCTGCCAGCGCCGCGCGTAGACTGGCGTAGGCCGGATCGGGATAATGCGTGGGCTCAACGGCCCTGACGGCATCCAGCGCCATGGTGCACGGCCCACAAGCGTTGGCATTCGTGGAAAAGTCCCAGGCGGGAACGCCCAGTGTGTCGGGGCCACCGTGCACACGGCTCATGTTGATGCTCCTGTCCAAATGGCCATGGTGGCAAGCACACACAGCGCCACAACCCACCCGACTGCACGGCCTGCCAGCCTGATCGCCCGCTCCACATCCATGGCCCCAGGCTGCACGCCCTTGGCATTGAGCACATAGACACCAGGCTTGCCCAGGCGTACGCCCAAGGCCAAGGCCATGGTAGCCATGGGCCAGCCACCGTTGGGCGAAGGCGTGGAAGCGGCCTCAAGCGGTAAGCGGGACCACTGGGCACTCGCAACCCCCGCCCCACGGCTTGCCACCCAAAGCAGCCCAGCCGTCAGGCGTGCGGGCAGCCAGGAAAGCACGTCGTCGGCCCGCGCCGCCCACTTGCCTGCCCAGGTCCAGACACGCCCATGCCGCTCACCCCGGTAACCCCACATGGCGTCGGCCGTGTTGGCCATGCGGTACAGCGCTGCGCCGGGCAAACCGGCCACCAGGAACCAGAACACTGGCGCCACCACCGAGTCGTTCAAGTTCTCTGCCAGCGTTTCTATGGCTGTCTCGCGAACTTCGCTCGCGGTGAGCTGGCACACGTTGCGGCTGCACAGCCATGACAGGCGTTCGCGGCCTGCCTGCAGTGATTCTTCAAGCGCCGCATCCACCGAGGTCACTTCTGAACGCAGCATGCGCCAGGCCAGCAGCGGCTTGAGGCACAAACCCAGCAGCAACACCTGTACCCAGGCGGGCCACTGCAGCAGCCAGGCCTGCAAGCCCAGTGCCACGGCGCACACGACCGCCGCCAGGCACAGCCATGCCAACGCACCACGCACGAACGGCACAGTCGCCACGCCCGCATGACATCCAACCACAGGCGCGGCCCAGCGGCCCAGGCGCTCCAGCGCGTTGCCCATCCACACCACGGGATGCCAGCGCACGGGCGGTTCGCCCCACCAGCGGTCCACAGCCAGGGACAGGGGCACGGCGGCGGCCAGCACCCCGACACTTGGCAGAAGCAGGCCGCCGCTGGTCACGTTCCGGCCTCCTGTTCAGCACAGTCTGCGAACAGCTGGCTCTGCGCGCCCCAGTGGTCGTCGAACACCAACCCCTCCAATGGCTCACGGCAGGCCCAGCGCTCCTGCTCCAGCATGGGCTGCGCGTAATAGCCCTGCACCGGCCCCAGGCAGAGAATGGCAATGGGCTCCGCCCCCTCCGGCAGCCCCAGCAGCAAGGCCAGCTCTGCCGGTTCGAACAATGACACCCAGCCCATGCCCAACCCTTCGACACGGGCTGCCAGCCACAGGTTCTGGATGGCACAGGCAGCGGACGCCAGGTCCATCATCGGCATCGTCCTTCGGCCAAAGACGTGCTTGTCACGCCCGTCAGCCAAAGACACCACCAGCACCTCGGCAGCGTCCAGCACGCCCTGCACCTTCAGGCGCATGAATTCGTCCTGCCGCTCCCCTAGGGCCTGAGCCGTGCGCTTGCGTTCTTCCTCCACCAGGGCGTGGATACGTTCGCGCATGTCGCGCCGCGTCACCCTGATGAAGCGCCACGGCTGCATGAAGCCGACGCTGGGCGCGAAGTGGGCCGCCCACAACAGACGGCGCAGCACATCCGGCGCCACGGCGCCTCCGGTGAAATGCCGCATGTCGCGCCGCTCGCGTATGGCGCGGTAGACGGCCTCGGCTTCCACCGCCGGAAAAGGCTGCGCTGGTGCCCACTGCAAGGCATTGGAAGGCTGATCGTCGGCGCTCACGGCAGTGCGGGCTCCAGTGGCGGTGGCAGCTTGGCCAGAATGCCGTTGCGCAGGCCTTGCGGCCGCTCGCCCCGTACAAGTGTGCCGTCGGGGGCATCGGCGTGCAGCCGCGCACAGGCCAGCACCTGTGCCGCCAGTTCAGCGCCCGGCGTCAGGTCGCCGAACAGATAGCTGTGCTTGCCATGGGCCTGAAACGCCACTGTGCAGGCACGTGAGCAACTGTTCATGCACGCCATGCCACGGACCCGAACGCGTTCCCACTGACCGGTGGCGTCCGTACTCTGGGCGGTTTGCACAGCCTCGAACAACATCGCGCCAGCCGCAGGTTCGTTCCGGGAAACCCCCGGGGGCCGACAGGTGGTGCAGACGATCACTTCGGTGATTGTGGAGGACGTGAAATGCGTCATGTTAGCGTCTTCATACTCTGGAAAGTTCAGGCACCTTGTGCGCCCAGGCGGTATTCGGCCCGCCACCGCTTGGCCCAGCTGGCGCACCGGCCAAGCGGCAGCCTCGGGTCATCGAAGTCAACAACGATGACTTGATCGGCCACCGCGGGCGCCGGGGGGTTGTCTAGCGTGCGGCCATCGGTGAGCAGCCAGAAACAAGCCCTGGTGAATGGTTTCTGACTGCGCCTGATGTTCTGCAGCAGACGGTCGGCCTCGGACACGCAGACCGACAGCGGCGTACCGCCACCGCCGCCCAGGGGTCGCACGCGCACCGCGCCTGCCGTGCGCGCTGGCCCCGGAGGAAGCAACAGCTCCACCCCCCGCCCGCCAAAGCACAGCAAGGCCACATGGTCACCCTGACGCGCGGCCGCTTGAATCAGGCTCGCGGCATACCCCTTGGCCCACGCCAGGCGGCCCCGCGAACGCATGGAGCCAGACGTATCCAAAGCAATGACATGCAATGTGGGCACCCGCACGTTCAGCGGCTGGCGGCGAACGTGCTCCTGCCGCAACGGCCCCGGGCCTTTGGCCGCGAGGGTTCGCACCCAGTCAACGCGCTGGCCCAAGAGGGTGCCCACCCGGGCCACAGGTTGAACCCGGCCCGGCAGGACCGGGCGCGGCCCCACCGGAGGAGACTGCCACCGCCAGCCGCTGGACACCATGGGTGCGCGCGGGCCGGGGTGGCTCACGCTTTTTTTGGGATGAGTGCCCCTGCGGATCGCACGCGCGCCATGGTTTGCGGCTGCGGCGGCAGCGCACCCCAGTCACCCTCTGGTTCGGTATGTGCCGAAGGGGCATTCGCAGACCGCGACTGAGGGGAGTGCAGCCGTTCGTTTCCGTGCGCGCCCCCCGCGGGCGGCCTGGCGTTGTCAGTGTGACCGTCACCGCCACGGCGGTGCGCCAATGCAAACTCGGCCACAGCGTCCACGTGCTCCACGCAGATGCGATCACGCCCTTCCAGCGCCGCTTGCGCGCGGGCTGCACGCAACATCACCAAATCGGCCCGCACGCCATCAACACCAGCCGCCAGGGCCAGGTCTGCAGCGCGCTGCAGCACGTCATCGTGCCAGGCCAGACCGGGCAGAGACGCGCGGGCCGCCGCCACGCGGGCCTGAAGCCGGCCCTGCTCCGCCTCGTGCTCCCTGAACACGGTGTCCGGGTCATGATCGAAGGCCAACCGGGTGCGCACAATGGCCTGGCGTTGCGCGGGATCACCCGGATTGTCCAGGGAAACGAACAGGCCAAAGCGGTCCAGCAACTGCGGGCGCAAGTCCCCTTCCTCAGGGTTCATGGTGCCCACCAGAACGAAGCGGGCGGCATGTTGACGGGAAATACCGTCACGCTCCACCGTGTTCGTTCCACTGGCAGCCACGTCGAGCAACGCATCCACCAACGCATCGGGCAGGAGGTTGACTTCATCCACGTAGAGCACACCGCCATGGGCGCGTGCCACCAACCCTGGGGCCAGCCGCACTTCTCCGTCGCGCAGGGCGTCCTCCAGGCTCAGCGTGCCCACGAGCTGCTCCAAACTGGCCGCCAGCGGCAGATTGACGAAGGGTGCGCCCGGCAACAAGCCGGCCAGCGCGCGAGCCGCCGTGGACTTGGCGTTTCCGCGCGGCCCACTGATGAGCACGCCGCCGATGCGCTCATCCACAGCCGCCAGCAGCAGCGCCTGCCGCAACCTCGCCTGCCCCACCAGCGCATTGAAGGGAAAAACCGCGGAATGGCCCGCGTCAACGGAAAAGGCTGGAACAGTCATGCTGATTCGATCAACGGACGGAGTTGGCCAAGACCGGCTGTACCCAGCGCTCGAAAGCCCATGCGCAAGCTGCGCCCAGCCCCAGCCAGAACACCACGGCCAGCATGTGCGTGACGCGCACGAACTCGATGCCCAGCATCCGCAATGTCGTTTGCGCCTGTCCGCTGAAACCGCCCAGGGGGTCGCCTGCCAGTTGGGGGGCCCCCACCACGAACGGCAACGCCAGCAGGGCTGCCGCAGCCGCCCATCGCCATGCGCTGCGCCCCAGCGCAATAGCCCCGCATGCCGCCGAGGCGCTGGCCACGGTCAACACCCACCAGGCCTGCCGCCCCTCCAGGTACGCTGCGTCCATGCCGGGGATCTCGGCGTGCAGGCCCAAGGAAGGCCACAGGTGCAGGCTGATGAAGCCAGCCGCTGCCAGCCCCAGCGCGACGAACAGCCGCGACGACGTTGGCCCGCGCAAATGGGTTCGCACACTCAGCGCCACCAAGCCCAGCAGGGCCATCGCCAGTGCGTGCAACACCGTGGCGGCCCAGGTCCAGAACGTGCGCTCTGCCCCATCCTGTGGCGCCCACTCGGCCCCTTCGCCCTCAGCCGCCACCGCATGGGTGTGCGGTTCGGCCGTTGCGTGCATGTGATCGTCCTCGGCCGCGCTACCCGCGACGGCCTTTTGGTCCTCGAAGGTCTCCGCCTGCAGGATGATGGGGGTGGCCCACCACTGCGTCAACGCCGTGTGCGCGCTGCCCACCACAAGGGCGACAACCAGCGCCGCCCAGAACAAGCTTTGGAAGAGTCTCATGTTGCAGGCTCCTGGAAAGGAAAGTGGATTGTGTGTCAGTGGCAGGGCTTGACCGTGACGTGGCGAACGTCGTGCGCGGCGTTGTGGGCCAGCGGGCTGTGCGAGAAGGCCACACCGTACAGAAGCACCAGGCCCAGGGCTGCTGCCGCGAACAGGCTGCTCCAGAGACCAGCGCTGCGCTGAGCCGGCACCGCTGGGGTGGAAGTGTTGAAGTTGGTCATGCTTGACTCCTTGGGGCGGGTTGAAAAAAGGGCCGACCGGGGATCGGCGTCACGGGAAACGGGACTGGAATGCATCAAGACTCCTCCAGACGGCGCTCCAGCGCCAGCAATTCTTGCTCGATGCGCTCGCGGTGGTCGCCGGGTTCACTCCACAGCCCGCGCTGCATGGCTTCGAGCAAGCGCTCGCCAATGCTGCGCAAGGCAAGGGGATTGTGCTCCATGAGGAACTTGCGGATGCCAGGGTCGTGCACGTAGGCATCGGCAACCATGGCGTAGTGGTGGTCGGCCACGACACCCGCCGTGGCATCGAAGGCGAACAGGTAGTCCACCGTCGCGGCTACCTCGAACGCCCCCTTGTAGCCATGGCGCTTGACGCCATCGAGCCACTTGGGATTCACGGCACGCGAACGCACCACGCGCGCCACCTCTTCGCCAAGGGTGCGGATACGGGGCGCGCCAGGCACACTCAGATCGCCGTGGTAGAGCACCGCGGGCGCGCCGGTGAGGTGTTGCACGGCAGCTGCCATGCCGCCCTGGAACTGGTAGTAGTCGTCGGAATCGAGGATGTCGTGCTCACGGTTGTCCTGGTTGTGCAGCACCGCGTCCACACCTGCCAGCCGCCGCTCGAAAGTGTCACGTGCTGCCTGCCCATGGGCGTCCTGCCCGTAGGCGAAGGCACCGGCGCGCAGGTAGGCCTGCGCAAGGTCCCCGGTGTCGGTCCACCGGCCGCTGGCTATCAACTCCTGCAAGCCCGCGCCGTAGCCGCCCGGCCGCGGGCCGAAGACGCGCCATGTGGCCTGGCGCTGCGCTTGGTCGAGGGCCATGCCCTCCGCCTGGGCCTGCTCCGCCTCCCGCCGCACCCTGGCACGGATGGGGTTGACATCGTCCGGCTCATCCTCCTCAGAAATGGCAGCCACCGCGCGCACGGCCGCGTCGAACAGGTCGATGACGTTCGGGAAGGCATCGCGGAAGAACCCGGACACGCGCAAGGTCACGTCAATGCGCGGCCGGTTGCTCATCGCCATGGGCAGCACCTCGATGTCCACCACACGGTTGCTGCCCGCCGCCCACTTGGGCCGCACGCCCAGCAGGGCAAAGGCCTGTGCAATGTCTTCGCCGCCCGTGCGCATGGTGCTGGTGCCCCAGACGGACAGGCCAACCGCATCGGGATAAGCACCCTGGTCCTGCAAGTGCCGCTCGATGACCCGCTGCGCGGCCAGCAGGCCCATGGCATAGGCGGTGGGCGTGGGCACGGCGCGCGTATCCACCGAATAGAAGTTGCGCCCGGTGGGCAGCACATCGGGCCGCCCGCGCGACGGTGCCCCACTGGGGCCTGGGGGCACAAAGCGGCCCGCCAATCCACGAAGCAGCTGTTCAACCTCGGCAGGGCCACAGGCGTCCAACCGGGGCGCCAACACTTCACGCATGCGGCGGATCACGGGTGCGGTGTGCGGCCAGGCCTGCGGGTCCGGCAGCGCCTGGCGGCCGTCACCGGTTTCATCGACGGCAAGGTAATGCTCCACCCACTGCGCGGCCAGCATCTCCAGCCGTTCGCGGGTGTGCCCAGCATGCCGCCACGGCGCATCGCTCAGACAAGCCAGCGCTTCGGGGCGCAGGCCGGCCCAGGGTTCGGCCCATTCCACAGCCAGAGGGTCGAAGCCATGCAGGCCCAAGTCTTGCGCCAGGGCCGCCAGCAGGCCGCCCTGCTCTGCCGCCTTGCCGCTGGGAAAGCGCGCCAGCGCCACCAGGGTGTCGGTGCGCTGGCGCCCCTGTGGCGAACACCCGAGCACGTGCAGGCCGTCGCGAATCTGGGACTCCTTGATCTCGCACAGGTAGGCGTCCAGCCGGGTGAGCAGCTGTTCGCGTTGTGTGTCGTCCGTGGGTGCTTGAAAGCCCAGGTCTTCGTGCAGCCTGTGCTGGACAACGTGCTCCAGAATGGTTTCACGCAGCCGCTTTGCCCGCCTGGGGTCGAGCGCCAGGGCTTCGTAGTACTCGTCCATCTGCCGCTCCAGGTCGAGCAGCGGCCCATAGGTCTCGGCCCGCGTGAGCGCAGGCATCAGGTGGTCGATGATGACCGCCTGCGTGCGACGCTTGGCCTGGCTGCCTTCGCCCGGGTCGTTGACGATGAACGGGTACAGGTGCGGCAAGGGTCCCAGCAGGGCATCGGGCCAGCACGCCGCGCCCAGCGCCACGCTCTTGCCCGGCAGCCACTCCAGGTTGCCATGCTTGCCCACGTGCACCACCGCGTCCACCGCAAACACCCGCCGCAGCCAGAAGTAGAAGGCCAGGTAGGCATGCGTGGGCACCAGGTCCGCGTCGTGGTAGCTGGCCACCAGGTCCAGGTCGCGGCCACGCGCGGGCTGGATGCCGACAAACACCTGGCCCAGGCGCAACCCAGGCACCATGAAACGCCCGCTGCGCACCATCGGGTCTTGCACTGGCGAGCCCCACAGTCCGCATACCGCGTCCTGGTTCTCCTGCGGCAGCGCATGAAAGTCGGCCAAATAGTCCGCCATCGACAGGCTCTGGCCAGCAGGCCTGTCATCATTGGCGTCCAGGTTGTTGGTGACCCCTCGTGTCAACGCCGCCATCAGCGCGTCGCCATCTGTTGGAAGCTTATCTACGATGTACCCCTGCGCCTGCATGGCCCGCAAGATGCGCACCGTGGAAGCCGGGGTGTCCAGGCCCACGCCGTTGGCGAGTCTGGCATCGTCGTTGGGGTAGTTGGCCAGGATGAGCGCCACGCGCTTGCTGGCATGGGGGCGATCGCGCAAGGCACACCAGCGCCGGGCCAGTTCCGCGACGAAATCGATGCGTTCGGGTTCGGGCTGGTAGCGCACCACGTCAACCTCGGTACGCTCGCAGCGCCAGGCCAGCCCCTTGAAGCTGATGGCGCGCGTGCAGATGCGGCCATCCACCTCGGGCAACACCACCTGCATGGCCAGGTCACGCGCCGCAAGGCCATGCGGATCGGCCAGCCATTGCTCTTGCGAACAGCCAGCGGTGATGAGTTGCAGGACCGGCGCATCACCGGCCAACTCTGCCAACGCCTGTGCCCCATCGCTGTCACCACCGTCCAGTGAAGCCACGGCAAAGCTGGTGGCGTTCAGCACCACGCCCACCCCGTGTTCTGCCGCCAGGCCTTGCAAGGCCGCCAGACTGTCTGGGTTCTTCAACGAATCCACGCCAACGGCCAGCGTATTGAGCCCCCGTTGCGCCAACGCGGCCATCACCACGTCGAACACCGCGGTGTTCCCGGCTTGCACGTGGGCGCGGTAAAAGACCAGCAAGGCCACCGGCGCACCGGGCACCCAGCGTGCAGCCGCCACAGGGCTGTAGTGCATCACCGGAGGCAGCGGTTGAGGCGGCGGCGGGCGTTGCCCCATACCAAACACCGCATGGCCGATGAGAGAGAAAAACGCAGAGGCGTTGGCACGCCCGCCCTCGCGCAGGCAGCGCCATAGCTGGCGGCAATCCTCCACGGGAGCGGTACTGCGCAGCAACAACTGGGGGTCTTCCACGTTGTCACCCGAAAACAGCGCCAGCCACTGTCCCTGCCGCGCGGCCAGCGACATCAGTTGCTCCACCAGATACGCCCAGTCGCTCGGGCTGCCCAGGTGATCAACCACCACCACCTTGGCGTGGCGCAACACGTCGTCCACGTAAAAATCGGTGGACGCGGGCTGGCGCAGCCACATCAGGTTGGCCAGCCGCACCTTTGGAAACGCCTCTGGCAATCCAGCAGCGGCGTCGGCCAGCAAAGACAAGGTGGTGTCAGCCGCGCTCAACACCACGATGTCACCTGGCGACTGCTCAACACGCACGACGCCCTGCCCGCCGTCTTCGACGAAACCGCCTGGCCGTGTGGACAACAGATGCATGTTTCCTGGCCTCAGGGTGCGGTGGCTTCCGCCAACAAGGCCGACTGCAGCTCGCCTTGCAGGGCGGCCGCATCCAGGTGGTCGCCGATCAACACAAGCCGGGTGGCGCGCAATTCGCCACCTTGCCAGGGCCGATCGAAATGGCTGTCAAAACGCTGCCCCACGCCTTGAACCACCAGACGCATGGCCGCCCCCGGCAAGGCCACAAAACCCTTGACCCGGTAAATCTCGTGCCGCCGCACCAGCGCCGCCAGGGCATCCAGCAGCCGTTGGCGGTCTGTCACCTCCAGCCCGATGGACACCGAGTCGAAAGCATCGTGGTCGTGGTCCTCTTCCTCGTCGTGGTGCGTCAGGCGCTGGTCGATCACGTCTTCCACGGCACGGCCCATGCCCAGCAGCACGTCCAGGCCCACGCGGCCTTGCTGCGCGTGCACCACCTTCACCCCCGCCGGGGTCTCGGCGCGCACCGTGGCTTCAACCTGCGCCAGCGTGGGCGCGTCCACACCGTCGGTCTTGTTGATCACCACCAGGTCGGCAGTGGCCAACTGGTCCTCGAACAGTTCGGCCAAGGGGGAGTCGTGGTCCAGGTTCTCGTCGGCGCGGCGTTGCGCGTCAACGGCCACCGGGTCTTCGGCAAACCGGCCTGCGGCCACCGCTGGCGCATCCACCACGGTGACCACGGCGTCCACCGTGAACGCATTGCGCAGCGCAGGCCACTGGAAGGCCTGCACCAGCGGTTTGGGCAGCGCCAGTCCGGAAGTCTCGATCACCAGGTGGTCGATCTGCTCACGCCGTGCGGCCAGTTGCTCCATCACCGGTGCGAACTCTTCTTGCACGGTGCAGCACAGGCAACCGTTGGCCAACTCGAACAGTTGGCCGTTGTCGGCGCCGTGTTCGTCACAGCCAATGCCGCAACCGCGCAGCAGTTCGCCGTCAATGCCCAGTTCGCCAAACTCGTTGACGATGACCGCGATGCGCCGCCCCTGGGCGTTCGTGAGCAGATGGCGCAGCAGCGTGGTTTTGCCGCTGCCCAGGAAACCGGTGACGATGGTGGCGGGAATTTTTCGGGTTTGCATGGCGTGAATTGGAGTCAAGGGAAAAGAGTCAAAAAAGAAGCCGTTCGGGTGGCGTTCAACCAGCGTCGGGCAATCGCAGCAGTGTGTACATGACGAACAACGCCCCCAGGCTGGCCGTCACGATGCCGACCGGGAGCTCCTGCGGGGCCAGCACGGCGCGGCTGACCACGTCGCTGATCAACAGCAGCAATGCCCCCAGGAGCATGGCCACCGGCAGCATGCCCCGGTGCAGCGCACCACGAAAGGCGCGCGCCAGATGGGGCACCATCAGGCCGACAAACCCGATCACGCCGGACACCGAAACGAAACAGGCGGTAGCGAAGGCGCACACCACAAAGGTCTGCACACGCAGCCTTTCCGGCGAAATGCCCAGGCTGTGCGCGGTGTTGTCCCCGCTGAGCATGGTGTCCAGGTATCGGCTCTGGCGCCACGAAAAAACAGACAGCACCAGCAAGCCAGTCGCGGGAATAAAGAGGTTGTCCCAGCGTGCTGCTCCCAGGCCGCCCATGGTCCAGAACAACACCGATTGGGCCGCGCGCTGGTCACCCAGAAACGTAAAGTAATAGGTCAGTGCCGTGAAGAGAAAGGACACGGACAGGCCAGCCAGGATCATCCGCTCGGGCGTCTGGCTGCGGTAGCGCCGCAACAGCGCCAGCACCACCACGACGGACGCCATACCCCCTACAAAGGCGGCCAATGGCAGGGTCCACAGGCCCAGCACTTCGCCAGTGAGGGTAATCACCGCCACCGCACCCGCCGCCGATCCAGACGAGAGGCCGAAAAGGTAGGGGTCAGAGAGTTCATTGCGGGTTGTGGTCTGCAACAGAGCGCCCACCAGCGCCAGACCGCTGCCCACCAGAATGGCCAGCAGCGTGCGTGGCAGGCGCAGATCCACCACGATGCGGTCGGCCATGGTGTAGTCGGCGTCGGATGTGGCGCGCAGCAGCAGGCTCAGTCCGCGCCAGATCTGAGCGCCCTGTACGTCTGTGGCCCCGTAGATCACCGAGAGCAGGCTCGCGCACCCGAGCAGCAGCATCAGGACCGAGACCTGAACCACCGGGGTTCGTCGCGTGCGTCCGACACGACGCACCAGGTCCGCCAGCCTCACCGCTTGACCGCCTTCGACATTTTTTCGATTGCCAGGATGTTGGCCGGCCCCGGCGTCAGTTCTTCGTAGCGCAACGCCACGAAACGTTTGTTGCGCACGGCGTCCGTGTGCTGCATCAATGGGTGCCGTTGCAGAAACTGCAGCAGCTTATCGGCACCACCATCGTTCTGGTAGTCGAGCAGGACCAGAAACTCCGGGTTGCGTGCCGCGACGGCTTCCCAGGCCACGGTGCCCCAGCTCGTCTCGACGTCGTCCATGATGTTGCGACCACCGACGGCCTCCATCATCGCCGTGGGAATGGCGAACTTACCTGCCGTGAAGGGTTTGTCTTCACCCGAATCAAACAAAAACATGCGCAACGGCTCTTTGCCCTCGGCCTTGGGCAGGCTGGCCAGGTGCTTCTTCCAGGTGACCACCTGTGCTCTGGCCTGCGCCTCCTTGCCGAAGATGGTGCCCAGCTTGATGTAGTCTCCGTATAGCAGTTCCATGCTGGCTCGCGGTCGCGATTTGTCGACATGCACGCAGCTCTCGCTGAGCACCAGGGTGGGAATCCTGTACTTTTTCAGGGTGGCCGGGGTCACGTCACCCCCTACTTTCATGCCGTAGTTCCAGCCGGCAAAGAAGAAGTCCGGATTGACCGACAGCACGTTCTCCAGCGTAGGCTGCTTGGGCGCCACTTCACGGATATGTCCCAGCGACTGCTTGAACGCCGGGCTCATTTTGTACCAGCCCGTGATGCCGCTGACCGCCACCATCCGCGACTGCAACCCCAGTGAAAGCGCCATGTCAGTCATGTTGATGTCGTGAATCAGTGCGGCCTTGGGAGGGGCCTGGAAGCTGATCTTTTCGCCGCAACTGTCCACCGTCACCGGGAATGACTGCGCTTGGACGGCACCTGCGGTGACGGCCAAGCCACAGGCCACCACCTGCAGCGAAAGCTTGAACGCAGAAGTCATGAAAAAAAGTCCTTTCATATCTGAGGCAAGGGTTGTGGGCACACGCGTGCTGCGCGCGGCGAATCGAAGACCGCCACTTGCTGGTTCCGATGGGGCAGCGGCAAATAAAAAACGTCCATATCAAAGTGTCCAAGCACCAGCTCTGGCGTGAGCACCTGGGCGGGCGAGGCATCGGCCACCACCCGCCCTTCGCTGAGCAGCACCACACGGTGGGCAAAACGCTGCACCAGGTTTAGTTCGTGCAGAGCGGCCACCACGGTGATTTCCAGATCGGCCAGCAGGTCCAGCACGTCACACCGGGTACGCAGGTCCAGGTGGTTGGTGGGCTCGTCGAGCAGCAGCACGCGGGGCTGTTGCGCCAGTGCCCGGGCGATGGCCGCACGCTGGCGTTCGCCCCCCGACAGCGTGCCCATTGCGCGCTTCTGCAGCTCGCGCAGGCGACACTGAGCCAACGCACAGTCCACGGCTGCACGGTGCTCATCGGCTGTGGCCTGCATATGCGGTGTGCGGCCCAGCGCCACGTAGTCGCACACACGCAGCTGGGCATGCATGGTTTCGTGCTGATGCACCACCGCCATCTGCTGTGCGCGTGCGTGCGCGGGCAGGGTCTGCAAGTCGTGGTCATCCAGCAAGACACGGCCACTGGTGGGGCGCAGTCTGCCGGCCATGAGCTGGAGCAAACTCGACTTGCCCGCGCCGTTGGGTCCGACCAGCGCCACGTGGACACCGAACGGTATCTGCAGGCTCAAGCCGTGCAGAACCGTCTGTCCGCGACGCTCAAAGCGCACGTCAGACAGGGCCAGCGCCAACTGCGACGGTGGGGCTGTGTCGTTGTGACCGGAGAGTTCCACCGCCATGGGTCTCAGTCCTCAATACCGCGCTGCGCGGGCACGCCAGCGTTGAAGTGATGCTTGACCAGCGTCATCTCGGTCACTGTGTCGGCCAGTTCGATCAACTCGGCAGGCGCGTTGCGCCCGGTCAGCACCACAGTCACCTGCGCGGGCCGCTCCCGCAGGCATGCCAACACCTGCTCCAGCGCAATCCAGCCGTAGCGCAAGGGGTACATGATTTCATCCAGCACCACCATGAAATGCTCGCCCGCACGGATCGTGGCCTCGGCCCTGGCCCAGCCTTCCTGCGCCAGTTGGGCGGAATGGTCCAGGTCGCGGCTTTTCCAACTGAAGCCATCACCCAGCCCTTCGATGGGAATGCCCAGCTGCTCAAACAGGCGGTGTTCGCCAAAGCGTGCCGTGGGCACTTTCATGAACTGGTAGACCTTCACGGCCTTGCCCCGGCCATGGGCCCGAACCGCCAGCCCAAAGGCCGCCGTGCTCTTGCCCTTGCCGTTGCCGGTATGAACGATGACGAGGCCTCGGCGCTCGCCCTCGGGTTTTTCGTAGCGTTTGTCGGTAGGTGGTGTTTCGATTTCCATCTTCTGTTCCATTCCTCTGTTCAGCGTGGCAGGGCCACCCACTGGCCCTGCAGCGGCAGGATGCTGATGCGGTCGTCGAAAACCGCTTCCAGCGCCCGGTGGGTTTGCGGGTCGTCGCAGCGCCCGTGGCAGCACACCCGCCCCTGCGCCATCACGACCATGTCGTCGGCGTGCAAGGCAAACGATATCTCATGCAGCACACTCACCACGGTCTTGCCCTCGCTCACCAGTGCCCGCACCAGTTCCAGCCAGTCGGCCTGGTGTGGGGGGTCCAGATTGGCGAGTGGTTCATCCATCAGCAGTACTTGAGCCTCCACCGCCAGGGCCCGGGCCAGCAGCACCCGCTGGCGCTCCCCGCCAGAAAGCGCCGCCAGCGGGCGGTCACGCCATTCCCAGGCCTGGGTGGCCCGCAACGATCGCTCTGCGGCGGCCATGTCGGCTGCGCTGGGCGGCGCCAGCCACCCCTGGTGCGGCAGGCGGCCCAGCATCACCACGTCGTGCACGGTCAGGTCGTCGCTGGCCAATTCGTTCTGGCCCAGCCACGAAAGCTGCCGCGCACGCTCGCGGTGAGGCAGTTCGCGCAACGGCCGCCCCAGCAGATGCACCTGCCCTTGCGCCGCGCCATGTGGCAACAGCCCGGCCAACGCCTTGAGCAACGTGGACTTGCCCGCGCCGTTGGGCCCCACCAAGGCGGTCCATCGCCCGTTCTCGATGGACAGATCGATGCCGTGCAGCACTTCAGTGCGGCCCAGCTTGGCACGCACCCCGCTGGCTTCAATCGCATAGCGGTTCATCGCCAGCCTCCCCGGCCTTGCCCGCGGTACATCAGCCACAGCAGATAGCCGCCCCCCAGCACCGCCGTGAGCACACCCACCGGCAATTCCTGGGGCGCCAGCACGGCGCGCGCCAGCACGTCAGCGCCCAGCAGCAAAGCACCGCCCGCCAAAGCAGACAGCAGCACCAGCCGGTTGTGGGTCGTCTTCACCACCGATCGCACAAGGTGCGGCGCCGCCAAACCAACGAAAGCGATGAGCCCCGTCTGCGCCACCGCTGTGCCCGTGGCCAGCGCCATCACCGCCACCAGCGCTGCACGCATGGGCGTCAGCGGCAAACCCAGGCTCTGCGCCGTGGACTCGCCCAGACTCAAACCGTCGAGCACGCGGCTCAGGCCCACCGCCGCCACCGTGCAAAACAACAACAACACGGCCATCACGCCCGCAGCGCTCCACCCCACGAAGCCCGTGGAGCCCAGCACAAAGGCTTGCATGGCCTGCAACACGTCCAGGTGCGTAAGCATGACGAGCGACGTCATGGCCCCCAACACCACCCCCACGATGACCCCGGCCAGCAACAGGCGCAGGCTGTGCTGCACGCCTTGCGCCAGCACCAGCGTGAGCAGAACCGCTGCCACGGCCCCCGCAAACGCCGCCCCGGTGAGGCCCAGTCGCAACACCCAGGCAGTGGCGAAGGGGCTGCCGCCAAAAAGCGCCAGCGCCAGCGCCACGGCCAAAGACGCGCCTGAAGCGCTGCCCAACAAATAGGGATCTGCCAGCGGGTTGCGAAACAGCCCCTGAGCTACCGCACCAGCCAGGCCCAGCAACGCACCAGCCAGCCAAGCCCCCAGAGAGCGCGGCAGCCGAATGTCCCAGACAATCTGCGCAGCCACAGGGTCCTGCCACATGGCCCGCAGACTGTCCAGACCCGTGCTGCCCACGCTGGCGCCCAGCACCATCAACGTGGCGGCGATCACCACCAGAAGCGCACTCAGCCACCAGGCACGGCGAGCCATTGGCAATGCCCCGTTCACGGCTGTCCCTTCGCCCGTGGCGCGGACCGTGCAGTGGCACCAGGCGCCTTGTCCGCCAGGCATGCAGCCATGATGCGGGCCGCCTCTGCCATGCGCGGGCCCGGCCGCACCAGCAGATCGGCCTCCGCCGCGGGGAACACACACAGCCGCTGCTCGCGCACCGCGCGAATGCCCGCCCAGCCTGGCCGGTCGGTCATGCCCGCGAAGTTGCGGTCACCCACCATGATCACATCGGGGTTGGCACGCACCACGAACTCTGGATTGAGCTTTGGGAATGGCCCAAGCGCTGCCCCAACGATGTTGCGCGCACCCAGTCGTTGCAGCGTCTCGCCAATGAAGGAGGATTCGCCCGCCGCGTAGGGCGCACGGTTGACCTCGAAATACACGCGCGTGCCCCGCACCGCCGCCGGCAAGGACTGCGCCGCCGCCGACACCGCTGCGTCAATGTGCCGCCACACCCGCTCGCTGTCGCTCGCGGGCAGGCCCAGCACCTGCGCCACCTTGCCCAGCACCCGGCGCACGTCGGCATGGGTCTTGGGCTCCAGCGCCACCACCTTCAGGCCCAATGCCTTCAGGCGGTCGCTGGCCCGCGTGGCGGTACTCACCAGCACCACGTCTGGTCGCAGCGCAACGATGGCTTCAATGTTCGGGTCCAACCCTCCCCCCAGCTGCGGCAGCCGTGTCACGGCCTGCGGCCAGTTGGAATAGCGGTCCACCCCCACCAGGCGGTGGCACTGGCCCAGCTCGCACACCGTTTCGGTCAACGACGGCAGCAGCGACACGATGCGCTGCGGTGCCTGCTCCCAGCGCACCAGTTGGCCGCGGTCATCGGTCACTTCCAGCGGCGCCGCGTACAACGCGCTGCCCGCCCAGCACGCGCCAAGCAGCACGAGGGCCAGTGCGCGTTGCCAACCCCTTGTCAAAACCTTGGTCATGTGCTCCCTTTCAACGCCACGGGCAGACCTGCCGCCATGAATACGGCGCGCTCGCACGCTCCAGCCACGCGCTGGTTCAGCCGCCCCAGCGCATCCACGAAGGCTCGTACCTCACGCCCCATCGGAATCACGCCCAGCCCGATCTCGTTGCTGACGATCACCACGGGCCCAGGCGCGCGCCCCAAGGCATCCACCAGGTTGGCCTGCTGGGCATCAAGCTCGTCAGCAGACCAGGGGTCACCAGCCATCGGCATCAACCCTGCCGTCAACCACAAGGTCAGGCAGTCCACCACCAGCAGCGTGTCCGGGCGGCTCTCGCGCACCAAAACCTCTACCAAACCAGCCCCCACCTCCAGCGTGGACATGCCAGGCACCCTTTCTGCCCTATCGCGCTGGTGGCGAGAAATGCGCTCGCGCATCTCGTCGTCCCAAGGCTGGGCGGTTGCCAGCAAACACGCCCGGTGACCGGGCTGCGCCAGCCACGCGCGCGCCAAGTCTTCCGCCCGGCGCGATTTGCCGCTCTTCTGCCCACCCAAGATCAGCTCAGACCGTGCGATGTTCATGCGCTCAACCATGCTCGACCATCCATTCGGCAACGATGCGGTGCAACTGCTCCAGGCCATCGGTCAACGCCGCCGGGCCGGGCTGCAGAATGTCGGCCGACTTGATCTCGAACAACTGGTTGTTCTTCACAGCAGGCACGTCTTGCCAGCCTGCGCGGGCAGCCACCTTTTCGGGGCGGAACTTCTTGCCGCACCAAGATCCGATCACGATGTCCGGCGCACGCCGCACGATCTCGGCCCCATCAGCGATGATGCGCTGCTTGCCCATGGGTTGCTGTGCCAGCTCCGGGAAGATGTCATCGCCGCC
>CBKZAG010000006.1:0-40600 GCA_966692625.1 uncultured Comamonadaceae bacterium
GAAGCAGATGCAGGAGTCCCTGCGCAAGGTCGTGGGCTCGGTGCGCAGCAGCAGCGACAGCATCGCGACCGGCGCCAATCAGATCGCCATGGGTAACGCGGATCTCTCCCAACGTACCGAGGAGCAGGCCAGCAACCTCGAAGAGACGGCGGCATCCATGGAAGAGTTGTCCAGCACCGTGCGGACCAATTCCGACACGGCACAGCAGGCAGCGCAGTTGGCCCAGTCCGCCAGTGGCGTGGCCGTCAAGGGCGGTGAGGTTGTCCAGCAGGTTGTGCGCATGATGGAGGAGATCAATACCTCGTCCAAAAAGATCGCCGACATCATTGGCGTCATCGACGGCATCGCGTTTCAAACCAACATCCTGGCGCTCAACGCTGCAGTGGAGGCTGCACGCGCAGGTGAACAGGGACGCGGTTTTGCCGTAGTCGCTGGCGAAGTGCGCAGCCTTGCGCAACGCAGTGCCGAGGCCGCAAAGGAAATCAAGTCCCTCATCGGCGACAGCGTTCAAAAGGTTGAAGCGGGCGGACAACTGGTGGATGAAGCTGGCAACACCATGCAGGACATCGTTACCCAGGTGCGGCGCGTGACCGACCTGATCTCGGAAATCAACTCCGCGACTCAGGAGCAAACTTCGGGCATCGACCAGATCAACGACGCGGTGATGCAACTGGATCAGGTCACCCAGCAAAACGCTGCCCTCGTTGAAGAGTCCGCAGCAGCGGCCGACAGCCTCAATCAACAGGCTCAACAGCTTGTCCGTGCCGTGGCGGTGTTCAAGATTGGTGACGCTGTATCGACTTCTGGCGAAACGCACCATGCCGCGCCGCAAGGCGCGAAGCGCACGGAGCCGTCAACGAGCAGCCCCAGAACGAAGGCCAAACCCGCACAGACGATCAAACACGACAAAAAGCCCGTGACTCCAACGTTGATTGGAGAACGTAAAAACGATAGTGCTAAATCGTCTGCGGTCAAGTCCGAGGAGTGGGACACCTTCTGACGTGGCCGGTTGCATGGGGATTGGTCGAGTCTTGACCCCGGTCGTCCTCATGCAACGGCAAGCCGTCAGTCTTGATGCCCCTCGCAAGATCTCTTCGATTCAACCCAGGGCGAATACAAGCACAGGAGTGACACGATGTCGGCTGACAGGGAGCTCTTCACGGATCGCAACAAAACCAGCCGCCTGCGCAGCGAATTCTCCTACCATGAATTGGGGCATCCGCAGTCGATCGAGAGGGCCGTATTCAACGGTGCTCCAGATGGCATCCTTCTGGTCAATCGGCTGGGGCGTGTGCTCATGGCCAACCAAGCCATGGAAAAACTCTCCATGTACAGCAAAGAAGAGCTGCTGGGCCAGTCTGTTGGGTTGCTGCTGCCCGAAGACAAGCGCGCTCAGCACAGTCAAGCAGTAGAAAGGTATTTTGCGAACCCTACACCCCGCCCCATGGGTACGGTGAAAGACTTGCGACTGCGTGCCAAAAACGGCCAGTGGGTAGCGGTCGATATCTCCCTGGGTCACATACTGATTGATGGACACGAGCTCTGCACCGTGCTGTTCATTCGCGATGTCACCGACTTGCGCTTGCTCGAGAGTCAACTTCATCACCAGGCAACGCACGATGCACTCACCGGGTTACCGAACCGCTGGCAGTTTCAGCAGCAGCTGACATTTCTGATGGCCCAGTCGGCCAGACATCAGCGAAAGCTGGCGTTGATCTTGATGGATTTTGACGGGTTCAAATTCATCAATGACAACTACGGACACGGTGCAGGAGATCGCGTTTTGGTCGAAACCGCCAAAAGATTGCAGAGTTTTTTCAGATCCAGCGACTACATCGCCAGGCTGGGGGGTGATGAGTTCACAATCATTTTACCGGATATTGTCAATTCAGATGAGGCAGTCGGTGTGCTCTCAAGGGTCAACGCTGTGCTGTCTGAGCCGATAAGCATAGACGCCAGTCAAGTTCAAGTCACGACGTCAATGGGGGTCACCTTTTTTCCAGATGACGCTCTTGAACTGGAGAAATTATTGCAGCACGCGGACATGGCAATGTACAAGGCAAAAGCCAATGGCAGAAACACATACCACATCTACAGCCAAGAGCTCGGCCAAAGGCAAAAAGAGCTCACACAAATCCAGGAGCGCCTGCTCCATGCCATGCACAACAACCTGCTGGAGTTGCATTATCAGCCACAGATCGACATCCGAATGCATCAGGCATGTTCTGTCGAGGCTCTGCTGCGTTGGAATGATCCGGTTTTGGGATATGTCGAACCTGGAAAATTCATTCCAATTGCCGAGGCAACCGGTTTGATCACCAAGCTAGGTTACTGGGTCATCGAGCAGGCCTGCAGGCAACAGAAAAGCTGGGAAGAGAAAGGACAAAAAACGAGGATCGCCATCAACATTTCTGCACAACAGCTCAATGATCTGGCCTTCATGGACAAAGTTTCCGATATTTTCAGATCGTCTGGGGTATTGCCATCTGATATTGAAATGGAGATCACAGAGTCGGTTGCCATGAAAGAGTTGCCTCAGACTCGGAAAATTTTTAGCGATCTGGCAGATTTGGGGGTACGAATTTCACTTGATGATTTTGGGACCGGTTACTCGTCTTTGTCTCAGCTAAAGTCCCTTCCGGTCCGCAGTGTCAAAATAGACAAATCATTCATGCGAAATGTTCCTGAGCAACTGGATGACACCAAACTGATCAAGGCCATTGTTGCAATGGCACATACCCTGGGCATGGAGGTTGTTGCAGAAGGCGTGGAAAATCTCGAGCAACTTGAGTTCTTGGCAGATTGTGGATGCGAATCGTTTCAAGGGTGGTTGGTGGCCAAGGCTATGCCTTCCGATGAATTGTTGGCATGGATGCATAAATTCAACGAGGAATCAGGACTTGCTCACCGAGAGGCCTTGCTCTGAAGTACCTGAATACGTTCACCCAGGTTGGCCCAAGCGTGATGCATCGAAGCCTCATACTGCGCCCACACGGGTAGATGTGCCCTCAACTTGATTGAGACCCCGCCTCCACCACGTCTGGCAGCACGCCCATTTCCGCCATGCAGGTCAAACCGGTGCGAAGAAGGCCATGAGGGGTCCATCGACCAACAGACATGGCTGACCGACGGAAAGATGCTCATTGGCAACAGCAGGCTGATCCAAAGAAACGGCAACCGGAGCCATCTTTTGACCCATAAATCAAAACGGGCTAGCTCCTTTCGGAAGCTAACCCGTTGATTTTCTGGTGCGGCTGGCAGGATTCGAACCCACGACCCCTTGGTTCGTAGCCAAGTACTCTATCCAACTGAGCTACAGCCGCTTGCTGAAGCTGAAAGTATAACACCGTTTTTGGTCTTCTTTCAACCCCCTCGTTCTTTCGAACAAGATTTTTTGGTAGGCCGTGTTGGACTTGAACCAACGACCAAAGGATTATGAGTCCTCTGCTCTGACCAACTGAGCTAACGGCCCTGACCAAGCCCGAGATTGTAGCCGCCGCAGGTGCTGTTTCAGCGCTGCTGGCTCAGTGCGTTGCTCACCAGCTTGGAGGTGATGTCCACGATCTGGATCATGCGGTCGTATGGCATGCGCTGAGGGCCGATCACGCCAAGCGTACCGACGATCTTGCCGTCCACCTCGTATGGTGCGCTCACCACCGACAGCTCCTCGTAGGGCACCACCTGGCTTTCACCGCCGATGAAGATGCGCACACCCTCGGCCTGGTTGGAGACTTCCAGCAGCCGCATGAGCTGCGTCTTGTGTTCGAACAGGTCGAACATCTTGCGCAGGTTGCCCATGTTGTGCGAGAACTCGCTGACGGAAAGCAAATTGCGCTCCCCCGCCACCACCACCTCGTCCTGCGTCTCGATGGCTTGCGAGCTCACGTCCACCGCCTTGACCATGAGGCTGGCGATCTCGCTGCGCAGTGCCTCGACCTCGGTTCGCAGCCGTTCGCGCACCTGCTCGATGGTCAGCCCCGAGTAGTGCGCATTGAGGAAATTGGCCGCTTCCTGAAGCTGCGACTGCGTGAAGGTGGCTTCAGTATGGATGACGCGGTTCTGCACGTCGCCCTCAGGCGAGACCAGGATCACCAGCACCCGCCTGTCCGACAGGCTCAGGAACTCGATGTGCCGGAACACCGTGGGCCGGCGGGGCGCCATCACCACCCCCACGAACTGCGAAAGGCTGGACAGCATCTGCGCGGCCTGGCTGATGACCTGACGCGGCTGGTCGGCGGCCAGGCTGGGCGCAGGCAGACGCTCCAGCGCGGATATTTCCTCGCGCCGCACGGTGAGCATGGTGTCCACGAACAGACGGTAGCCGCGTGCCGTGGGTATGCGGCCCGCAGACGTGTGCGGGCTGGCGATGAGGCCCAGGTCCTCCAGGTCGCTCATCACGTTGCGAATGGTGGCGGGCGACAACTCCAGCCCAGCCGCCTTGGAAAGCGTGCGGGAGCCGACCGGTTGCCCGTCGGCAATGTAGCGCTCCACCAACGTCTTGAGCAGCAGCTTGGCGCGGTCGTCTAACATCAGGTCATTGTAAAAAGCTTGTGCTGTAATTTAACCATGTTCAAACATGTCGCCATAGTGGGCAAATACAACGCCGTGGGCTCCAAGGATGCCCTGGAACGCATTGCCCACTTCCTGCACGGCCAGGGCTGCGACGTCGTCATCGAACACGACACGGCCCTCAACACCGGGCTGACCCAATACCATGTGCTGGATGTGGAAGGCATCGGTGCCCAGTGCGACCTGGCGCTGGTGATGGGTGGCGACGGCACCATGCTGGGCATAGGCCGCCAGCTGGCCCGCTACAACGTGCCGCTGGTGGGCATCAACCAGGGCCGCCTCGGCTTCATCACCGACATCCCCTTCAACACCTTCGAGACGCTGCTGGCACCCATGCTGCGCGGCGAGTACGAGGAAGACCTGCGCGCACTGATGCAGGCCGGTGTCTGGCGCGACGGCCACTGCGTGTTTGAGACGATTGCCATGAACGACGTGGTGGTCAACCGGGGCGGCTCTCCCAGCATGGTGGAGCTGCGCGTGGAGGTTGACGGGCACTTCGTGGCCAACCAGCGCGCCGACGGCCTCATCATCGCCTCGTCCACCGGCTCCACGGCCTACGCGCTGTCGGCTGGCGGCCCACTGTTGCACCCCGCCATCGACGGCTGGGTGATGGTGCCCATTGCGCCGCACACGCTGTCCAACCGCCCGATCGTGCTGCCCTCCACCGGCGAAATTGCCGTGGAAGTGGTGGCCGGGCGCGACGCCAGCGCGCATTTCGACATGCAGACCTTCACCAGCCTGCTGCACCGCGACCGCATCACCGTGCGGCGATCTGCCCACGAGTTGCGCCTGCTCCACCCCGTGGGCTGGAGTTATTTCGACACCTTGCGCAAGAAACTGCACTGGAACGAGGGGGTGGTGACGTGAGCCTGCAGCGCATGGTGCTGCGCGATTTCGTGATCGTGCGCAGCCTGGACCTGGACCTGGAAAACGGCTTCACCGTGCTGACCGGCGAAACCGGCGCGGGCAAGTCCATTTTGATTGACGCTTTGCAACTGGTGCTGGGTGCGCGTGGCGATGCCGGTGTGGTGCGCGAAGGCGCCCAGCGCTGCGAGATCAGCGCCGAATTCCTGGCGAGTGGCCTTGTGCGCCGCTGGCTGGACGACAACGGCTTTGCCGCGGAAGAAGGCGAGCCGCTGCTCCTGCGCCGCAGCATCGACACCCAGGGCCGCAGCCGCGCCTGGATCAACGGCAGCGCGGCCACGGCCGGTCAACTCAAGGCACTGGCCGACGAATTGGTGGACATCCACGGCCAGCATGCATGGCAAAGCCTGACGCGGCCCGACGCGGTGCGCCAGCTGCTGGACGATTACGCGCAAATCACCACAACCGAACTGCGCAACCTCTGGAACATCTGGCGCGACAGCCTGCGCTCGCTGGAAGACGCCCGCGCCCGCCAGGCCACGCTTCAGCAGGAGCGCGAACGCCTGCAGTGGCAGATCGGCGAACTGGACAAGCTGGCGCCACAGCCCGGCGAGTGGGACGAACTCAATCTGCAGCACGGCCGTCTGGCCCATGCGCAAGGCCTGATCGACGCCGCACAGAGCGCCCTGCATGCGCTTGACGAAGGGGAACCGGGCGCCACCGGCCTGGTGAGCCGCGCCATCCAGGCGCTGCAGGAACAGCAGCACATCGAGCCGCGCTACGGCGAACTGGCCGCGGTGCTGCAAGGCGCGCTGGCGCAGCTGGAAGACGCCTGCCACGACCTGCAACACCACGCCAACCACACCGAGGTGGACCCTGCTGCCCTGGAAGCACTGGACCAGCGTCTCGGGCAGTGGCTGTCACTGTCAAGACGTTATCGCTGTGCGCCTGAAGAGCTGCCGCAGCGTCTGGCCGAATGGAAGCAGTCCCTGGCGGAACTGGAACGCAGCACCGATCTTGATGCGCTTCAGCAAGGCGAACGTGCTGCCCACCAGGCACTGGTGCGCGCGGCCAAGCAGGTCAGCAAGAACCGTTCGGCTGCCGCGCAGCGCCTGTCCAAGGCCATTACCGAAGCCATGCAGGGCCTGGGCATGGCGGGCGGCCGCTTTGAAGTGCGGCTGCTGCCGCTGGACGAACCCCAGGCCCACGGCCTGGAAAACGTGGAATTCCTGGTTGCAGGCCACCCAGGCACCACGCCCCGCCCGGTGGGCAAGGTGGCTTCAGGCGGCGAACTCTCGCGCATCGCGCTGGCCATCTCCGTCACCACCAGCCAGCTGGGGCAGGCCCCCACCCTCATCTTCGACGAGGTGGACAGCGGCATTGGCGGCGCCGTGGCCCAGACCGTGGGGCAGTTGATGCGCCAGCTGGGCCGCGACCGCCAGGTGCTGGCCGTGACCCACCTGCCCCAGGTCGCCGCCTGCGCAGACCACCACCTGCTCGTCTCCAAACAGCAGGACGCGCAAGGCACGGCCAGCGAAGTGCGCGTCATCGACACCGACGGCCGCGTGCGCGAACTGGCACGCATGCTCGGGGGTGACCGGCTGTCCGACACCTCACTCGCCCACGCCCGCGAGATGTTGCAGGCATGAACACCCCGCCGCCCATGCAGTTGGTGCTGATCACCGGCATGTCGGGCTCCGGCAAGTCGGTGGCGCTGCACGCGCTGGAAGACGCCGGGTTCTACTGCGTGGACAACCTGCCGCCGGAGTTGCTTGAAGCCTTCATCGCCGTCGAGCAGGAGCACCGCGCGGAGCGCGTGGCCATTGCCATTGACGTGCGCAGTGCCAAGTCCCTGCCCGGCCTGCCGGAACGGCTGCAGCGCATCCGTGAACAAGGCCAGGCACTGACCGTGCTGTTCCTCGACACCACCACCGACACGCTGGTGCGGCGTTTTTCGGAAACGCGGCGCATGCACCCGCTTTCCCTGAAAGACACCACCGACCAGCGGCGCGCCCTGGTGGAAGCGATTGAGCTGGAGCGCGAGATGCTGGGTGAACTGCGCGAGCTGGCACAGGTGCTGGACACCAGCCAGCTCAAGGCGTCGCACCTGCGCAGCGAGGTCAAGGCCCTGCTGCACCGGGCGCCGGCCACGCTTACGCTGGTGTTCGAGTCGTTTGCGTTCAAACGCGGCATCCCCATGGATGCCGACTACGTTTTCGACGTGCGCATGCTGCCCAACCCGCACTACGAACCCGAACTCAGGCTGCTGACCGGGCAGGACGCACCCGTGGCTGCCTACCTGCGAGCCGAGCCCGAAGTGCAGACCATGCAGGACCAGATCACAGCCTTTCTCGAGCACTGGCTGCCGCGCATGGTGCAGGACCACCGCAGCTACGTGACCGTGGCCGTGGGTTGCACCGGCGGGCAACATCGCTCGGTGTATCTGGTGGAACAGCTGGCCAGTGTGTTTGGCAAGGCCTGGACCGTCCAGCGCCGCCACCGTGAACTGGACGCACTCAGGCACGCCGCCGGTCATTGACCGGCCCGTGATGCATCACCACTGCTGAAGCAGCCATTGCCGCACGGGTGCCGGCAGGCCAATCTCCAGATCCTGCGGTCCGCGCACCCACAGCCCGGTCTCGACGGTTGTTCCGGCCACAGGCGAAGGACTGGACCATTCCACCACCTGCAGCACCAGGTCGCGGTGCGTCAGCACATGGCGCAGGGTGTCCTGCCGCGCGGGCGCAACTTCGTTGCCGGAGCTGCCAACCACCGCCGCCCAGGCTTCAGCGCGCGTCGCGTGCACCGGCAAGCAGTACAGGCCCGCCCAGATGCCCCGCTGCGGCCGTTGAGTGAGCCAGATCGCCCCGTCGCCGCGCCGGCGCACGGCAAGCCACCACTCTTCCGTTCGGCGCACGAGCTTGCGGGTCTTGACCGGGAAGTCGCCCGGCCGCTGCTGGGCGCGCGCCTGACAAAGTGATGCCACCGGGCACAGCAGACATTGCGGCTTGCTGCGCGTGCACAGGGTCGCGCCCAGGTCCATCAGCCCCTGCGTGTAGGCGGCCATGTCGTCTGCTGTGGCTTCTGCTGGCAACATCTCCTGGGCCAGATACCACAGCTGGCGCTCCTGCGCGGCATCGGCCAAGTCACCTTCAAAGGCCAGCAGGCGCGTCAACACCCGCCGCACGTTGCCGTCGAGTATGGACACCCGCTCCCCGAAGCAGAAAGCCGCAATGGCCGCCGCTGTGGACGGTCCGATCCCGTGAAGCGTCTGCAAGGCCTCGGCGGTGTGCGGAAATGCCCCTCCCCACCGTTCAACCACCTCCTGGGCGCAGCGGTGCAGGTTGCGCGCCCGGCTGTAGTAACCCAGGCCGCTCCACAGCGCCAGCACGTCATCCTGGTGCGCAGCCGCCAACGCGTGGACGTCAGGGAAACGCGCCAGAAAGCGCGGGTAGTAACCCAGTACTGTGCTCACCTGCGTCTGCTGCAGCATGATTTCAGACAGCCACACGCGATAGGGATCACGCGTACCCTGCCAGGGCAAGCCATGCCGCCCATGCACTTTCTGCCAGGCCACGAGGGTGGGAAAAAACACTGCGGGGACTGCCTGTCTTCCCGCCTCGGGCTCAGGCCGCGTCATGGGGTGCTGCGGCACTGTCCACAGTCGGCCAGGATTCGGCACTCACCTCTTCGGCCACCTCGTCACCCTGCCCCAGTTCGCTGGTCAAACGTTCCAGTTCGGCCCGATCGGTTTCCAGCGTGGTCAGGCGCTGCTGCAGTTCTGCAATGCGTTCATCCAGACCGCCAGCGGCCTGCTGAATGCGGTGCACTGCCTCAATACGCCGTGCAAAGTTCTTGCGGCGCTCACGCAACTGCCCGTCCAGCTGCGCCGCGGCAGACTTGTTCCACAGTTCCACCTCGCTCGACGCATCGTCATAAACACCACGCAGACGGGACATCACCGCCTTGGCCAGCCGCTCTGCGAACTCGGGCTGCGCCAGGCGGAAGATGTTGGTGAGCCCCAGGTACTGCAAGTGGTTGCGCTCGATCACGTCCAGTTCCTGCGCAAAGCGCATGACGTCGAGCTTTTGCGGCAGTTGCAGGGAAAAGCCGAACTCTGCGTTCAGGCTGCGGAAGCTGCTGCCCAGCATGTCCTGCACCTCGTCCGCCAGGCGCTGGGCCTGCTGCAAGCCCGCACGCAAGCGGTCAAACGCCTCGCCATAAACCTTTTTCACCCCCAGCTTGATGCCCGGCTGCCTGAGCGCCTCGCCCAGCTGCGCCACCTCGACCTTCAGGTGGTTGGTGCCCAGCAATGCGAACACGTCCTTCAGCAGCTTGAGGTGCACCGAGCGCACCGCCTGTATGCGCGCGCCGCTGGCGTCGAACTCGTTCTGTTCCTGCTCTATGCGCAAGCGCATCTGCTTGATCACCGTGGTGTTCTTGCCGCGCAAGCCTTCCAGTTCCTGCACCTGCTCCACCAGCTCGCGGGTGCGTGCATGCAGCTGCTGGCCCACCTCGGTTCGCAAAGCCTCAAGCGCACCGGCCACACTGGTCTGCAGAATATGTCTGCGCTGCGCCAGCACGTCTTCCGCCAAGGCCCGTTCCAGGTCAGGCAAACGGCTTTCGCGCAACAGCGCTTCGTCCTGCCGCACCTTGGCCAGCAACCCCTTCTGGGCAGACACCGCGATCACCTGCTGCGGCTGCAAGCCCAGCACCTGGGCCGAGTCCTCGCGCTGGTGCTGGATCTGCTGCTCTATGTATTGCGGCGTGCTCAACTCGTCCCACAGGGTATCGATCTTGTTGAGCACCACCAGCCGCGTGTCGTTACGCTCGGCAGCAGGCGCCAGGTGTTCGCGCCACATCGCCAGGTCGGACTTGCTCACACCCGCATCCGCCGCCAGGATGAACACCACCGCATGCGCCTGTGGCAGCAGGCTCACCGTCAGTTCGGGCTCCGCGCCAATGGCGTTCAACCCTGGCGTGTCCAAGATCACCAACCCCTGTTTCAACAGCGGGTGGGCCATGTTGATGAGCGCGTGCCGCCACCTTGGCACCTCCACCAGACCATCCGGCCCGGTGAGCGGGTTGTCCTCGGGGGCATCGTCATGCCAGAAACCCAGTGCCCGTGCCTCGTCCACGCTCACACGGCGCACCTCGGCCACCTTCTCTATGGCCTGGGCCAACTGCGCCGGGTCGTTCACATCCAGATCGATGCGCTCCCACTGCTCGGGGGCGCTGCGCCACTCCAGCAGAGATTGCGGCTGAAGGCGCGTGTCAATGGACAACAGACGCAGGCAAGGAGGTACGTCGGAGTCGTAGCCCAATTCTGTGGGGCACATGGTGGTGCGCCCGGCGCTGGCAGGCATGATGCGCCGCCCGTAGCCCGCAAAAAACACCGCGTTGATGAGTTCAGACTTGCCGCGCGAGAACTCCGCTACGAAGGCCACCATCACCTTGTCTGACTTGAGCTGCGCCTGCAACTGCTCCAGCCGTTCCCGCGTACCCGCGTCCAGCAGTTCCTCGGTCTCCAGCCAGTCTGCCAGCGTCTTCAATCGCGCGGCGTATTGCCGCCGCCAAACGCCGTGCTCGTCGAATTCCTGGTTGAAAGACATGGGGCCCTGCATGTTCATGGTGTGTATGGTCTGCGGGCAATATAGCACCGCAGGCGTGTTTTCAGGCCTTCTGGCAATGGGGGCAGTAGAAGGTGGAGCGCTGCCCCTGGCGCAGCATGCGTATCGGCGTGCCGCAGACCCGGCAGGGTTCGCCCGCCCTGTCATAGACCATCACCTCCAGCTGAAAATACCCGCTTTGGCCATGCGCGTTCGAGAAGTTGCGCAGCGTACTGCCACCTGAATTCAAGGCCTTGTCCAGCACCTGGCGTATAGCTTGGTGCAGCTTGCGCACGCGCAACAGGCTGAGCCTGTTGGCGCGCACCGTGGGCCTGATGCCCGCCAGGAACAGCGCCTCGGACGCGTAGATGTTGCCCACCCCCACCACGATGTCGCCAGCCATCAGCACCTGCTTGATGCTGGCCTGGCGCTGCCGCAGGGCACGGTGAAAGGCCTCGGGTTCAAACGCGTCGGTCAAGGGCTCCACGCCCAGGCCGCCCAGCAGCTTCACGGCCAGCGGGTCACTTTCGCTTTGCACATACACCACAGCACCAAATCGGCGCGGATCGTTGAGGCGCAGCACCCCCTGGCTCGTCTCCATCTCGAAATGGTCGTGCACGCCCGCTGGCGGCAGATGCTCGGCGAACTGCACGCTGCCCGACATGCCGAGGTGCAACAGCAGAATCCCCTCATCCAGGTCGATCAACAGGTATTTGCCACGGCGGCGCACGCCCAGCACCGGGCGTCCCACCAGCGTTCCGGGCGCCACACCGAGCGGCCAGCGCAGCGGCTTGCCCAGGCGCACCGCCCGAACCGCCGCACCGCGAATGCGGTCGGCAAAACTCAGTCGGGTCACCTCCACTTCGGGCAATTCGGGCATGGTCTGGCAGTGGGTAAGACTACGGGGCTTCCATTATGATCGGCCAATGCATGCGCATGCCCTTCACCTAGCCCGCGGTGTCCAGCTGGCTCGCCCCGGTACATTGGCTCCGGCCAACAGCCCTTCACATTGGCAGAGCACTTTGCGGCCGGTAGCGGTCACGGCGCTCGCCCTGGCACTTGCCGTGCTTTGGCCTTTGCAAGCAAAGGCGCAGGATTCGCCCGCGTTGCCTGCCCCGCCAGCAACCAACTCCGAAATGGACGCAGAGTTGTTTTACCAGCTCCTGCTGGGCGAGATGCATCTGCGCAACGAGGAGCCAGGGCCCGCGTACTCGCTGGTGCTCGATGCCGCACGCAGGACGCAACGCGAGGAGCTTTACCGCAGAGCAGTCGAAATCGCGTTGCAAGGCCGTGCGGGCAACGCCGCCCTCAGCGCCGCGCGGGACTGGGCCGCAGCGCATCCCCGGTCCGACGAGCCCCACCGTTACGTTCTACAGATACTGCTCGCCCTCAACCGGCCTGCCGAAATTGCGCAGACCCTGCGCACGCTGATACAGCTCGCCCCGCCGGAACGCCGCGCAGACGTGATCGGTGCCATACCCCAGACACTTGCACGCACCAGCGACAAGGGTGCGGCCCTCCAGGCTGCTCGCACCGCGCTGCAACCCTTCCTTGTCGACCCTGCCACGGCGTCTGCTGCATGGACAAGCCTGGGCCGCATGCAGTTGGAGCAGCAAAACACCGCAGATGCCCTCGCTTCTGCCAAACAGGCCATGGCGGCCGACAGCAAAGCGGTGATGCCTGCCGTGCTGGGGCTGGAGTTGATGGAACGCGACCAGCCCGGCGCAGAGGCACTGGTGCGCAGCTACCTGGAACGCAACGGCCGCGAAGCGCAACGCCCCCTGCATCTGGGCTTCATACGGGCATTGATCGACCAGCGCCAATATGGCGCTGCCAGGCAGGAAATTGCCACCGTCATCCAGCAAGACCCCAAACTTGCAGATGCGTGGCTGCTGCAAGGCACGCTGCAGTTCCAGGAACGGTTGTATGACGCCGCGCAGACTTCGCTGGAACAGTATCTGGTTCTGTCCCGCGAGCTGCCTGCAGACGCCACCCGAAGAGGGCAGACCCAGGCCTTCCTGCAACTCGCGCAAATCGCCGAGCAGCGCAAAGACTACGCGGCAGCCAATGCGTGGCTGGACCGCATCGAAGACGGGCAAGACATCCTCAGCACCCAGCTGCGGCGAGCCGCCATGCTGGCCCGGCAAGGAAAGGTTGACGAAGCACGGGCGCTGTTGCGCCAGCAACCCGAGCGCAGCCCGGACGACGCACGCCGCAAATTGCTGGCCGAAGCCCAGCTGCTGCGCGACCTCGGGCAGCATCAGGCCGCACAGGATGTCTACGCCGAAGCAGCTCAGCGCTTCCCCGATGACGCGGATCTTGTCTACGAACAAGCCATGGCTGCCGAAAAAGCCGGGCGCGCCGACGAAATGGAGCGGTTGCTGCGCGAGCTCATCGCCCGCAAGCCCGACTACCACCACGCCTATAACGCGCTGGGCTACTCACTGGCCGACCGCAACGTTCGCCTGCCGGAGGCCAAGACACTCATCCAGCAAGCCTTGCGCGTTGCGCCCAACGACCCGTTCATCCTCGACAGCCTGGGCTGGGTGGAATTCCGCATGGGCAACCTGCCTGAAGCACTGCGCGTTCTGCAAGACGCCTACCGCCGCCGCCCCGACGCTGAAATTGCCGCCCATCTGGGAGAGGTCTTTTGGGCAAAAGGCCAACGGGACGATGCGCTCAAAGTCTGGCGAGAAGGGCTGCTTTTGAACCCGGAGAATGACACCCTTCTCTCTACCTTGCGCCGCCTCAACGTCAAACCATGACGAAAAGCACCTGGAGCCGGCGAGGCTTCCTGTCCATGGCTGTGCTGCCGCCTGCCATCTGGTTGGCTGGCTGCGCCACGCCGCCTGCCCCCCCGCCCGGAGCTGCTGAATGGTGGTCCGGCAGACTGACACTCCAGATCGACAGCGACCCGCCGCAGAACTACTCCGCAGGCTTCGAACTCGGCGGCAACGCCGCGCGTGGAGAAATCAAACTTTTTTCACCATTCGGGCAAACCGTGGCCAGCGCCACCTGGTCTGGCCACGGTGCCATTTTGCAGCGTGGGGACGAAACCCGCCCCTACCCTGACATGGCGAGCCTGACCTCTGAAATCACAGGTACTGCGCTGCCGATAGCACCATTGTTCGATTGGCTGAAGGGACAACCCACTTCATTGGATGGGTGGGAAGTGGACCTGACGCAGCACCAGCAAGGCCGTCTGAGCGCGCGCCGCCTGCACCCCTTGCCCGGTGCACGCTTGCGCGTTGTATTCCAGTAGACCGCGATGACACTGCGACAGCTCCTCGACGTTCCCGCGCCCGCCAAGCTCAACCTGTTCCTGCACATCGTGGGCCGGCGGGATGACGGTTACCACCTGCTGCAATCGGTCTTCATGCTGATCGACTGGGCGGACACTCTGCATTTTGAACTTCGCTCGAATGGAAGCATCAGCCGGGAAGACCTGAACTCGGCCGCACCGCCCCTGCCCGGCAGCGATCTGGTGGTGCGCGCCGCGCAGGCGCTGCAACAGGCCAGCGGCTGCACCCTGGGTGCACACATTGCACTGGACAAACGCATTCCCGTGGAAGCTGGCATGGGCGGCGGCTCCACCGACGCCGCCAGCACCCTGCTGGCGCTGAATCAACTGTGGAACCTGCACTGGCCGCTGGACAAGCTGCTGCCCATCGGGTTAAGTCTGGGCGCAGACGTGCCATTCTTTCTGGGTGGCCGCAACGCCTGGGTGGAGGGCATTGGGGAACAGTTGCACCCGCTCGAACTGCCCGCAGCCCGCTTCCTTGTGGTGAAGCCCCCCACCGGAGCGTCAACCCCGAAAATTTTTTCAAGCCCAGATTTACAAAGAGCCACAAAACGTACTACAATGGTAGACTTTGCTGCAAACGACATTTCAACACTCAATGAGCATGAAATGGCGGGCCGGATCTACGGGTTCGGGCACAACGACTTGCAGCCTGTTGCACAAGCACTGTGCCCTGACATTGATCAGGGACTGAGCTGGTTGCAGGCCCGGAGTTTGAACGGGCGCATGACAGGCTCAGGCAGTGCATTGTTTGCCAGAATTCCAGGGGAATTCATGCAGATGCCGGACACGTCCGATCTGCCCCCAGACTGGCAATCAAAAATTTGCAGCAATTTGAATGAGCATCCTCTGATTGGGTGGCGTTAGCGGTTACAATACCGGGCGTTGCTCAAAACGAGATGAGCAAGTACTGCATTCGGTGCGTTGCGTCAGCAGCGAACCAGTGTAGGGGAGTCGCCAAGTTGGTTAAGGCACCGGATTTTGATTCCGGCATGCGAGGGTTCGAGTCCTTCCTCCCCTGCCAAAACATTTTTCCTGCGCCGGGTATCTCATGCAAATTTCCACGCCAGTGCAAGCACCGGATTTCATGATCTTTACTGGTAATGCGAACCCGGTACTGGCCGCTGAAATCGCACATCACCTCGGCACCAAACTGGGTGCGGCCAATGTGGGCCGTTTCTCGGATGGTGAGGTCACCGTCGAAATCACCCAGAACGTCCGCGCCCGCGACGTCTTCGTGGTCCAGTCCACCTGCGCACCGACCAATGAGAACCTGATGGAGCTCATCATCATGGTCGATGCCCTCAAGCGCGCTTCCGCGGCCCGCATCTCGGCGGTCATCCCCTATTTCGGCTATGCCCGCCAAGACCGTCGTCCGCGGTCCAGCCGTGTGCCCATCTCTGCCAAGGTGGTGGCCAACATGCTGCAGGCCGTCGGCGTGGACCGCGTGCTGACCATGGACCTGCACGCCGACCAGATCCAAGGCTTCTTCGACATTCCGGTCGACAACATCTACGCGTCCCCCGTGCTGCTGGGCGACCTGCGCGCCAAGAACTACCCTGATCTGCTGGTGGTGTCCCCCGACGTCGGCGGCGTGGTGCGAGCACGCGCTCTGGCCAAGCAGTTGAACTGCGACATGGCCATCATCGACAAGCGCCGCCCCAAGGCCAACGTGTCTGAAGTCATGCATGTCATTGGCGACATCGAAGGCCGCAACTGCGTGATCATGGACGACATGATCGACACCGCCGGGACGCTGGTGAAAGCGGCCGAAGTGCTGAAGGAGCGTGGCGCCAAGAAGGTGTACGCCTACTGCACGCACCCGATTTTCTCTGGCCCCGCCATCGACCGCATCGCCAAGGGCGACGCGCTTGACGAGGTGGTGGTCACCAACACCATTCCGCTGAGCCAGGCCGCGCAGGCCTGCTCGAAGATCCGCCAGCTCACCGTGGCGCCGCTGATGGCTGAAACCATCGCGCGCATTGCCAGCGGTGAGTCGGTGATGAGTTTGTTCGCTGATCCGGAGAGCGCGGCCTGAGGCCACTTTCCTGACGGCAACATGTCGTGGCGCCCCAAGCCGTTTTGGCCCAGGGGCGCTTTTTCAGTCTGGGGCCCGCTGGTCGCGGCAGGCCCCCACAATGGAGTAAAACCATGCAATTCGTCGCTTTTGAGCGCGCCAAGCAGGGCACGGGTGCGAGCCGCCGCCTGCGCAACACCGGCCGCACGCCCGGTATCGTTTTCGGTGGCAACGTTGCCCCCGCCACCATCGAGCTGGACCACAATGCCCTGTGGCACGCCCTGAAAAAAGAGACCTTCCACGCGTCCATCCTCGACATGGAACTGAACGACAAGGTCGAGAAGGTTCTGCTGCGTGACGTGCAGTACCACCCGTTCAAGCCGCTGGTCCTGCACGTGGACTTCCAGCGCGTGGACGAAACCACCCGCCTGCACAAGAAAGTGCCCCTGCACTTCGTGAACGCAGACAACTCACCCGCCGTGAAGCAGGACAAGTGCCTGATCAACCACATCGTGACCGAGGTCGAGATCGAGTGCCTGGCCGTCAAGCTGCCGGAGTTCATCGAAGTCGATCTGGGCAACGTGACCAAGGGTCAGAGCATCCACGCCAACGACCTGCAACTGGCCGCTGGCATCAAGCTGGTGACCCACGGCAAGCCGAACCCCACCATCGTCACCGTGGTGGAGCCGGTCGAGGAAGTGATCGCTGCGCCGGTTGCTGCTGCTGCCGACGACAAGAAGGGCAAGAAGGGCAAGAAGTGATTCCTGCCTGTGTGCGGCCCGCAAGGGTCGGCACACACCAGCCACAAGGGCCCACTTCGGTGGGCCTTTTGTTTGGTACTTCATCGTTTAAGCTAAGCCCATGATCAAACTGCTGGTGGGCCTGGGCAACCCTGGGCCGGAATACGAAGAAACACGTCACAACGCCGGGTTCTGGTGGCTGGAGGCGGTTGCCCGCGAATTGAAGGTGCAACTGCAACCTGAACGCAGCTACTTCGGCCTGGTTGCCAGGGCGAATGTGGATGGCCGCCCGCTTTGGCTGCTGGAGCCGATGACGTACATGAACCGTTCAGGCCAGGCCGTGGGTGCGCTGGCGCGCTTTTTCAAGATTGCACCGGAAGAAATACTGGTGGCGCACGACGAACTGGATCTGCCACCTGGCGAACTGAAACTGAAGAAGGGTGGTGGCCACGCGGGGCACAACGGCCTGCGCGACATCCATGCGCAGTTGGGCAGCGGCGACTACTGGCGCCTGCGCATTGGCATTGGCCACCCAGGGGTGAAGAGCGAGGTGGCCAACTGGGTGCTGAAAAAACCGGCGCCCGGCCAGCGCGACGCGCTTCAAGAATCGATCAACCGGGCCCTGAAGGCGCTGCCCGACCTGCTGGCCGATCGCATGGACAAAGCAACCGCCGCCATCCACACCACCAAGCCGCCCCGCCCCAAGCCCCCAAAACCGGCGGTTGCGGTAGAGTAAGGCGCTGACTGGTCAAGGAAAGGAGCAGGACATGGACAAGTTTTTCCACCGCTTCTCGGAACTGTTTGCGCAGCTGGGGCTGCCCAATGGCGAGGCGGACATTCGTGCGTTCATCGAGCAGCATTCCCCGCTGGGCAATGCCGTGCACCTGCACGAAGCCCCGTTCTGGACCACGGCACAAGCCACATTGCTGAGGGAACAGCTACAGGTTGATGCAGACTGGGCCGAGGTGATCGATCAACTCAGCCTGGCCTTGCGGGGAAAGGCCACCGTCTGATGTTTCCGCCAGAGCCAAGGGCTCAGGAGGCGGCGAGTTTTTGCAGGCGCTGGTACTTCTGCCAGAGGGTTTCGCGGCTTTCCACGTGCTCGGGGTTGACCGGAATGCACGATACCGGGCACACCTGCACGCACTGGGGTTCGTCGAAGTGGCCAACACACTCGGTGCATTTGGCGTGGTCGATCTGGTAGAACTCCGGGCCCATGGAGATGGCCTGGTTGGGGCATTCGGGCTCGCAGACGTCGCAGTTGATGCACTCGTCGGTGATCATGAGGGCCATGGTCTGACTCCTTCCGGTCTCAGCGGGCCACGGCGCCGGTGGCTGCAAGCAGCTGACGCGCCACGCCTGGGCTGACCATTTCGGACACGTTGCCGCCGAGTTTGGCAATCTCGCGCACAAGCGTGCTGGAGATGCATTGCAGTTGCGCCTGGGGCAGCAGGAAGATGGTTTCCACCGAGGGCAGCAGCTTGCGGTTCATGGCGGCCATCTGGGCCTCGTAGTCGAAGTCGGCCACGTTGCGGATGCCGCGCACCACGGCGCTGGCACCGTGTTCGCGGCAGAAGTCCATGATCAGCCCTTCGAAGGGCAGCACCCGCACCTGGGGGCAATGGCGCATGCTCTCGGTCACCATCGCCATGCGCTGCTCCAGCGTGAACTGGGTCTTCTTGTGGTGGGCCACGGCCACGGCCACGATCAATTCGTCGAACAAGCCGGCAGCGCGCTGGATCACGTCCTCGTGACCGAGGGTGATGGGGTCGAAGGTGCCGCTGTAGACGGCGATGCGCCGCGAGGCGGTAGACGGTGTTGCGCTCATGGCCCCGGATTATCGCCGGAGGGCTCTTGCCTGCGTTCGAAGAGGTGGTAATGCACCTGCCCGGCCTTCCCGTGGCGCACGCGCTGCAGCCCCAGGGCTGCTACGTCGTCATCCAGCCATTCGCGCGGAGCCTCCAGGTAGAGGTAACCCAGCGGTGTGAGCAGCGGTGCAGCTGCCTCCAGCGCCTGCTGAAACAAGGCCTCGTTGCGGCCCTGGGCAAAGGGTGGGTCCAGGAACACCACATCCCAGGCGCCCTGCCGCGCCGAGCGCAGGGTGGCCAGGGCGTCGCCCTGGCGCACGGTGATCTGGCTGGCCTTCAGGCGCTGCGCGTGGCCACGCATGCTGGCGGCGAGCGTAGCATCCAGCTCGCACAGCAGCACCTCCACAGCACCGCGCGAAGCGGCCTCGAAGCCCAGCGCGCCGCTGCCCGCGAAGGCGTCCAGGCAGCGCTGGCCCGTCAGGTCCTGCCCCAGCCAGTTGAAGAGAGTTTCGCGGACACGGTCGGGCGTGGGACGCAGGCCGGACCGCACGGGCACGGAAAGCTTGCTGCGCTTCCACTGGCCGCCGATGATGCGGACTTCACCCGGCGCCGTCATTGCGCGCCCCCAACGACGACCGTGACCATGCGCTCCGGCTGGAGCACACGCTGGAAGGCGCGCACAACCTGCTCGCGCGTGATGGCTTGGACCTGGGTGGTCCAGGTATCCAGGTAGTCCAGCGGCAAGCCGTTCCACGCCAGCGACGCGACGTTGTCCAGCAGCTTGCGGTTGCTGTCCAGCCGCAAAGCGAAACCGTTGATGAGGGATGCCTTGGCCTCGGCCAGTTCGGCGTCGGTGGGGCCGTCCTGCACGAAGCGGCGCAGTTCCTCGTGCACCAGGGCCACGGCCTGCGCGGCCTGGTCGGGCCGCGTCTGCAGGCCCACGGTGAAGGCACCCGCATGCCGCCCGGGCGAGAAGTAGCTGTAGACACCGTAGGTGAGGCCGCGCTTCTCGCGGATTTCACGCATCAGGCGGGAGTTGAAGCCACCGCCGCCCAGGATGTGGTTGCCCACGGTGAGCACGAGGAAGTCGGGGTCGGAGCGGGCAATGCCGGGCTGCCCCACCAGCACCTGCGCCTGGGCTGCCGCAAAAGGCTCGCGGATCTGCTGGGCTTCCTTGAGCGCAGCCACTTCGGGCACGGATGGCAAGGTTGTGCAGCCGTGCGCCAGCCAGCCAGCCAGCAGACGTTCTGCCAACACCTGCGCCCCTGCCCTGTCGATGGCGCCGACGAACGTGACGCGGGCGTTGCAAACCTGGGTGTGGCGGCGGTAATGGGCGCGCATGGCTTGTGCGTTGATGCGCTTCCAGCTATCGGGGTTGGCGTCGGCGCCATAGGGGTGTGCACCATAGACCGCGCGGGCAAAGCGCCTTTCGGCCAGCGTGCCGGGCTGGGTCTGCGCCTCGCGCCACGCGGCAGACAGGCGCTCGCGTTCGCGCACCCACACAGGCTCGGCAAAGGCCGGGGCAGCCAGTTGGCGCGCGGCCAGCGCCACGGCGGCCTGCAACAGATCGGGCTGGGTGAGCGTGCGCAACTGGAACGTCAACCTGTCGCTGCTGGCGCTGGCGCCAAACTGCGCACCCAGGTCGGCCCAGGCCTCGACCAGGGCGTTTTCGTCCAAGGCCGTGTTCTGGCCCTGTGCCGCCACGCCTTTGCCGAACATGAGCGCTGTGGTCTGTGCCAGACCAGCCTGGTCCGCCGGGTCGCGGCGGCTGCCGCCGTCCACATCGATCTGCACGTCCAGCATGGGCAAGCCGGGTGAGCGCACCAGGTAGACCTTGGCGCCGTTGTCCAAGGCCCATTGCTCAATAGGCAAGGCTGCCCAGGCCGCCTGCAGGCCCAGGAACATCAGGGTGAAGGTGGCAAATGTCTTGCGCACGGTCTGCGAAAGGGGGCTCATCGCGTCACCTCCGGCAACAGCAGGCCAACGGTGAGTTGACGGTCATCGAAATAGCGCTGGGCAACACTGCGCACCTGTTCAGGGGTGACTTCGCGCAGGCGCTGCATCAGCGTCTGCCCGGCGTCCACCGGCCAGCCGAGCGACCAGTGGCTGCCCAGTTCGCGCGCCTGGGCGAACATGGAGTCGAGCTGAAAAACCTCGCTGGCGGTCCACTGGTTCTTCACGCGTTGCAGCTCTGCCTGGCTCACACCTTCGCGGGCAATGCGCCGGATTTCGGCTTTCAACGCGGCCTCCAGCTGCTCAGGAGCTGTACCTGCCTTGGGCGTGCCGCTGAGCATGAAGAGTTGCGGCCCCCGGCCCATGAGCCCGTAGGAAGCGCCCACACTGTCGGCCAATCGTTTACCGCCCTGCCCCTGCACGAGGCGCCGCTCCAAACGGGACGCGCTGTTGCCATCCAGCACGCCAGACAGCAGCAGCAGCGCCAGCGCGTCCTGGTTGCTGGCGTCGGTGGCGTCCGGGCCGGTCAACTGGGGCACCTTGTACCCCAGCAACAAGGACGGCTGCTGCGTGCGGCCATGGAAGGTGACGCGGCGCGGGCCGGTCTGTTCAGGCTCCACCTGCGGCTTGCGCTCAGGCACGGCACGGGCGGGAATGGCGCCGTAGTGCTTTTCGGCCAACGCGCGCACCTGGTCCACGTCCACATCGCCCACCACCACCACGGCGGCATTGGCGGGCACGTACCAGCGGCGGTGGAAGTCGCGCGCGTCGTCGGGCGTCATGGAATGCAGGTCGCTCATCCAGCCGATGATGGGGCGCCGGTATGGGTGCGCGAGGAAGGCCGTGGCGTTGAAAGCCTCGAACATCAGCGCCTGGGGTGACTCCTCGGTGCGCTGGCGCCGTTCCTCCTTGATCACCCCCATCTCGCGGCGGAAGGCGTCGTCGGCCCACTGCATGTTGGCGAAGCGGTCGGCCTCCAGCGCCATCACGTCGGCCAGCCTGTTGGCAGGCACCTGCTGGTGGTAGGCGGTCACGTCTCGGCTGGTGAAGGCGTTGTCGCGCCCGCCCAGGGCCGCCACGCGCCGCGAGAACTCGCCTTCGGCCAAGGTGGGCGTGCCTTTGAACATCATGTGCTCCAGCACATGGGCCACGCCGGACGTGCCGCTCACCTCATCGACCGAACCCACGCGCACCCAGACCATGTGCACCACGGTAGGCGCGCGCCGGTCTGGCTGGACGATGAGCGTCATGCCGTTGGACAGCGTGAAGGTCTGGGCCGTGGCGGCGGTCTGGGCTGCGCCCGCCAGCTCGGCCAGGCGGGCACCCGGTGCCGGAACCTGTGCCACCGAAGGGGCCAGGGGAAGAAGCCAGGCGGCAAAAGCCAGTACCCCGGCGTGAACAAGATGATTGGGTTTCATAGAATGCACCTGATTCTAGAAACACCCCAAATGTTCAGCTTCCTCAAGAAAAAATTCTTTTCGTCGCCACCTGCCGCCGAAACCACCCCCGCCGAGGGCGTGCTTGTGGCCGAAACGCCCGTGGCCCCGCCACAGGCCGCCCCCGCCCCTGCCGCCCCTCCTGCTGCCCCCCTGCCCCCTGCTGCCACACCGGCGCCCAGTCCTGCGCCAGCGCCCCAGGCAGAGATCACGGCAACCGAGCAAACGGCACCACGCCAAGGCTGGCTGGGCCGCCTGGCCCAGGGCTTGAAAAAGACCGGCAGCAGCCTGACCACCGTCTTCACCGGCACCCGCATTGACGATGAGCTCTACGAGGAACTGGAAGCCGCCCTGCTGATGGCCGACACCGGCACCCAGGCCACGCAGCATCTGTTGCAGGACCTGAAGCAGCGCGTGAAGGCTGCCAAGGTGACCGAACCGGCGGCGGTGAAAGGCCTGCTGGCAGAAGCGATTGCCGAACTGCTGCGACCTTTGCAAAAGCCCCTGGCCATTGGCGCCCAGCCAGACGGCCCCACCGTGCTGATGGTGGCGGGCGTGAATGGCGCGGGCAAGACCACTACCATTGGCAAGCTGACCTGGCACCTGTCGCACGCGGGCGCCTCGGTGCTGCTGGCGGCGGCAGACACCTTTCGCGCTGCAGCGCGCGAGCAGCTGGGCGTCTGGGCCGACCGCAACACCGTGGACATCGTGAGCCAGGAAGGCGGTGACCCGGCTGCCGTGAGCTTTGACGCGGTTTCGGCGGGCAAGGCGCGCGGCAAGGACGTGGTGATCGTGGACACCGCAGGTCGCCTGCCCACGCAACTGCATCTGATGGAAGAACTCAGGAAGATCAAGCGCGTGGTGCAGAAAGCCGATGCCACCGCGCCGCACGAGGTGCTGCTGGTGATTGACGGCAACACCGGCCAGAACGCGTTGGCCCAGGTGAAGGCCTTTGACCAGGCGCTGGGCCTGACCGGCCTGATCGTGACCAAGCTGGACGGCACCGCCAAGGGCGGTGTGCTGGCCGCCATTGCCATGTGGGGCAAGGAAAACCAGCGCAACGTGCCGGTCTATTTCATCGGCGTGGGTGAAAAACTGGAAGACCTGCAGACTTTCGACGCGGACGAATTCGCGCAGGCGCTGCTGGCTTGAAGCATTCTGACGGGGTGTTTGTACGCCCCGTCACACTGATGTGAGAAATGCAGCAAGAAGAGGGTTTCCCCTGTAAGCTGCGAGAAAACTGCTTGCCTAGAATAGCCGCGCGATTCGTATATCAGAATTTATTGATATAAGACAAGCCGTTGACGCCTTTCCATCAACCATGACAAAGGAGACAAAACACATGAAAACATCTCTCAAGACCCTGGCGGCGGCGCTGCTGGGACTGGCGGCGCTGGGAGCGCACGCCCAGGTGTCGCAGGTGAAAGTGTGGGCCGCGGCCTGTGCCAACTGCCATGGTACCGACGGACGCGCCCAGCCTGGCATGGAAGCCCTGGCGGGCAAGGACAAGGACGAGCTGTTCCAGAAGCTGATGGACTTCAAGGCTGGGCGCAAGCCGGCGACCATCATGCACCAGCTGTCCAAGGGTTACACCGACGAGCAGCTCAAGGACATTGCGGCCTACTTCGCCGCCCAGAAGAAATAAGGAGAACCAGCCATGAAACGCCGTCAGTTTGTACAAACGATTGCCGCTGGCTCCACGCTGGGCTCCCTGGGCTTGATGACTGGCTGCGCCACCACTGGTGGCGGCAGCGGCCCGCACGTTGTGGTGGTGGGCGGTGGCTACGGTGGCGCCACTGCCGCCAAGTACGTGCGCCTGTTTTCCGAAGGCAAGGTGCGAGTCACCCTGATCGAGCCCAACGCCGCGTTCGTCTCGTGCCCGATCTCCAATCTGGTGATCAACGGCGCCAAGACGATGGCCGACATCACCACGCCTTATGACAACCTGGAAAAGCGCCACGGCATCCAGATCGTGCGCGACATGGTGGCCAGCATCGACGCCGAGAAGCGTACCGTCAAGCTGGCCAGCGGTGGCGACATTGCCTATGACCGGCTGATCTTGTCCCCGGGCGTGGACTTCATGTGGAACACCCTGCCCGGCATGGCCAAGGAAGGCGCCAAGGACAAGGTGCTGCACGCCTGGAAGGCAGGCCCACAGACGCTGGCACTGCGCAAGCAGCTTGAAGCCATGCCCGATGGCGGCGTGTATGCGCTGTCCATTCCGCTGGCACCGTACCGCTGCCCGCCCGGCCCCTACGAGCGTGCCTGCATGGTGGCCAACTACTTCAAGAAGGCGAAGCCCAAGAGCAAGGTCGTGATCTTCGACGCCAACGACGACATCCAGTCGAAGAAGGGCCTGTTCATGAAGGCCTGGGACGAGCACTACAAGGGCATGATCGAGTACCGGCCCAAGCACAAGGTGGTGGACGTGGACGCCGCCACCAACACGCTGAAGTTCGAGTTCAACGACGACTTCAAGGCCGCCGTGGCCAACGTGGTGCCTGACATGCGCGCTGGTGACATTGCCGTGAAGACCGGTCTGGCCACCGCCAACGCCCGCTGGTGCGAGGTGGACTTCCTGACCTTCGAATCCAAGGCAGCGAAGAACATCCACGTGCTGGGCGATGCGATCCAGATCGCACCGGCCATGCCCAAGTCCGGTCACATGGCCAACCAGCATGGCAAGACCTGCGCCGCAGCAGTGGTTTCGCTGCTGATGGGCAAGGAGCCCCCGCAGCTGCCGATCTACGCCAACACCTGCTACAGCTTCGTGACGGACGAGGATGTGGTGCACGTGGCCAGCGTGCACCGCTACGACGCCGAGAAGAAGACCATGCTGACGGTGCCTGGCTCCGGCGGCGTGTCGTCGGCCGCCAGCGAACTGGAAGGCCGCTACGCCCTGGCCTGGGCGCGCAACATCTGGGCGGACACCCTGGCATGAACGTGGTGGTCAAACGGCGTTTGCACGGTTTGGCTGCCGCGAGTGTGCTGGTACTGCTGGGCGGCCATGCGCTGGCCCAGCAGGCCGACGAGGCCCGCGCCAAGAAGATCGCTGGCGGCTCTTGCTTCCTGTGCCATGGCGCGCAGGGCGAGTCCACCAGCGAGATCTTCCCCAAGCTGGCGGGGCAGCACGCGCAATACATTGTCAAGCAGCTGGAGGCCTTCAAAGCAGGCCAGCGCAAGAGCACGACCATGGCAGACATGGTCGCCAAGCTCACGCCTGACGAGATGCGCGCCCTGGGCAAGTACTACGAGAAGATGCCCGTGGTACAGACCGAGGCAAAGGAGCCACAACTGGCTGCCATGGGGCGCTACATCTACCACAGCGGCAACAAGTTCAGCGGTGTGCCTGCCTGCGTGTCGTGCCACGGCATGGAAGGCCAAGGGGCGGCCAACCTGCCGCGCCTGGCGGGCCAGCTTTCGGGCTACGTCTCTACCCAGTTGAAGAATTTTGGCAAGCGCGAGCGCACCAACGACAACGCGGTGATGCACTCGGTGGCGAGCCAGATGACCGAGCTGGAAATGGCAGCGGTGGCCGAGTACCTGAGCGGCAAGTAACCAGCGGAATGGGCACGCTGGTCAGTGACCGGCGTGCAGCTTTTCGTGGATGCGGCGTGTGGTGCGCCACACGCTCCACAGCACCACGGGAATGAGGGCGCCAGCCGCCAATTCAGGGTGAATGGGTACCCCCACACTCTTGAGCGCCTTGGCGCCGTACAGCAGCAGGCTGATCACGTAGTACGAGATGGCCGCGATGGAAAGCCCTTCCACCGTGCTTTGCAAGCGCAGCTGCAATTCCTGCCCGCGCGTGAGCTTTTCCAGCAACTGCTGGTTCTGGCCTTCGGCAGCAATGTCTACCCGCGTGCGCAGCAAGGCACTGGCGCGCGCCACCCGCTCTGAAAGCGACGACAGGCGCCGCTCGGTGGCCGCCACCGTGGCCATGGCGGGTGACAGCCTGCGGCGCATGAATTCGCCTATGGTCTGCGTGCCGGGAATGGGCTGTTCGCGCAGTTCGCTGATGCGCTGACCGACCAGCGTGTCGTAGGCTCGTGTGGCCGAAAAGCGGTACACGTGGCGGGCCATGGCCTTTTCCACACGCGCGGCCAGCGCCACCAGGGTATCCAGCAAGACCTGGTCGGTGGACGACTTGTGCTCCAGGTCGGCGGTGATGTCGGCAAGCAGGCGTTCAATCTCTGCCAGCTCCGGGCCCAGCTCCTTGGCCACAGGCAGACCGCGCAGGGCCATGATGCGATAGGTTTCCAGCTCCAGCACACGCTGCGAGACACGGCCCGCACGGGTTTCACTGATCTCGGGCGGAGCGATCACCAGCATGCGCTCGAACCCGTTGTCGCGCAGGCGGAAGTCTGTGACGACCATGGAGTGCCCCTTGTTGCCCATGATGGACGCAGCCACGGGCTGATCCCCAAACCATTCCAGGGCCTCGGCAAGGCGAGCCTCCGGGTCAGACAAGTCGCCGTGCACCATGGCCAGCTTGATGGCGCAGAAGGTTCGGCCGGGCACCCCCGCCAGCCATTGCTGCGGTAACACGAGGTGGGACAGCAACTCCGGGTCGCGGCCACCCAGCACGGCATGTTCGGGCATCGGCTGCACCAGGGAATAGCGGGTGAACTCGGTGTGGCGTTCCCACTTCAAGGTGTAGCCGGGCAGGCGCAGGCGCAGGAAGTTGCCTTGCAGTTGCTCAAGGGTCAGCCCTTCCTGCCCTGGCAGCCGGCGCAGGTATTCGCACTCCTGCTGGCGCGAAACACCATCGTTGGACACAGCCAGCAGAAGCACCAGCGCGGGCAAGCGTACGCGGGCGGGCGGGCGCGCATGCACTTCGTTGTGCAGCAACACCCGCTGAGCGTCGTCAGGGGGAAGCATACGCTCCTCGTTGTCCAAAGCGTGATCTGCCGTAGCCAAGGTTGCCGTGTTGTTGTCCATGGACCGTATTGTGGGGTGAGATCAGTCGCGGGCTGCAGGCATGAGCAGGGCTTCGTCCACCACGCGGTACAGGCGCCCTTGCTTGTCCAGCGGTTCGATGGCACCTTCGCGCACCAGCGCGCTCACTTCGCGGCTCACGGTTTCCAGCTTCAGGTCCATCATGGCGCCCATGTCCTCGCGCGAGAACAGCGTGGATCTCTGCGGGTCGGTGGAGTGGCGCATCTTCAGGATGAACTGGCTCACCCGCTGGCGCGCGGTGCCGAAGTTGATGGCGGCCAGCCAGTCGTCGGCCTCTTTCAGGGTCTGCTGCCACTTCTGCAGCAGACGCCAGTGCAGGCGGGGCGAGTTCTGACTGAGGCGGTGGATCACGTCGTTGGGAATGCGGCAGACCGACACCTCGGTCAGGGCCACGGCCTCGCTGTCGTAGGTGGCGGTGGCCAGGGCTTCCAGCCCCGCCACATCGCCTGGGCGCAGGATGCGCAGGATGCGCTGACGGCCGTCGGGCGTGACACGCATGAGCTTGATGAGGCCCGTGCGCAAGGTGAAGATGCCGGGCGCGTTCTCACCTTCCAGGTAGAGCGTCTGCCCAGCGTGAAACCTCAGATCGTCGATGGGCGCATGGATGAGGCCGAAGTCGTGCTCGTTCAGGTCGGAAAACAGCACCATGTCGCGCATGCCGCATTCCTTGCAGTTGACCGTGCCTTTCCAAGCGGAATCTATCTTGATGGGGATCATGGAACCCGATTGTCGCGCGAATCGGGAGGCCGCCGTCTAGGCCTCCGGCACGGTCTGCGGCAACAGCGCGCTGAAGTCGGGGATCACGCGGTCTGGCCCGCAAGCCTCGATGGATTCGCCCATGTTGTAGCCGTAAGGCAAGGCCCACACCGCCACCCCGGCGTTGCGCGCGGTGGCCACGTCGATGGACGAGTCGCCCACGAACAGCGCGCGGTGCGCGGTCACGCCATGGCGCGACAAGGTATCGGTGATGGCCAGCGGATTTGGCTTCTTCACGGCGAACGTGTCGCCGCTGATGACGCGGTCGAACAGCGGCGACAGCTCGTGCGCGTCCAGCACGGTCTGCGTGTAGCGGCATTCCTTGTTGGTCACCACGGCCAGTTTCACGCCCCGCTCGCGCAAGGCGTGCAGCGTCTCGCGCACGTGGGGGTAGAGGCGGCTGCGCGTCCCACAGCGATGCTGGTAGTGTTCGCCGAACGCGACCTCCATCTGCCGGAAGCTGTCGGCATGGCGCAGCACATCGGCGGGGGTGCCGCCCCGGAGGGCCACCGCCTGGATCAGCAGCTCGCGCGTGCCATGGCCGATCCAGCGGTCCACGCGCGCCTGCTCCACTGGCGCCAGGCCGAACTGGATGAGCGTGTCGTTGACGGCGTCGGCGATCTCGAACGCCGTTTCAATGAGAGTGCCGTCCAGGTCGAAGAAAACGAGATCGTAGGGGTACAGGGCTGGGGGCATTTGGCGCTTTCGTTCAAGCGGTAAGGGGCAACCCGGCGGCCCGGGGTTACTGCGGATCGACGATGACCAACGTTCCGTGGCTGCCCGGGGCCACACCGTGCGGCACACCAGCGGGAACCACATACACCTCGCCCGCCCCCACAGGCACAACACTGTCGCCCAGCTGCAGGTTCATGCACCCGTCCAGCACCAGCAAAGCCTCGTTGTAGTTGTGCACCTCTTCCTCGTAAGAGGTGGCGTCCATGCGCAGCACCTTGAGGTTGCTGCCACCGGGCAAGCCAACAATCTGTGAGCGCCAAGTTTGGGGAAGCGAGGATGCGTGAGCAATGAGGTTGATGTGGCGCATCGGTTCAATGAGGGGGGTGAGCAAGGCCGCAAAGGGTATCACTATCGACGGTCGTCCACCCAGCACCTAGCCTCACTACCGACCGAAGATCAACGCGTCAGCGTCAGCAGAATGTCGGCGTACCAGGCGCAGTTCAGGCCCAGCGATTCGTCCTGCACCCGGTCGCGGTTGCCCATGTCCATGCGTGCCGAATGCACGCCCAGCAGCCACCAGGGCATGCGGTCCGGGGCTCCGCTGGCAGCGGGTTTTCGCATCACCACAGGCGCGCCGCTGGTGCCCCGGTGGGTTCGCGCGTCGGTCAAAAAGAACCCCCGCCCTTGAAAACGCACGCCAAATGGCGACGCAATGGCCGCATGCCTGAGCACGGGCAACTGGTGCACCGTGTCGCCAAAGCCCAGTGGAAAACCCGCAATGCACAGTGCCGCGTCCACCGGTACCTCGTCGCAGTACCGCGGCAAATGCGCTGGCGTGAACGCGTACAGAATGGCGCCAGCAGGCAAGGCGTTACGGTCCAGCGCAATCACGGCCACGTCAATGTCGCCCCCGCCGTCGCGCCCCTGCCGCCACACCGCGGTGCCCTGGTGGAACAGCGGTATGGAAAACCCCGTGCACCGCGTCAGGTCCTGCTCATCCAGGTGCAGCGCAATCTCTATGCGGTCTGGGTGGTGCTGGCTGGTCTCGTCGATCAGCACGTGGCGGCTGGTCACCAGGTACAGCCTGCCCTCGCGTTCAAAGTAAAAGCCGCTGGCGTTGGTCAGGCCGCGGGTGCCGTCAAAAGTGGCCACGCACACGGTGGCCAGAAACAGCGGGTCCACCAAAGGCTTGGGGGACGGGGCGCGTGTGGGCAGGTTCATCCCTCTAGTGTCGGCGCTAAAGCGCGTGAAGTGGCGCGCAGCACGCCGCACCCCACTATAAAACCAGGAAAAATAAAAAATCTTGCAATTATTTCTTCAAAGAATATAATCGCCGCAGAGCCACCAGCCCCGCCACTCAAGCGCCGGGTTCCTGGCTCAGTCCAAAAAGTTGTTCTGCCGAGCCTCAGACAACCTCATTCCCTCCCCGGCTCTGCGCAGGTGCTCTCCACGGATGAGCCTGCGACCCTTGATGAATCCAACCCCTGAATCGACGCTGTCCAAAAGACCGTCTGCGCTGCTACCCACCACCGTGTTCACCACGCCAGCCATGCCCTTCGCCTCCAAGGAAGCGGCCAGGCTGGTGACCCTGACGCAAGACTGGCTGGAAACCTTCCAGCCACGCCCTGCCATGTGTTGACTCCATCCCGGAGCAACACATTCTCTCTGGCGGGCATCCGTCCGCCTCCGATCCGTGCCACCCATCAAACAGGTGGCACAAGCTCTCTGAAAGGCTCTGTCATGAGCAACAAAATCTACGTCGGCAACCTGCCTTATTCCATCGACGACCACGCGCTGCGTCACAACTTTTCGGAGTTTGGCAGCGTGTCTTCCGCCAAGGTCATGATGGACCGCGACTCCGGCCGCTCCAAAGGCTTCGGGTTCGTTGAAATGGCCACGGCCGACGAAGCCCAGGCTGCCATCAAAGGCTTGAACGGCATGTCCGTTGACGGCCGTTCGATCGTGGTCAACATCTCGCGCCCCAAGGAAGCCGGTTCTGGCTCCGGCTACGGCAATGGCGGCGGCGGTTACCGCGAACAGCGCCGCAGCTACTGATACGTAGCCACTGCGCAAAATGCGGCCCCCAAACGGGTAACGCCGCACTGTCAATCAAAGGCCCTTCGGGGCCTTTGTTGTTTCAGAAAAGTTCCCCGGAAAATCACTTCTGGCAATTAAAAATATTGATCAAGTCCATTAAGTAAGACTATTGTCAATCGCCTGTCCTACCATCGTTTTCGACTTCGTTGGGGTTCACAGAGGCCGTGGGGGTACCACCAAACGCCAACCCAATCCGAAGTGACACAACACTCGAACTCGATGAAAACGGACCTCACACAAAAGATAGCGAGCGACCCCAGATACCAGGAATTGAAAGCCAAACGCACCAGTTTCGGCTGGTGGCTCACGGGCATGATGATGCTCGTGTACTACGGTTTCATCCTGCTGGTCGCCTTCAAGAAGGACTTTCTGTCCCAGCGCCTGGGAGATGGCGTCATGACCATCGGGATGCCTCTGGGCCTTGGCGTGATCATTTTCACCATCGTCATTACCGGTATTTACGTTCGCCGCGCCAACAGCGAATTTGACGAACTGAACAAAAAAATCGTTGAGGCGGCGTACAAATGAAATCCAAACTCCTGACCTGGGCCCTGTTGCTGGCCTCCACGGGCGCCATCGCAGCGGGTGCCGACCTTGGCCAAGCCGAAAAACAGGCCACCAACTGGACGGCGATCATCATGTTCGGCCTTTTCGTCGCCGGCACCATGTTCATCACCAAATGGGCTGCCGCGAAAACCCGTTCCGCAGCCGACTTCTACACCGGCGGCGGTGGCATCACCGGCTTCCAGAACGGCCTGGCCATCGCGGGCGACTACATGTCGGCCGCCTCTTTCCTGGGTATTTCTGCCGCAGTGATGGTCAGTGGCTTTGATGGCCTCATCTACTCCATCGGCTTCCTGGTCGGCTGGCCCGTGGTCACCTTCCTGATGGCCGAGCGGCTGCGCAACCTGGGCAAGTTCACCTTTGCTGACGTGGCGGCCTTCCGCTTCAACCAGACGCCCATTCGCGTTTTTGCCGCGTCCGGCACGCTGGTGGTTGTGGCGTTCTACCTCATCGCACAGATGGTCGGCGCAGGCCAGCTCATCAAGCTGCTGTTCGGGCTGGAGTACTACGTGGCGGTGGTGATCGTCGGCGCGCTGATGATGGTTTACGTGCTGTTCGGCGGCATGACCGCCACCACCTGGGTGCAAATCATCAAGGCCTGTCTGTTGCTGGGCGGTGCATCCTTCATGGCGCTCATGGTGCTGTGGAACTTCGGCTTCAGCCTTGATGCCATGTTCTCCAAGGCAGTGGACGTGAAGACCGGGTTGGCCGCCGCCGCAGGCAAAACGCCCGAGGAAGCATCGGCAACCGGCTTTTCCATCATGGGCCCAGGCAGCTTCGTGAAGGACCCTATCAGCGCGATCAGCTTCGGCATGGCCCTGATGTTCGGTACGGCTGGCCTGCCCCACATCCTCATGCGTTTCTTCACGGTGCCTAACGCCAAAGAGGCGCGCAAGTCCGTGCTGTGGGCCACCACCTGGATCGGCTACTTCTACATCCTGACGTTCATCATCGGCTTCGGCGCCATCACCTTCGTGCTGACCAACCCCCAGTATCTGGACGCCAAGGGCGGCCTGATCGGTGGCGGCAACATGGCGGCCATCCACCTCGCCAACGCAGTGGGCGGCAACGTGTTCCTGGGCTTCATTTCAGCCGTTGCGTTTGCAACCATTCTGGCTGTGGTGGCGGGCTTGACCCTGTCCGGCGCATCGGCGGTGTCGCACGACATCTACTCCACCGTGCTGAAGAAGGGTAAGGCCGACAGTGCGAGCGAACTGAAGGTCTCCCGCATCACCACGGTGGCGCTGGGCATCATTGCCGTCACGCTGGGCATTGCCTTCGAGAAGCAGAACATTGCGTTCATGGTGTCGCTGGCGTTTGCCATTGCGGCCTCGGCCAACTTCCCGGTGCTCTTCATGAGCGTGCTCTGGAAGGGCTGCACCACACGGGGTGCGGTGATCGGCGGCTTCCTTGGCCTGATCTCCTCGGTCGCCTTGACGGTGTTGTCTGCCTCGGTGTGGGAAGCCGTGCTGGGCAACGCCAAGGGCAGCGCCCCGTTCCCCTACACCTCGCCAGCACTGTTCTCCATGGCTATCGGGTTTGTCGGCATCTGGCTGTTCTCCATCCTGGACAACAGCGAGCGTGCCAGCGTAGACAAAGCCGGTTTCCTGGCTCAACAGATCCGCTCCGAGACGGGTATCGGCGCATCGGCGGCCTCGGGTCACTGATCACCGAACAACGCCACACAATGGGCCGTCGGCATCTGGGTGCCGGCGGCCTTTTTCATTTGGACGCGCCGCCCGGCAGAGGGGGCAACCCCTCAAACCCAAACAAATACGGCTCCAGCCGCAGGTCCAGCAGCAGCCCGCCCTGCGCTGGCGTGCGGCTGAGCCTTTCGTAATCTTCAGCGCTCAGCGGCCGCACCAATGCGGCGTCCCGCGACCGGCTGAACACCCCATTGCGCCACTGGTACACCTCGTCCAGCTTTTCATCGAAGGTGTAGGAATGGTTGTGGTCGTCGTAATAGTCGTCAAAACGCCCACGCCCCAGGTAGATGGCGTTGGAGCCTTCGTAGCCGGTTTTTTCGTAAGTCACCGGATCGGTATTGAGCAGGTAGGCCCAGTCGCCAGGCACAAAGTGGCGGGGCGGCACGCCGCGCACCAGTCGCAGCAGCTTGCCAGGCTGCAGGCGCGTGGCGGGGCCGAAGTCTTTTTCAAAGTCCCACACGGCGGGGGGCTCCACGCCCACCAGCGGGTCGCCGTCGTGCAGCAGGCGCTGGCGCACCAGGGGGCCTTGGCCGGGTGTTTGAGCACGCGGGCGTAGTAGTCCAGCACGCCGTGCGCGTAGGTGAGTTTGCTGGCGGTGTAGCAGCCTATGGCGTACTTCGCCTGCTGGGTGAAGGCGTCCAGCAGCGCGTCGTCCAGCGGCACGGTGGGGGTGCCGTCGGTCACCACCAGCAGCAGCTTCTTGGCAGACTTTTGCTGCCGCAGCGCGTCTGCCAGCAGTGCGGCCTGGCGGGTCAGATCCTGCACGGTGGCCCAGGCGGGGCCACGGGGGCTGGCGTTCAAGGCGTGGCTGTTTGAGCATTGTCCTCAGTTGGGGCGCAGACCGCCTCGATCCGCACCTCGTCGATGCGGCGGCCTTCGAGCTTGAGCACCTCGAACTCCCAGCCCGCAATCTCTACCCGGTCGCCCTGGGCCAGCAGTTCGCCCGCCACGGCCTGCATCAGGCCCGCCACGGTGTTGTAGCGGCCCTTGTCCTCGTCGGGCAGGTCCTTGATGTCCAACCGCGCCTTCAGCTCGTGCGCGGGCATGGCGCCATCCACCAGCCACGAGCCATCTTCCTGCAGGGTGGCCCAGGCCTCCAAGGGCGTTTCGGGTGAAAGCTCGCCGGTGATGGCCTCCAGCATGTCCAGCGGGGTCAGCATGCCCTGCACCTCGCCGTACTCGTCCACCACCAGCACCACGCGTGTGGACTGCGCGCGGAACTGCTCCAGCAGCTCCATGCCCGACAGCGTTTCAGGCACGAACACAGCTGGTGAAGCGTTGCGGTACCAGCCTTCGGCCTTGCCCTGCCCCGCCAGCCCCATGAGCAGCGGCAGGTGGATCACGCCCAGCACCTCTTCCAGCCCGCCCCGGCACACCGGGTACCAGGAGTGGCCGCCCTGCTGCGCCTTGGCCAGCGCCTCTTCCAGCGTGGAGCCTGCGTCCAACCATTCAATGTCGGAGCGCGGCACCATGATCGACGTGAGGGGCCGGTCATCCAGCAGGAACACGTTGCGCACCATCTGGTGCTCGTGCTCTTCGATGATGCCCGCGCCCACGCCCTCCTGCAGGCTGGCGTCGATCTCTTCCTCGGTCACATGCTGCACGGCGTTGGTGTCGATGCGCAGCAGCTTGAGCACGCCCTGCGTGGTGGCCGACAGCAGCATGACGAAGGGCTTGGCCCCTGTTGCCACCCAGGCCATGGGGCGAGACACCCAGCGCGCCACCGCCTCGGGGTAGAGCTGGCCGATGCGCTTGGGCACCAGTTCGCCAAACACGATGGTGATGAAGGTGATGGCCACCACGACGATGGCCGTGGCCGTGATCTCGGCTGATGCCTCGGGCATGCCCAGACCCGTCATCCACCCGGCCAGCCCGGCGCTGAAGGCCGCCTCGCCCACAATGCCGTTGAGCATGCCGATGGAGGTGATGCCCACCTGCACCGACGACAGGAACTGCGTGGGGTTCTCCAGCAGCTCCAGCGCGGTCTGCGCGCCCTTGTCGCCGCTTTCGGCCATCGCCGCCAGGCGGGCCTTGCGGCTGGCGGCCAAGGCCAGTTCCGACATGGCAAACGCCCCGTTGAGGAGCGTGAGGAAGACAATCAGCAGGACATCCATAATTTATCCATGGCACTTTACCTGATTGGCGACATACAGGGCTGCGACGAACCCCTGCAGCGCCTGTTGCAAACGATAGACTTTTCCCCGAGCCGCGACACCCTCTACCTGCTGGGCGACCTCGTCAACCGGGGGCCGGATTCGCTTGCCGTGCTGCGGCGCCTGATGGCGCTGGGCACTTCGGCGCACTGCCTGCTGGGCAACCACGACCTGCACCTGCTGGCCGTGGCACAGGGCGCGCGCAAGGCACACCGCACAGACACCATTGACGACATCCTCCACGCGCCCGACCGCGAAGAACTGCTGCGCTGGGTGCGCCAACGCCCGCTGGCGCTGCGGGTGCGCGGCTGGTTGCTGGTGCACGCGGGCGTGCTGCCGCAGTGGACGGCCGAACAGACCGTGGCCCTGGGCCAGGAGGTGACGCACATGCTCAACGGCCCCGATGGCGCCGAATGGCTGCTGCGCATGTACGGCAACCTGCCCGACCAGTGGAACGACAGCCTGCAAGGCGCCGACCGCTGGCGCGTGGTGGTGAACGCGCTGACGCGAGTGCGCTTTTGCAGCGCTGACGGCGTGATGGAGTTTGTCACCAAGGACAGTGCGGCAGCTGCACCACCGGGCTTCATGCCCTGGTTCGACGTGCCGGGGCGGCGCACGGCGGGCACGCCCGTGGCCTTCGGTCACTGGTCCACATTGGGTTTGGTGCACCGGCCCGACCTGCTGGCGCTGGACACTGGCTGCGTGTGGGGCGGCTGCCTGAGCGCCGCGCGCCTGCCGGAACAGAGCGACGCGCCAGCGTCTTTGGCGTTCATTCAGGTGGCGTGCCCGCAGGCACAAAAACCAGGCGCTTGAGAAAGTAGCCTCACTCCACCGCTTCGGCGGGCGGCGTGGCCTTGAACAGGGCTGCCACCTTCTTCTTGGTCTTGATGTAAGGCGACAAGCCGCGCACGGTGGCGGGTTTGGCGTTCGCCTCCCAGGCGGGCTTGGCGTCAGCCGCCAGGGTGGGCTCGTAGGGTTTGTCGAAGAACGGGTCTGCCGGAGCGCGCGCCGGTCGGCTGGCGCGGGCTGCACGTGCAACCTCTTCGCGGCCACGCTGGTCGTGCCACAGGCGCTGGCCGTCGTTGCTGCGGCCGGGTTCACCACCAAAACGGCGACGGTCGCTTTCCAGCTCGATGGGCTCGACTTCGGCCTTCTTGCCGATGAGCTTTTCAATGTCGGCCAGCAGTTTGGCGTCGCGCCCACCCACGAAGGATATGGCCAAACCCGATGCGCCTGCACGGCCCGTGCGGCCAATGCGGTGCACGTAGTCTTCGGCGTTGAAAGGAATGTCCACGTTGAACACCGCAGGCACGTCCTTGATGTCCAGGCCGCGCGCAGCCACGTCGGTGCAGATCAGCAGTTCAACCTCGCCCTTCTTGAAGGCGTCCAGCGCCTTGAGGCGCTCGTCCTGGCTCTTGTCACCGTGCAGCGCAGCGGTGTTCAGGCCGTCGCGTTCCAGGGCACGCGCCAGGCGGGCACAGCCCAGCTTGCTGTTGACGAACACGAATGCCTGCTTCACACCCTTTTCGCGCACCAGCTGCTTGAGCGCCTGGCGCTTGTCGTCGTCGTCCACACGGAAGAAAAGCTGCTCCACCGTGGAGGCGGTGGCATTGGAGCGCGCCACCTCGATGGTGACGGGATCTTGCAGGTAGCTGTTGGCCAGGCGCTTGATCTCGGGCGAGAACGTGGCCGAAAACAGCAGCGTGGTGCGCTGCTTGGGCAGGTAGGACAGGATGCGCTGCAGATCGGGCAGGAAGCCGATGTCCAGCATGCGGTCGGCCTCGTCCAGCACCACGTATTCCACCTGATTGAGCACGCAGTTCTTGGCTTCGATGTGGTCCAGCAGACGGCCCGGCGTGGCCACCAGCACTTCCACGCCCTTCTTCAATTCGGCAGTCTGGGGCTTCATGTCCATGCCGCCAAAAACCACGGTGCTGCGCAGGTCGGTGTATTTGGCGTACAGCTCGATCTGCTGGGCCACCTGGTCGGCCAGTTCACGCGTGGGCAACAGCACCAGGGCGCGCACCGGGTGACGTGCTGGTGAAGTGGAGGCACTGGCGTGCTTGAGCAGGCGCTGCAGCAGCGGCAGCGAGAATGCCGCCGTTTTGCCGGTGCCGGTCTGGGCTGCGCCCATCACGTCACGGCCTTGCAGCACCACCGGAATGGCCTGCGCCTGGATGGGCGTCATGGCCGTGTAGCCCATTTCGGCCACGGCACGTGCCAGCGGCTCCGCCAGCGATAGTTCTGAGAATGCTTGTGTCATTTAACCGCGTATTGTCGCACCTTGGCCGGAAAATGGTGTGACAACCACTCTGCCACCGGGTTCCCGAGGCAAAACGGGGCCGCCCGGGCCCCGTTGTTCATCAGGCGTAGGAAGGCGCCTGCACACTCGTCGGCCTGCCTTGGAAATCCGTCCAGCAGCGGCGCGTGAAGTCGTAGAGCTTGCACTTGCGTGCCGTCTGGAAGTACCAGCGCCAGCTGAAGCGCTGGATGATGATACGCCCAGGCAACATGTCTTCCAGCTTCTTCTGCGCCTGCTTGAGCTTGTACAGCGGCACGCTCATGTCCACGTGGTGGGCGGTGTGCTCCATGATGTGGTGCAGCAGGCCGCCAACGCGCCAAGGGAACTGCAGGTGCACGGTGGTGGACACGAACGGCGCGGCCTTGGCCCAGGCCTGCTTGTCGTCGTGCCACTGCACCGAAGTGTGGGTATGGTGCACGTACACCACGAAACCGATCATGGCGTTCCAGAACAGGAAGGGCACGACAAAGCCCATCACCACCTGCAGCCAGACCGACTGGCCGGTAGCCGCGGCGGCCCAGGCCATGCCTGCGATCCACAGAATGCCCACGGCGGCCACGAAAACACCGTCCCAGATGAAGATGGAGCGGCGCGTCCCCATGTAGGACTTGCGGGGGAAGAACATGCGCAGCCACCACATTTCAATGAGGTAGTACAGCGCCGGACCCCAGCCACTGCGGTAGATGCGCTCCATCAGGCGGCGTGCGGGCGACAGCGCCTCGAACTCATCCTTGGTGAGCGGCGCCCACACAAAGTCCACCCCCTTGAGGTTGGTGTAACCATGGTGCACCACGTTGTGGCCTACGTCCCACAGGCTGTAGGGCGTGAGCGACGGCACCATGGCGATGCGCCCCAGAAGGCGGTTGAGACCGCGGTGCGGCGTGTAGCTCTGGTGGCAGGCGTCATGGCCAATGATGAACAGGCGGCCGATCATGAAGCCGGCGGCCAGACCGCACAGCAGCTTGGCCCACCAGGCGGAAACCAGCACGGTGCCAGCGATCAGGGATGCAAAGATGGCCCAATCAAGCACCAGCAACACCACGGCAATGGCCACCTGGCGCTCCACGAGGGGCGTGAGCCAGCCGCGTATCACCTTGCGGTGCGGCATGGGCGCGCCGGGGGCGATGGGCTGCTGAGGGACTGCGGAGTCTGCCTGCGGGCGGGAATCTGCGGAATTGGACATGACAGGACACGGGGCCACGAACGGCCCATTCACAAAAGATGGCCGATGCTAGCGCCCCGTTACGGGCGCAGCCTTGACCCAGGTCAAATGAAGGGGTTTATCCTAGCTTTGCTGATTGTTTGAGCGAACGCTATAATGCTCGGCTTTGCTGGCAACATCCACAAACCCAAAGGAATACTGAACATGGCAACCAAGCCCAAGAAAAAGAACCCGCGCCTGGCCTCCGGCCGCAAGCGCGCTCGTCAAGACGTGAAACTGAACGCAGCCAACTCTTCGCTGCGTTCCAAGTACCGCACCGCTGTCAAGAACGTTGAAAAAGCCGTTCTGACCGGTGACAAGGCCAAGGCCACCGAACTGTTTGCCAAGATGCAGGCCGTGGTTGACACCATCGCCGACAAGGGCATCTTCCACAAGAACAAGGCTGCTCGCGACAAGAGCCGCCTGTCCGCCAAGGTCAAGGCCCTGGCCGTCGCCGCTTAAACAGCGACAAACCAAGCCCGGGCCCGGGCACACTCCCAGGCCCGCCGTTTGTACCGGGTGCGCTGCCAGCAAAACAGACGCACAAAGCAAAAAGCCATCGAGAGATCGATGGCTTTTTTGTTTGTTTGGAGAAAATTCAGCTGCGCGGCTCGTCGGGCAGCAGGCAGGCCTCGACGATCTGCAGATCGTTGTCCTCGGCGAAGCTCATGACGAAGTCCCAGGCCATGACGTTGAAGTCACGCAGGGCGGTGCTGACCACGACGCACTTGATGCCATTGATCACCTGCGGAATGCACCAGGGCGAATAGCACAGGTGGGCGCCCGGCATGCTGCCACCGGGATGGAACTGGCTCATCACCCCTGCAAGACGCTCTGCCCAGTCGCTGGGGCGGAAGGTCTTGCCGTTGCGGGTGACGCCCTGGATGAAGACTTCTTTGGCGGAGGGAGAGACCATCGGATAAGAGGCCCTTTGCTTGGGGAAAACGGCAGCCCACCCTGGGAATCATCCAGGCCGCTGGGGCACTCCAAGAATTATATCTTATATAAGACTTGAAGCCAGTAGAAACCCTGCCCCCGCCACCCGGCATACGCGTGGCGGACTGCCCGCAAAAGAACATGCAAAGTCTGCGCCTAAAATGCGCATTCAACGGCCCTCCTTGCGTTGGGCCGCTTTTTTTCCAAGCTAACTTCGGTGCCACTGTCTTTCAGAAAGCCTGCCATGTCCAGCATTGCCGCTCCGGTTGAACCCCACGTCATGACCACCTACGGCCGCGTGCCGATCGCGCTGTCGCATGGCCGAGGCTGCCGCGTCTGGGACGTGAACGGCAAGCAGTACCTGGACGCGCTGGGCGGCATTGCCGTGAACACGCTGGGCCACGCCCACCCCAAGCTGGTGCCCGCGCTGCAGGATCAGATCGCCAAGATGATCCACTGCAGCAACTACTACTACAACCCGCTGACCGAAAAGCTTGCCGCCATGCTGGTGGAACGTTCGGGCATGAGCAACGTGTTCTTCTGCTCCACCGGCCTGGAAGCCAACGAAGCCGCGCTGAAGCTGGCCCGCAAGTATGGCCACGACAAGGGCATTGAAAACCCGCAGATCGTGGTGTACGAAAAGGCCTTCCACGGCCGCTCCATCGCCACGCTGAGCGCCACTGGCAACCCCAAGGTGCAGGCTGGTTTTGGCCCGCTGGTGGAGGGCTTCATCCGCGTACCGCTCAACGACATCGAAGCCATCCGCAAGGCCACGGCCAACAACCCCAACGTGGTGGCAGTGTTCTTCGAGGCCATCCAGGGTGAAGGCGGGGTCAACCCCATGACGCCCGACTACATGCAGCAGGTGCGCGCCCTGTGCGATGCCAACGACTGGCTGCTGATGATCGACGAGGTGCAGTGCGGCATGGGCCGCACCGGCAAGTGGTTTGCCCA